>VBHA01000075.1:26364-31468 GCA_005889495.1 Chloroflexota bacterium
GGTGGCGGTGGTCGACGTCGACGATCCTTCATTCCTGGCCCTGCTGCGCGAGCGGACGCGCCAGGTGGTGACGGGCAAGCCGAAGTCGCCATGCGACCTGGTCTTCCTTGGCGTGAGGTCGCCGCGAGACCTCGAACGCCTGCGCGACCTGAAGACATGGATCGAGCCGAACGGAGGGATCTGGGCCATCCGCCGCAAGGGCCCCGGCAGCCCCCTG
Source organism: Chloroflexota bacterium (assembly GCA_005889495.1). Lineage (GTDB taxonomy): Bacteria > Chloroflexota > Dormibacteria > Dormibacterales > Dormibacteraceae > 40CM-4-65-16. The sequence goes on from VBHA01000075.1 coordinate 26,582, forward strand.
CGCGACACCGACCTGATCGCCGCCGGCCTGGCGGCCGGGCTGGTGGACAACAAGATCGCGAGCTTCTCCGAGACCCACGGCGCCATGCGCTTTGTGTTTCGGCTCAAGGACCGCCCCAGGTGACCCTGCGAATCCGCTCGGGAGAGCAGCCGGACGTGCCCCTGATCGCCGAGCTGATCCGCGGCCTCGCCCGCTACGAAAAGCTCGAGCACGAGGTCACGCTGACGGAGGAGAAGCTCGACCGCGCCCTCTTCGGCGAACGGCCTTATGCGGAGACGTTGATCGCCGAGGACGACGGTAGGGCGGTCGCGTTCGCCCTCTTCTTTCACAGCTTCTCGACCTTCCTGGCCCAGCCAGGGATCTACCTGGAAGACCTGTTCGTCGTTCCCGAGGCTCGCGGCGGCGGTGTCGGGCGTGCGCTGCTCGAAAAGCTCGCCGAGACGGCCGTCGAGCGCGGGTGCGGCCGGCTCGAGTGGGCTGTCCTCGACTGGAACGAGCCGGCAATCCGGTTCTACGAGCGCCTGGGCGCGAAGCCCAACGCCGAATGGACCGTCTACCGGCTCACAGGCGAGTCACTGCGCGCGCTTGCCGGACAATAGAGACGGATGGGAGTCGAAGTTCACGGTCCGAAACCGCTCGACACGCATGAGGGCGATGAGATCGTGAGCTGGGCGCGCGAGCAGCTCGTGATCGCGCGCTCGATCCTCGACAACCCCGGCGGAGGTCTGCTGTTCGCGACCCAGACCATCGGCCAGGTGCGCAGCGCTCTCGCCGAGCGAGACCAGCGGCGATGGAAGGACGTGGGCGACCTTCTGGCTCGGGCCGAGGATGCCGGCGTGCACCGCGAGTTCGAAGCTGCGCGGAAGCTCCTCGACGAAGCCGCGGCCAGGCTGGCCTAGGACTCAGCCGCCGCCTCCAGCGCCGCCTCGAATCCCTTTGCCCCTTCGTGGCCTCCGAACGGTCCGATCGCCGGCAGGGTGACGCCGGCCTCGCGATACCGCCTGACCGCGTCGCGGACCTGGTCCTCGCCGCCGATCCCGGCCAGCTCGTCCAGCACGCGCTCGCCCACGCGCTCCGCCGAGAGCTCCGAGCCGAGCCCGCTGGCGTCCATCATCTTGCGGTAGTAAGGGAGACTCGCGTAGCGGGCGACCGTCTTGCGGAAGACGTCATGCGCGGCCGCGCGGTCGGTGGTGAGGGAGACCGGCACCGCGGAAACGACCTCGAAACCCTCGAGCGTCTTGCCCACCTTCTCGCGTCCTTTGCGGACCGTGGGGACGACGTGGTCGCGAACGTACGCCGGTGTGCACATGTAGAGGACGACCCCGTCGGCGAGCTCGCCGGCCAGCTCGAGCATCCGAGGATTGAGGGCTGAGATCATGATCGGCACCTCGGCGCGATGCGGCGCCGAGTAGACGCCTCGGGCGGTGAAGTGCTTGCCTTCTGTGGTGCTGCCACCTTCGCGCAGGATGGTGCGGACGATGGTGAGGTACTCGCGCATCGCCTGGACAGGGTCCTCCAGGCGCAGGCCCCACATGCCTTCGACCGTCACCTTGTGGCTGATCCCGATGCCGAGGATGAACCGGCCTTGCGACAGCTCGTCGAGGGTCGCCGCCATCTGCGCCATCGCGGTCGGGTGACGGGTGTAGATCGGCAGGACCCCGGTGCCGAGCTTCACGCGCTCGGTGTTGGACGCGTACGCGGCGAGGACCAGGGCCGCGTCGCGCGCGTCGGGCATCTGGGTCGTCCACACGGACTCGTAGCCGAGCCTTTCGGCCGCCCTCGCCCGGGCGATCGATTCGTCGAGGGTCCTCACGGCGGGGTTGAAGACAGCGAGCCTGTTCATTCCAAGACAATCTAGCCCGTGAGTCTTGCGCAGGCATTGTTCATGGGCCTGCTGCAGGGCGCGAGCGAGCTCTTCCCGGTCTCATCCCTGGGCCACGCGGTGCTGGTGCCGAGCCTCCTCCACTGGAGCTTCAAGCAGTCCGACCCCTCGTTCGTGCCTTTCCTTGTCCTGCTCCACCTCGGCACGGCCACCGCGCTGCTCGTGATCTACCGCGAGCAGTGGGTGGTGATCGTCCGCGGCTTTGTGACGGCCGCGATTCGCGGCCAGATGAAAACCGATTCCGAGCGCCTGGCCATGCTGCTGCTGGTGGGCACCATCCCGGCTGCGGTGCTCGGCGTCTTTCTCGAGACGCGCATCAAGACCCTGTTCGCAAGCCCCACCGAGGCGGCGGGATTCCTGATCCTCAACGGCCTGCTGATGCTGGGCTTCGAAGCCCTCCGCCGCCGGGCCGAGCGCGGCTCCTCGCGCACAGAGCAGGAATCGCACTTCGCCGACGCCGAACGGATCAGCTTCCGGGCCGCGGCGCTGGTCGGCGCCTGCCAGGCGCTGGCGTTTCTGCCGGGCATCTCCCGCTCCGGCATCACCATCGGCGGCGGCTTGCTGGCGGGACTCCGCCACCAGGAGGCGGCCCGCTTCTCCTTTCTCCTCGCGACGCCCGTGATCCTAGGCGCGGGCCTGGTCGAGGTGCCCGAGCTGCTCAAGAGCGGTGTCCCGATCGCTGAGTACGCCGCCGCCGCCGTCCTGTCGGGCGTGGCCGCCTACGCCAGCGCTCGATTCCTCCTCCGCTACTTCCGGTCGGGCAGGCTCGACCCCTACGGCTGGTACTGCATCCTGGCCGGTCTGGCCGCGCTGGCTTTGTTACATTTCAGCCTGTGATGAGGTCCAACTCGATCGCGGTGGCGCTGGGGGTACTGGGGGTCGTCTTCATCGTCGTCGCCGTGCTGTACGCCCTGGGGGTGCTGCAGATCCTCACGTCGACGACGTCAGGGCCGCACTACAAGCACGCGGTGCTCTTCGTCGTGCTCGCGGTGGCCAGCTTCGTGGCCGCCAACTTCGCTCGACCGAAAACCGCGGTCTAGGCTTTGGCCGGGATGCGCTCCGGGACCTGACGGCCCGTCAGGTCGCGCTCGCCGAGCTTGATGTCCTCGTGGTAGACAGCGTCGGCGTTCACCTTCCACGGGTCCAGCAGCGAACCGATTGCGATGTTCCTTGCCACGAGCAGCGCCGTCATCATCGAGTGGTCCTGGTTGTTGTACTTGTGCATCCCGTTGCGGCCCGCGAGGTGCAGGTTGGGCAGTGACGTCGAGATGTAGTCACGCACCACGGCGACATTGGCCTGGTAGCTGTCGTCGTAGACCGGATAGGCCTTCTGCTGGCGCACGACGACGCCGTCGACCACCTCGGCCTCTGCGCATATGCCGAGCCGCGCCAGCTCCTTGGTGGCCAGCGCGATGAGCTCGGCGTCGGGCGTCGTCCACAGGCCATCGCCCTCGAAGCAGAAGTACTCGAGGCCCAGGCACGTCTTGCCCTGGTCGGGCACCATGTCGGGACTCCAGTTCTTGAAGTTCTGGATCCGGCCGACCCTCACGTCGGGGTCGTGGATGTAGATCCAGTTGTCCGGGAACACTTCCCGCCGGTCGATCATCAGCGCGATGCTGATGAAGTCGCGGTAACCGAGGTTGCGGGCGGCCTTGCGCACGTTCTCAGGCGCCGGAGGTTCGAGCCTTTCGACGAGCTCGCGGATCGGGATGGTGGAGATGAAGTCGGAGCCGACGTGGGCCTCGGTGGCGCCGTCCGGCCGGGTCGTCTCCACCGACGTGACCTCTCCCTCGCCATGGTTGATGCGTGACACCGACCGTCCCAGCTGGACGGGATGGCCCCTGGCCGCGGTGATCTCCGCCACGCGCTCCCATATCTGGCCCGGGCCGAACCGCGGGTAGCGGAACCTGTCGATGAGCGTGGTCACGATCTCGCCCCTCTTCTTCGGTTTGCGTTTTGGAAGCAGCGCGCTGCGGATCACGACCCAGAGGTCGAGGCTCTTGATCCGCTGGGCGGCCCAGTCGGCGGACAGCTCACGCGTGCTGATGCCCCAGACCTTTTCCGTATAGGTCTTGAAGAAGATGCTGTACAGCCGCCAACCGAACTGGTTGCGCACCCAGTCCTCAAGCGACTTCGGGTTCCGGACTGGCGTCGCGCGGGCACGCGCGTAGCTGGCAAGGCACAACAGGGCCTCGAGGGGACCGAGGTTCCAGAGCGCGTTGAAGGCCTGGATGGGATAGGCGAAGAACCGGCCCCGGTAGTAGATGCGCGAGAGGCGGCCGCGGCTGAGCATCTCCTCGCCGAGGATCTCGGTCCACAGCTCTTCGACCTCCTCGTTCTTGGAGAAGAAGCGGTGCCCGCCGATGTCGAATCGGTAACCGTTGTGCTCGACCGTCCGGGCGAGGCCGCCGACCTGGTGGGGATCCCTTTCCAGGATCGTGACCGGTACGTCGCGCTTCAGGAGCTCGTAGGCGGCCGTGAGTCCCGCCGGCCCCGCGCCCATGATCACGACGTGCTTTCGAGCGCCTCGGGCGATCAAAGTGCGCACAAGTATCGAGGGGTGTGACTAGTTCAGAGGCCCTTTACTGCGGATTTCGTCCACCTTGACAAGCGCGTCGCGCAGGCCCTTGATCCAGTCGGCCTGGTGCATGCCAACCAGGCGGACGCACCAGGCGAGAGCCTCGCTCCTGCTGCGCGCCACGCCGCCCGCCACGAGCGTGTCGAGGATCGATCTCTCGTTCATTCGCAGCCGGGTCATGACCGGCACGCTGAGGGTGGTGAAGATCTTCGACTCGCTTCCACAGCGCGCCCCCCACGCGATCTTGCGGCGGAAGTGCCGCTCGGCATCGCGGGCGATCCGGATGCGGTCGTCACGGGTCTCCTCCCGGAAGCGGGCGATCCGGGCGAGCCTGGCCGCCGAGCGGCCACCCGCCGCCGTGCCCCCGGCCAGCTCGACGTCCGGCAGCGTGCCCATGACCAGGATCTCCTCCCCGTCCGCGGTCACG
>VBHA01000192.1 GCA_005889495.1 Chloroflexota bacterium
ACGGTGACGATTTGCGCCGGGGCAGTTTTCATTTCTGGGAAGCGGGGCCAAGCTGCCCTGCCTGGCAGCCGGGGGAACAAAGGAGGCCGAGGTCCATGCCGAACTCAGGTTCACTTCGTCGTGTCCGTTGGTGGAGGAAGGCGGTCATCGCCGGCACCGGACTCTTCGCCGCGTTGGGATTGGGCCTACCCACGGTGGGCAGCGCCAACACTTCGGCGACGCCTCCATGGCTGGACCCGAGCAAGCCGACTCCCGCGCGCGTCGAGGCGCTGCTGAACGCGATGACACTGGCCGAGAAGGTCGGCCAGATGGATCAGCAGCTCGTCGACAACGTCACCGATCCGAACAGCGCGCGATGCAATACCGGCACCTTCGGCATGCCGAACCCGGCGTGCATGCAGACGTTCTTCGTGGACCAGAATGTCGGCTCGGTCCTTGCGGGCGGTACTGACAACCCGATCGACACGACCGGCAAAGGCGGCACCGGCAACACCGGCTACGACTGGGCCAACGAATACAACATGATCCAGAGCTACGCCATCCAGCACACGCGGCTGCACGTACCGGTGATCTTCGGGGTCGACGCGGTCCACGGGTTCGGTCATCCCTACCAGGCGCCCTTGTACCCGCAGTCGATCGGGATGGGCGCCACGTGGGACCCTGCTCTCGCGCAGGCCGGCGGCGCCAACACGGCCGCCGCGTTGAGGGCGACAGGCTGGGTATGGGACTTCGCCCCAGTGCAGGACCTGTCGCGTGACAACCGATGGGGCCGCACGTACGAGACCTGGGCGGAGGAGCCGGTCCTCTCGGCCGCGATGGGCGCGGCCAACATCAAAGGAATGCAGACGCCGGCATCGGCGCATGCCCTGGGTGTCACCGCGACCGTGAAGCACTTCGCCGGATATTCGCAATCGGTCAACGGCCACGACCGAAACGAGGCGCTTCTGCCGCTGAATTACCTGCAGGACCTGATCCTGCCTTCATACGCGGGTGGGATCGACGCCGGATCGGGCACGGTCATGGTGGACTCGGGCTCGATCAACGGAGTCCCGGCGACAGCGTCGCACTACCTGCTGACCGAGATCCTGCGGGGGCAGATGGGCTTCCGGGGCGTCGTCATAAGCGACTACCAGGACGTGCCGGCTCTGCAGAGCGCGTATCACATCGCGCCTGACCTGGCTTCGGCCATCGCGCTCGCCGTCAACGCGGGCGTGGACATGAGCATGGAAGTCACGCACCCCGAGCAGTGGCAGGCCGCCATCCTTCAAGACGTCGCGAACGGCAAGATCTCCCGGTCTCGAATCGACCAGGCCGTGAATCGCATCCTGACCCTCAAGTTCAAGCTCGGCCTGTTCGACCAACCGTGCGTCAGCAACGCGACCGCGTCCTGTGTAGACGCCGGCGCGGCGAACGCCGCGGTCACCGCGGGGCGGAATGCGACGCTGACGGCCGCGCAGGAATCGATGACCCTCCTGCGCAACCAGGGCAACGCATTGCCACTATCGCCGACCGGCAACGTCGTCGTCACCGGCCCGAGCGCCGACTCGATGACCAATCAGCTTGGTGGCTGGAGCGTCAGCTGGCAGGGCGTTTATGGGGCAGGCCACGTGTGCTGCATGGGGCCGGCCAACCAGATCCCGCCCGGGACCACGGTCCAGCAGGGCATCAGGAA
>VBHA01000193.1 GCA_005889495.1 Chloroflexota bacterium
CTCGACGGCTTTGGCGTCGAGCTCGGAGTCTTCCGCCGCAAAGCCGACTCGAAAGACGCCATCCAGCTCTGGGTCTGAGGCAAGCGAGGCGACCAGGTCGGGGATGGGCGCCAGCTCGAGGCTGAGGCTTGGCGTCTCCTCGCGCCGGATCTTGCGATCGGCGAGGTGCGCGGGCCGGAAGTCGCCGACGGCGGCGGCCATCAGCAGCAGGTCGGCGCCGCGCAGCTGGGAGCGCAGCTCGGCCTGCATCTCCTCCGCCGTGTCCACGCGCTGAACGGCGATGCCGTGATGCTGCGGGTGGTTGGCCGTCGTCACGAGCGTGACCCTGGCTCCGCGGTCCGCGGCCGCCGCGGCCAGCGCAAAGCCCATCTTGCCGCTCGAGTAGTTGCTGATGAAACGCACCGGATCGATCGGCTCGCGCGTTCCTCCGGCGGTCACCACGACCCGACGGCCGGCCAGGTCGTAACGCGAGCGGGCCGCATGAACCATCGCGTCCAGCAGCGCCGCCGAGCCGGCCAGACGGCCGGCCCCCTCATGCCCGCTGGCCAGGTGGCCGGACTCCGGCTCGACGATCGTGATGCCGCGCTTGCGCAATACGGTCACGTTCTCCTGGACCGCCGCCTTGGCCCACATCGCGTCGTTCATCGCGGGCGCCACGACCACGGGGGAACGGGCCGCGAGCAGGGTCGCGGTCACGATGTCGTCCGAGCGTCCCGAGGCGATGCGTCCGATGACGTTGGCCGTCGCGGGCGCGACCAGGATCAGCTGCGCCCAGTCGCCGAGAAACACATGCGGCTCCGGCGAGGCGTCGGCGCTCCACATTCCGCTCAGCACGGGCCGGCCGGTGACGCCCGCGAACGTCGGCGGGCCGACAAACCGCATCGCCGAGGGCGTCATCGCGACCCGCACCTCGCAGCCGGCCTCGGTCAGCGCGGAAGCCAGGTCGACGATCTTGTAGGCGGCGATGCCGCCG
>VBHA01000127.1 GCA_005889495.1 Chloroflexota bacterium
AGCCTCGAGCCAACCTTCGCCGACTGGATCATCTATAGCTACAACCGGCAGAATGGTCAAATCCGCACTCTCGCGGCGGCTCCGGCGTCTCACCCCACTACGCCGCTCGTGACCGTCTCGATTTCACGCGGTGTCGTCGTATGGTCAGCAGTCGAGGCAGTAGACGGGGTTTTTCACGTGTACTCCGTCGATGCAGATGGCGCAAACATGCGAGTAATTGCCACGAATGCGAAAGGACCTCAACTCGTATGGCCATGGGTGGTTTACGACTTGAAGCCGGCTGCGGCCGGTTCGGCAGCAACCTTGGCCCGGCAAGACATGGAAACGGGCCAGGTTCAGGAGATCGCCGGACCGACAGACATTAGCTATTTCGCGTACGACGGACAGAGCCTAGCGTGGATTTCCGGCGACACTAACGCAATCTATCTACAAAGCCCGTTCAATTCCGACCCAGTTCAACTCTACTCGGGCCACTACCTTCAGTTTGTCAGTATCAATAGGCGGTTGGTCGGCTGGGGTCAAGATACGGGCGCACTCGTTTACGACCGAAAGTTGCGAAAGGTGATTCAACTGTCGAACCTGTACGACTTCTATCCTGTCATGAGCGATCAAGCACTTGATTTCTTGTTTCAACCGAATCCGAATGCGAGCAACCGCTACGACGGCACGATCTGGGAAGGCCTAGACGTCGCTGATCTGCCCTAGCGCGAGGGCTGCAGCAGTATGTGGTGGGCATCGCACTGGACGATCGCGGCTGCGGCCAAGCTGCCGCGGCGGTGAGCAGCCCGCGGCCGCCGCGGTCGCACAGCAAATATATCCGGCCGTTGCGGGGGGCAACTTCGGCGCGCGACGGACCGTAGGCGCCGGTTCCCGAACCAAGCCCCAACCACAATTTTCCGGAAAATTCGCTCCGTAGGCGGTGCTGTGCCCACGTTTTTCCGGTAAATTCGAGGAGCTTCGGTCAAATTTTGCGGCCCGCGCCTGTCCAGTACGCGTCGCGCAGCTTGCGCTTCAGCAGCTTGCCGGCCGCGTCGCGCGGCAACTCGTCGACGAACTCGACCGACCGCGGCTTCTTGTACCCGGCCAGGCGCTCGGCGCAGAAGGCGATCAGCTCGTCGGCGGTCGCCCGCGTCTCCGCCCGCAGCTGGACGACGGCCCTGACCGATTCGCCCCACTGCTCATCCGGCACCCCGATCACCGCGGCGTCCATGACGGCGGGATGCGCGTGCAGCACCGCCTCGACCTCGGCCGGGTAGATGTTGACGCCGCCCGAGATGATCATGTCGACGCGGCGGTCGGATATGTAGTAGTAGCCCTCCTCGTCGCGATAGGCGATGTCGCCGACCGAGAAGAAGCCGTCGTGCAGGCTCTTGCTCGTGGCGTCTGGCCGGTTGAAATATTCGGCCTGCCAGGCGTTGCGGACCATGAGCTCGCCCGGTTCGCCCACGCCGGCCTCGCTGCCGTCGTCACGGACCACCCGGATCTCCTGGCCGGGCACCGCCGTGCCGCACGATCCTGGCTTGCGCATCTGGTCCTCGGGCCGCAGGACCGTGTTGATTCCCGTCTCAGTCGCGCCGTAGAACTCCCAGAGCACCTGGCCGAACGCGGCTTCGGCGCGGACCTTGAGAGTGTGTGGGCACGGCGCGGCGCCAAGGATCAACGCGCGCAGCGATGACGTGTCCCGCGGCCGTCTCTGCTGCGCGTCGACAAGCCTCTGCAGGAGGGTCGGCGCGATGAAGCTCGTCGTCAGGCGATGGCGCTCGATCAGGTCGAGCGCGTCCTCGGCCTCGAACTTCGGCTGCATGACGACCGTGGCGCCGAGCACCTGGTGCAGCGCCGAGAAGAACGAGACGCCGCTGTGATAACCGGGCCCACACATCAGGTGCACGTCGCCCTGCGACAGCTCGAAGATCGAGATCACCTGGAGGACGTTGGCGATGTCCACGCCATGAGGCCGCCACGCGCCTTTCGGATTCCCCGTCGTGCCCGACGTGTAGATCATGGAAGGGCCCAGCCCGTCGCCGATCGCCTCGAACTGCTCGGACGCCGCGGCGGCGAGGTCGCGATATGAGAGCCAGCCGCGCGGCGCCTGTACGCCCGCGGTGACAAACCTGACATCACTCTTCACGTCGGGCACGGCCGCGGCCATCGCGTCCACGTGGTCGGGGCCGGCGGCAGCCACCTTCGCGCCCGAGTCGTTGAGCACGTACGCGATCTCGGGGCCACGCAGCCTGTAGTTGACGGGCACGATGACAAGGCCCGCGCGCCGCGCGCCATTGGCGATCTCCGCCCCGGTGATCGAGTTGAACGACATCCACGCAACACGGTCGCCTTCGGTGCAGCCGAGTCCGGTGAAAGCGTTGGCCGCCCGGCTCGCCCGCCGGCTCAACGACGCGAAGTCGAGGACCTCGTCGCCGCAGATGACTGCGGGTTTCTCGGGCTGCGACTCGGCGTGGAGGGCAAGGAAATCCACGCCTTGATGCTAGGTCGGCGAGGCTTTCGCCGAAGGCGACGGTTTCGCCGAGCACAGCGTGCTGCCGGGCAACCCGAATGTCGACGCGACCGGCGGGATGCTGCCGGTGATCACGACCCGGTAGCGATCGCAGCCTCCCAGCAGGCCCCACGTCTCGGTGGGCGCCCAGTGGTGGAAGACCACACCCGCGCCCAGCGGCGGGTACTTCTCCAGCACCGCCGGCGTCGCGTCGGTGATGGACGCGATGGGCGAGGCCTTCGAGGAATCGAACTGCCACAGGTAGACCTGCGTGAACGGGCGGTTCGCGGGCGTGTCCGCCGCGGCGGGAAGCTTGGTCGCCGCGAGGAGCGCGTCCAGGGTCGCGAGCGGGCCGGGGCTTGCCTTCAGGCCGGACGCGGTTCGTTCGGCGAGCGGCCCCGACCACGAAACGCCCACCACGTTCGCCCCCACGAGGTAGCGGTTGGCGGGCGCACCGTCCGGCGCGGCGGTCTTGTACAGCTGGACCTCGCCGTTCACCGCCACCGCGAGCTGGCTCGCATCCGGATTGAACGACAACCCGTCGGGGTGCAGGAGTTTGGAGTTCACGCGCTTCGGCGCTCGCGGGCTCGCCTTCGGCGAGGAGGTGGCGCCGGCGCCTGGCGTCGCCGTTGACGTCGTCGTCGGCGTGGCTGACGCGATCGGCAGGCCGCTGTTGATCGGCTCGATCACGGCGCCCTGGACGGGCAGCGCAACGGCGACCATCGTCCCGTCTGAGCTGATCGCGATGGGCCCATCGTCCGGTCCGAGCTTCAGCGGGAAGGGATTCAGCACTCCGGCGTCCGCGTTCAGCCAGTACCAGGCGCCCGTGCCCGCGGCGCGGACGGCGATCAAGCCCGAATCGGCCGGCGCCACGCCCTCGGTGAAGAAGGCGGCCTGCGCCGGCGGCCGGGAGAGCGCTTTCAGCGGCGCGGCCGCCCTGGTCAGGTCGAGCGCGTCCACCTCGTAGCTCGTGCAGCAGCCGTAGCTCATGGCCAGGTAGTGGTTGTTCGCGACGACGCCGATCGGCCCCTCGCTCTGCGAGTCCTGCGATGCCGCCACCGGTTCGATCGTGCCCGCGAAGGGATCGACGCGAAAGAGCCAGTCGTAGGGAACGACACCCGTCTTGGTCCGGCCTTCGACGGGCCGGTTGTCATGGAGGGTGAAGTAGATCACCGGGTGGCCGGCGTTCGGAGCCGGCGCCCACACGGGTCCTGCCGCCCGAAAGGCGCCGGGCGGGAACGGAGCGACGATGGTGGATTTGCCGGTGGCCGGGTCGAGGACGCCCACCCCCGCGTCGGCCACGTAAGCGATCAAGCCCTGGGCCAGGCCGCCAGTCACGGGCGACGGGGAGCGCTGGACGGAGGCTGCGTTGGTCGTGCTGCACGCGGCCACGAGCAGGGCCGCCGCGATCAGGGCGGTGAGCTTAGACACGAGCGGCCAATCCTAACGTCACGAGTTACCCCAACGGTGCGGGAGGCGTTTCGGTCACAGACGTGAAGAGATCTGTATTTGCGGCGGCGATCGGTCTGCTTCTGAGCGGGTGCGGCGCCTATGCCGGGCCGGCCGCCCCCTCACACAGCCCGGGAGCGGGCTTCGACCTGGTCGCCACTGACACCGACCATGCCGTCACGATGCGATCCGGCCAGAGGCTCGAGGTCGTGCTGCACGCCCCGAACGGGATGAACAACTGGACGCACCCGCAATCCAGCGACACCTCGGTGCTCGCGCCGATCGTCGACCCCGCCGCGACGGCCGCGCGGGGCGTGACCCTGGCCGCCTTCCAGGCCGTGAAACCCGGCCAGGCGGACGTCACAGCGAACGCGTCGCCGATGTGCTCCCCGGGCTCAGCCTGCCCGATGTACCTGGCGGTCTACTCCCTGAAAGTGACCGTCAAGCCGTAGCGCCCCCAACCCCGCATTTTTCGGAAAATCAGCCCGCGCCGGCCTCCTGGGGTCGCGCTTTTCCGGAAAGTCGAGTGAATCTCAGGCGGTCGCCGGCGTCGCTGCGTTCTTCAAGGCCGCCGCGATCGCGTCCAGCTGCGCGCGCGCCGGCGGGTGCTCGTACGTGTGCGGGAAGGTGAGCCCGAACCCATCCTTGGGATAGCGCGGGATGACGTGGACGTGGAAGTGCGGCACGTCCTGGTACGCGGCCTCTCCGTCCATGACCAGGATGTTGATCCCGCTGGCGCCCAGCGTATGCCGCGCGATCGCCGCCAGCTTGCGCGCGACGCGAAAAGTCCGCATCGCCGACGTCTCGTTGATGTCCGTCATCAGCACGGCGTGCTCCCGCGGGACCACGAGCATGTGTCCCTGGGTGATGGGCTGGATGTCCATGAAGGCCACGACCGTGTCGTCCTGGTACACCCAGCTCGCCGGCGAGGTGCCGTGGACGATGTCGCAGAACACGCACTGGTCGCTCACGGCGCTAGAGCTTAGCCGCCGGAACCGCCTATTCAGCCTCGGTACGCGTTTCCACCGAAGCCGGTTCCGCCACCCCATTCGGCTCCGGCGAGGACTCACCCTGGAGTGGCTCGGACCCATTCGCCGACACCGCCGGCTCGCCGTTTGCGACCCCCTCGGCGGGCCGCTGCCCGCGGCGCCGCCGGCGTGCCCTGCGGTCGCCCCTGCCCGGACGGGAGAGGCGCTGGACCTGGGAGCGGATGCCCACGCGCTGGCAGGCGGTGACGACCGCGCCCACCCCCGCGACCAGCCCCTCCTCCTTGCAGTGCTCGAACAGCGGGCCGAACAGCTCGGGCGCGCCGCCAATCACCGTCTTCGAGTCGCCGACGATGACCAGCAGCTTCTTGGCGCGCGAGATGGCGACGTTGACTCGGTTGGGGTCGTTCAAGAAGCCGATCGCGGCGCGGTCGTTGGAGCGGACGAGGGAAAGGATGACCGCGTCGGACTCCCGGCCCTCGAAGGCGTCCACCGACTCGATGTCGTCCGGCGGCACGATGCCCTTCAAAGAACCCTGCAGGCGATTGACCTGCGAGTTGTACATCGCGATCACCGCCAGCTTCGCCTTGCGCACCCGGCGGCGAATGATCGAGGTGATGTCCTTGCACAGCGCGACCTCGAACTCGTTCGCGACCGACCGCTGCGCGTCGCGGTACTCGTCCTGGGCGCCCGTGTCGACCCAGACCAGCTCGCGGTCGAAAGGCCACGGCAAAGGCATGCGCGGGTGCGGTGCCTCGTGGATGAGCTTGCCCTCGTAGAAGAGGTCGGAGACGACGCGGCCGATGGGTTCGCGCATCCGGTACTGGCGCGGCAGCATGATCTTCGAGCCGGCCGGCACCTTGTCCCAGACCCAGCCGTAGTAGCTGTCGTCGCGCACGAGCTCGTCGAGCGGTTGAGAGATGGTGAAGGTGGACGCGGCCTCCTCCATGACCGGGGGCAGCTGGTTGAGGTCGCCGATCATCACCCACCGCTTGGCCAGCGGCATGAGGGCCAGGGCCTCGTTGGCGCGCACCTTGTTCGCCTCGTCCAGGATCAGCCAGTCGAACACCTCGAAACGCAGGCGCGAGTCGATGGTCAGGCGGTTGCAGGTGCCGGCGACGAGGTTGTACGGCGACAGGTCGTCGCCCTCGACCAGCGTGGGCCGCAGGCGGCGAGGCACCTTGCCAGGCTCGGCGATGCGCGCCTGGCGCACATGGGAGAAGCCGAGCAGCCGCTCCTGGCCGGTGTCGACGGCGTCGTTCGAGTGCGAGGAGAGGAGGATCGACGAGTTGGGGTTGCGGCCCAGGATGCGCCGGATCGACTCCACGATCGCCGTCGTCTTGCCGGTGCCTGGGGGGCCCTGGATCAGGTACAGCTGGCCGGGCCGCATGCCCATCACCCGGGCCACCGCTTCGGCCTGCTCCGTGTTGGGGTCGGGCAGGTGGTGGGCCCGCTTGCCGTCGAGCGGCACTTGCGGCGGGGTGCCGAGCCATCCCGGGTCGGCCAGCTCGGCCGCGAGGGCGCCCGTGCGCGGGCTTCCGATCTGCAGCTGCCGGATGACCGAGCGCTGCGCCTCGAACATCTCGACGCTCGCCGTCGGCAGGACGATGCCCTCGTCGGGCAGCGGGTCGTAGCGGCGGAAGCTGACCCAGAGGTTGGACCCCTGGACGCGGTCGAGCGACATGCCGCGGTACTCGGGGAACCCCGCCGAGCGGACGGTCAGCGAGTCGATGCCGCGGTAGATCCGGCCGTCCGCGTCGTCGACCAGGTGGAGGATCGCGCGCACGTACTCGCCACCCCGCATGTCCTCACCGCAGTTCGGGCAGTGGATGCCGTTCGAGGTCGGGACCTCGGTCTCGCACTTCGGGCACTCGATCCACTGCTCGGTGGCCTCATAGCGGCGGACGGCGGCCTCGGCGAGCTTCTCGCGGTAGTCGCGCAGGTGCTCGATGAAGCGCATCGTCGAGTCGAGCATCGGGTGCGCCTTGGCCTGCTCGCGGAGCACGATGGCCGTGAAGCCCTCCAGGTCGCCATCCCACTCTTTGACCACGTGCAGCTCCTGGAAGCGGAGCCGCAGGCGGTTCTTCTCCATCTCGTAGGCGCCCTCGAGCTCCTGCCAGTCGGTGATCTCCAGGGCGAGGCCCATGGGCGTCCGGCCTAGCTTGCCGGTCAGGAGCGTCGTGCTGACCTGGCCGATGAACTCGAGAGGCTTCTCGGGCTTGACGACGATGTAGGTGCCGTCGATGAGCTTCTGCTCCTGCAGCACCTGGCGGAGGAGCTCGGCGCCGCCGTGGGCCTCGAGGGCGAGCACCTTCTCCGCCGCGGGCGTGCCCGGACGGATGCGGATGCCAAGGCGACCGGCCTGGATCTCCTCCCCGGGGATCTCCGGGTTCCAGAGCGGCAGGATGTCGCCGGGCAGGGACGTGCTCATGCCAGGCGGGCCTTGCAGGTGGTACGGGCGAGACGTGTGATGAGGGTCAACTCAGGTTAAGTGGGGTCCCCAGGCGGGGACCAAGCACCCCAACGGGCACCGCCTACGTTACCACACGTTCGCGACCAGGTCGGTTGTGCCAGTTCCTCGCCATCCATGGGGGAGACAGCTCTTCCCCACGCAGTGGGGAAGTACCGCCGCTTGCGGCGGGGATGGGGCACGCGCCAGAGGGCCGGCATCGCTTCCAGGCAGGTCGATGAGGTCCCTCTTCCCCACGCAGTGGGGAAGTACCGCCGCTTGCGGCGGGGATGGGGCACGCGCCGCAGGGCCGAGGCGGCCCCAGCGACCACGCCAGGATCCGGCGACCGCCTGAGACTCCGCGAATTTTCCGGAAAATCGCGACCCCACGACGCCGGTTCGGGTTGATTTTCAGAAAATTCGGGGCCGCGCGGGGCGCCAGGGCGTCCCGATTCTCCCTCCACGCACAGGAAGGGAGGTGCAAGACTTCGGGCGTGTGGAAGAACCGACTCAAGCCCTACGACTGGCTGTCAGGGGAAGAGGTCAACACCGTCCATGAGCAGGCGATGACCATCCTCGAGGAGATCGGGGTCGACTTCCTCCACGAGCGGGCGCGCGACCTCTTCGCTAAGGCCGGGATGCGAGTCGAGGACAACCGGGTCCGCTTCGAACGGGCCTTCGTGCTCGAGCAGGTCGCGAAGACGCCCGCGACCTTCGAGCTCCAGGCCCGCAACAAGGCCCGCTCGGTCGTGCTCGGGGGCGACCACGTGGTCACGGCCCCGGTCTACGGCCCCCCGTTCGTGACCGACCTGGAGCGAGGGCGGCGCGGCGCGACGCTCGAGGACTTCACGAACTTCGACAAGATGTCCCAGGCGGTGGAGCAGATCCACTGCGCCGGGGGCACCACGGTCGAGCCGGAGGACCTGCCGCTGGAGAGCCGCCACCTCGACATGGTCTACTCCCACCTCCGCTGGACCGACAAGCCGTTCATGGGCAGCGTGATCTCGTCCGAGAACGCGCGGGACACGATCGAGATGGCGGCGATCGTGTGCGGTGGGCGCGAAAGCATCGAGAAGACCCCCGCCGTGATCAGCCTCATCAACGTCAACAGCCCCCTGCGTTATGACGACCGCATGCTGGGCGCCCTGCTCGAGTACTCGGAGGCCGGCCAGCCGGTCATCGTGACGCCCTTCCTGATGGCCGGCGCGATGTCGCCGATGGGACTCGCCGGCACTGTCGCGCAGCAGACGGCGGAGGCGCTCGCCGGGATCGCGCTGGTGCAGCTGCTCCGGCCCGGCACCCCCAGCGTCTACGGCTCTTTCCTGACCAACACCGACATGCAGTCGGGCAGCCCGGCCTTCGGGACGCCGGAGTCGGCGATGGGCATCCTGGCAAGCGCGCAGATGGCGCGCCACTACAACCTCCCGTTCCGTGGCGGCGGTGCGCTCACCTCGTCCAAGGCCCCGGACGCCCAGGCCGCCTACGAGTCGATGATGTGCATGTGGCCGACCATCCTCGGCCGCGTCAACTTCGTGCTCCACGCGGCGGGCTGGCTCGAAAGCGCGCTCCTCGCGTCCTACGAGAAGTTTGTGATCGACGTCGAGCAGCTCCGGATGTTCGAGTGGATCCTGGGCCACGGGATGCCCGTGGATGAAGAAGGGCTCGCGATGGACGCGCTCCGCGAGGTCGGTCCCGGCGGCCACTTCCTGGGCGCCGAGCACACGATGCGCCACTACCGCACCGGCTTCTACCGGCCGTGGGTCTCGTCGACCGAGAACTTCGACCGCTGGCAGCGCTTCGGCTCGCGGTCCGCGGAGGTGGTGGCCGCCGAAAGGTGGAAGCAGCTGCTCGCGGAATATCCGGACCCTGGCATCGACGCGGGCGTGGACGAGCAGCTGACCGAGTTCGTCGCCAGGCGCAAGTCAGAGCTTGTCGAGTCCTGAAACCCGCGCCCGCGCGCGGCTCGGCCACCTCTTGAGCGAGATCGCATCGAACGCGCCGGCGCCGGCCAGCGGATCCGCCGCCGCGGCGGTCGTGGCCACCGCGGCCGCCCTTCTCCAGAAGGTGGCTCTCCGCTCTCCCGCATGGCCGGAAGCTGCGGCCGCGCACTCGCGTGCCGAGGCCCTGCGCCTCCGCGCGGAAGAGCTCATCGAGCTCGACTCGCTGGCCTTCCTGGCCTTCCTCGAGGCGGTCCGCTCAGGTGGCGACGTGGAGGCGGCGCGACGGCCGACCATCGACGTGCCAACCGAGATCGCACGCTCCGCGGCCGAGGTGGTGCGCCTGGCTCACGACCTGGAGAGCAAGGGCAACCCCAACCTGAGGGCCGATGCCACCGCGGCGGCGATCCTGGCCGAGGCGGCCGCAAGGACGGCCGAGATGCTCGTGCGGGTCAACGAGTCAGCTGGCCCGCGAGCCGCTCGAGTCCGCGCAGGTGGTCCCGGTCGTGCGCCAGGGCGATCTCGAGATAGCGGTCCACCGTCACGTTCCCGTATCGCTCGTGAAGGCCCGTCAACCCGCTCCGCTGATTCTCGTCCAGCGTCCTCACGTAGCCGATCAGCATCAGCCGGGTCGCCGTCCACTCGTCGAGCGCGTCGTCGAGGTGGATCCCGCTGAAATCGGCTCCGTCGTTGTTGAAGATGCCCAACGTGGGATTTTCTCCCCCGGCGATCGCGCGAATTCTCGGCACGTAGCAATCGCGTTCGGTCGCCGCGAGGTGCGCGGCGATGTCACGCAGGTCCCACGCCCCGACGCGGGCCGACGCGTCTTCGCCGGAGACGCGGAGCATCGCGATCACGAGCTGCTGGCTGTTGACCAGGTCCTCCAGGATGGCGTCGTTCATGTCGGGTTCAGCAGGCTCGAGCGAGGGTTTGCCGCCGTGAGCTCGTCGATCAGCTCATCGACCACTTCACGGGGCGTACCCGGACGTTCTTCGACCGGGCCCCACTGCCATCCGTCCAGGTACGCGTCCATGCCGGTCGAGCCGTCCTTCATCGCGTAGGCGTCGATTGCCGCCTGGAAGTAATCCGGGAGCATGCGCTTGGTCTCGGCGTCGCCGTCCCAGGCCTTCACCTGGGAGGGTATGTGTTTCCAGAACATGACCTGAAACTTAGCCACCGCGGACGCCGGCCGCAGGCTGGGTGGTGGGACTCGCACCCTCTACCAACGCAGCAAGCCGCTCTTCCAGTTCCCCCAAACCGACATCCTCTATCTCCAGCGGCAGCCCCAGATAGCCGGCGATGCCTCGCGCCTTCTCGGCCAGCCGGGGATTGGGGACCTGCCTCAGGTAGAGCACCGCTTCGTAGTTGCCGAAAAGCATCGTTTTCAATTCTGGGTCGCGGTCCAGTCCGAGGCCGCGGATCACGGCGCGCTCGAAGTTGCGCACCAGCCAGTCGGTCAGGAAGAAGGTGCCCGGCCTCTGGTCGCTGATCTGAGCGAACCTTTCCGCGCCGGCGTACATCTCGTAGCAGTGCGGCCCCCGTAGTCGCGCCGCCCCGACCTCCTCGAGCAGCGGCTCGAGCTTGCCGGTGGTGCCGCACTCGCCGTAGACCACGATCAGCTTCTCGTAGTTCGGGCGAAGGGCGTGCAGCTTCTCGCGCAGCTCGTCGACGATGCGCGACGGATAGAGGTGAAGGAGCGCCGAGACCCCGTAGATGTCGACGTCCCAGCCGCGCCGCTCGACGATGTCCTTCACCTCGGCGCCCAGCGCCCCGCAGATGACGAGAGCGGTGGTGTTCACGGCACGGTCTCCAGCTGAGGAAACCCAAGCACGGCGACGAAAGAATCATTGAAGTCCGCGCGTCCCGACAGCTCGACATATTCGATCCGGGACGGCAGCTCGAACGCCACCTGGCGCTCGCGATACGAGAGCAGGGCGATCTTGGCGCCCTCGCCGGCGGAGTTGCCCACCGCGATGATCCGGTCGACGTCGACCGGGGGCACGAGGCCGATGACCTTGGCGCTCTCCGGGTTCAGGTAGGAGCCGAACGAGCCGCCGAGTAGCACCTGGTCGAGGTCCTCTGTCCGGACGCCGAGGATGTCCATCAGCACTTTGATGCCGGTCGCGATCGACCCCTTCGCGAACTGCAGCTCGCGGATGTCGCGCTGCGTCAGGTACACGCCTTCGGCGAGCAGGAAGGCGCGCACGCCATCGACCTCGATCAACCGCTCGCGCAGCGGATGGTCCGCGACGGCATCCGCGGTCCGGAGGCGCCCGGAGTGGTCGAGGAGGCCGGCCAGCAGCAGCTGCGCGACCGCGTCGACCAGTCCTGAGCCGCAGATGCCCTCGGGCGGCACGTCGCCGCCGATGACCTGCAGCTCGACGCGATCGCCCAGCGTGACGCCTTCGATGGCGCCCGTGGTGGCGCGCATCCCGCACTTGATCTGGCTGCCCTCGAAGGCCGGTCCCGCC
>VBHA01000128.1 GCA_005889495.1 Chloroflexota bacterium
GAACCCCGCTAGCGACGGCGCGGTGCTGCCGATCCTGCACCTCAACGGCTACAAGATCGCCAACCCGACCGTGCTCGCACGGATCCCCGAGGCCGAGCTGCGCGACCTGCTGGAGGGCTACGGGCATGCGCCGATTTTCGTCAGCGGCGACGAACCGTCGCGTGTGCACCAGCAGATGGCGGCGGCGATGGACTGGGCGCTCGACGAGATCGCGCGCATCAAGAAAGAGCACCCGGCCGTCCGTCAGGCCAGGCCGATGATCGTGCTCCGGACCCCGAAGGGCTGGACCGGCCCCAAGAAGGTCGACGGCGAGCAGGTCGAGGGCACGTGGCGGGCGCACCAGGTGCCGGTGACAGACTTCGACGCCAAGCCCGGCCATCTCAAGATCCTCGAGGACTGGCTACGCAGCTACCGGCCGGACGAGCTGTTCGACCGCAACGGCAAGTTGGTCGATGAGATCG
>VBHA01000129.1 GCA_005889495.1 Chloroflexota bacterium
CCCGCGTGCTGGGCACCTACCTGCGGGACATCGTGAAGATGAACCCCAACAACTTCCGGATCATGGGCCCCGACGAGACGGCGTCCAACCGCCTCGGTGCGGTGTTCGAGGCCACCAACAGGACGTGGGATGCCCAGACCATCCCCGGCGACGACCACCTGGCGCCCGATGGCCGCGTCATGGAAGTGTTGAGCGAGCACATGTGCGAGGGATGGCTCGAGGGCTACCTGCTGACCGGCCGCCACGGCCTGTTCGACTGCTACGAGGCGTTCATCCACATCGTCGACTCGATGTTCAACCAGCACGCGAAGTGGTTGAAGACGACGCGGACGATTCCATGGCGGCGCCCGATCGCGTCCCTCAACTACCTGCTCTCTTCACACGTTTGGCGGCAGGACCACAACGGCTTCTCGCACCAAGACCCGGGCTTCATCGACCACGTCATGAACAAGAAGGCCGAGGTGATCCGCATCTACCTCGCCCCGGACGCGAACTGCCTGCTGTCGGTGGCGGATCACTGCCTGCGCAGCCGCAACTACGTCAACGTCATCGTCGCCGGCAAGCAGCCGGCGCTCAACTACCTCTCGATGGACGACGCCGTCGCGCACTGCACGCGCGGTCTTGGGATCTGGGAGTGGGCGAGCACCGACGAGGGCAAGGACCCCGACGTCGTGCTGGCCTGCGCGGGAGACGTGCCGACACTCGAAACCCTCGCCGCGGCGGACCTTGTACGCCGGCACCTGCCGCAGCTCGCGGTGCGCGTGGTCAACGTCGTCGACCTGATGCGCCTGCAACCGCCGACCGAGCATCCGCACGGGCTCAAAGATGCCGAGTTCGACGAGATCTTCACCGCGGACAAGCCAGTGATCTTTGCCTACCACGGCTACCCGTGGCTGATCCACCGGCTCACCTACCGCCGCACCAATCACCCCAACATCCACGTCCGCGGCTACAGGGAGGAGGGCACGACCACGACCCCGTTCGACATGGTCATGCTCAACGACCTCGACCGCTACCACCTCGTGATGGACGTCATCGACCGCGTCCCGTCGCTCGGAGCGAAAGCGGCGGCCGCCCGCCAGGAGATGGCCGACCAGCGCCTGCGCAGCCGCCAGTACACCCGGGACCACGGGCGGGACATCCCCGAGGTCAGCGACTGGACGTGGCCCTACTAATCGATTGAGAGTCCTCGTCCTGAATGCCGGCTCGAGCTCTCTCAAGCTGAGCCTGGTCGACGAGGACGACAGCGTCCTCACCGACCGCGACTTCGAGGTCGCCGAGGGCCGCCTCGATGAAACCCAGCTAGCGAGCGCCATCCACGAGATGCAGGGCATCGAGGCGATCGGGCACCGGGTCGTGCATGGCGGACCGCGCTACACGCGCTCGGTGCGGCTCGACGGTGACGTCATCAAGTACCTGGTCACGATCACCGACCTGGCCCCGCTCCACCTGCCCGCCGCCCTCGCCGGGATCTCGGCGGCGCGCGAGCTGTTGCCGCGTGTGCCGGGGGTCGCCTGCCTCGACACGGCCTTTCATTCCCGCATGCCCGAGGCGGCCTCGACCTACGCGATCCCGGACGAGTGGAGGCTCGACACGACGATGGGTTTCACGCCTCTCGAAGGGCTGGTCATGGCCACCCGGTCCGGGACCGTCGACCCGGGAGCCCTCCTGTACCTGGAACGGCACGCGGGCCTGTCGGAGCCGCAGCTGACCGAGGCGCTCGACCGCCGGGGCGGCCTCATGGCCATGGCCGGAACGGGGGACATGCGCGAGATCCTGCGCCGCATCGCCGATGGCGACGATGCCGCGGAGCTCGCCTTCGACGTCTACATCCACCGCCTGCGGGCATTGATCGCCTCCATGGCTGCGGCCATGAACGGCCTCGACGCCCTCGTCTTCACCGGCGGCGTGGGTGAGAACGCGGCGCCGGTCCGCGCGGCCGCGGCCGACGGCTTGCGTTTCCTGGGTGTGGAGGTCGGGCCCACGCTGAACGCCAGCCTTGGGCCGGACAACGACGTCAGCGCCCCCGAGGCGACCGTGCCCACGCTGGTGATCAAGTCGCGGGAGAACGTCGAGGTCGCGCGCGAGGTGCGCCGCGTGCTCGCTGCTAGTCCCTAGGCGGACACTAGACCTATGGCCTCCGGGTACGACGCCGTGGTCGTCGGCTCAGGGCCCAACGGCCTGGCGGCCGCCATCACGCTCGCCGAGGCGGGCCGGTCGGTGGTCGTGCTCGAAGCCGCGGGCCGGCCCGGGGGAGGCCTGCGCACCGAAGAGCTCCTCGAGCCCGGGTTCCGCCACGACGTCTGCTCGACGATCATGGCCCTCCCGCCGCTGACGCCGTTCTTCGCCCCACTGCACCTCGACCTCGTGACTCCCCCGTCACCGCTGGCCCACCCCTTTGACGACGGCACCGCGGTCGTCCTCGAGCGATCAGTCGAGGAGACCGCGCGCACGCTCGGCGCCGGCGGCGGCGGCTATCGCCATGTGCTCGGCCCCGTCGCGGATCGCATCCGCGAGCTGCTGCCGATGGTCATGCGTCCGCCGAGCCTGCCGGGTCATCCGCTGCTCCTCGCGCGCTTCGCCCTGCTGGGCCTGTTTTCGGCGGCGACCCTCGGCCGGCGGCTGTTCCGCGGACGTGAGGCACGCGCGTTGCTCGCGGGCGCGGCGGCCCACAGCCTCCTCGCGCTCGACGAGGCGGGCACCGGCGCAATGGGACTGCTCATGCTGGCTTCCGCGCACGCCGGCGGCTGGCCGGTGGCGCGCGGCGGGTCGGCATCCGTCGCGGAAGCGATGGCGCGGCGGCTCGGCGAGCTGGGCGTGGAGATCCGATGCGATCACAGGGTGAGCTCGATCGACGACCTTCCCGAGCACCGGGCGGTGCTTCTCGACATGGTGCCCAAAGGGGTTCTCGAGGTCGCGGGCGGACGCTTTGCGGGCCGCTATGGCGACGCCCTGCGGCGGTACCGCCACGGGCCGGGCGCATTCAAGCTCGACTGGACCATGGACGGACCCATCCCGTGGCGTTCGGCTGAGTGCGCCCGAGCAGCCACCGTGCACCTCGGCGGCACGATGGAGGAGATCGCACAGTCTGAGCACGAGGTTTCCCGCGGTGGCCATCCGGCGCGTCCGTTCGTGCTCCTGACCCAACCGACGCTCGTCGATCGCACCCGCGCGCCCGAGGGCAAGCATGTGGCCTGGGCTTACTGCCATGTCCCCAACGGCTCGGACGTCGACATGACCGCCGCGATCGAAGACCAGGTCGAACGCTTCGCCCCCGGATTTCGCGATCTGGTCCGCCGGCGCAGCGCGTGGTCGCCGCGGCGGATCGAAGCGGAAGAGCCGAACTGCGTCGGCGGCGACGTGATGGGCGGCAGGATGGACCTGCGCGGCCTGGTCGCGCGCCCGGTCCTCAGTCTGAACCCGTACTCCACGCCTGATCCCGAGATCTTCATCTGCTCGGCGGCAACGCCTCCGGGCGGCGGCGTCCACGGGATGTGCGGCGTGAACGCCGCGCGCGCCGCGTTGCGCTCGCGGCTGCGCTGAGATGGACTGGCTGCAGGCGCCCGACTACTGGCTGACCAGGCTTGTGATCGAGCGCGCGCTGGGCGCGGTCTATCTCGTCGCGTTTCTGGTCGCCGCATTCCAGTTCCGGCCCTTGCTCGGAGCCAAGGGGCTGCTGCCGGTGCCGCGCTTCCTCGAGCACGTGAAGTTCCTCGAGGCGCCAAGCCTGTTTCACATCCACTACTCCGACCCTGTGCTGCTCGGTGTGGCGTGGACGGGCGTGGTGCTCAGCGTCCTCGTGGTCGCCGGCCTGCCGGACATCGCGCCGTCGTGGATGGCGATCCTCATGTGGTTCGCGCTCTGGGTGCTGTACCAATCGATCGTCAACGTCGGGCAGGTCTTTTACGCCTTCGGTTGGGAGACGCTGCTGCTCGAGGCGGGATTTCTTGCCATCTTTCTCGGCGCCGGCCCGACCGTCCCGGCGTGGCCGCTCATCCTGCTGTTTCGCTGGCTGGTCTTCAGGGTCGAGTTCGGCGCGGGCCTGATCAAGCTCCGCGGCGACCCCTGCTGGCGGAACCTGACCTGCCTCTACTACCACCACGAGACGCAGCCCATGCCGAACCCGTTGAGCTGGTTCTTTCACCACCTGCCGAAACCGCTGCACCGGGTCGAGGTCCTGGGCAACTTCTTCGCGCAGCTGGTCGTGCCCATCTTTCTGTTCGCGCCGCAGCCCATCGCCTCGATCGCCGGCGGGATCATCGTCCTCACCCAGGCGTGGCTGGTGCTCAGCGGCAACTTCTCATGGCTCAACTTCCTGACCATGACCCTCGCGTTCTCGGCCTTCGACGACAGGACGCTCTCGCTGTTTCTCGCGGTCCACGTGCCGCACCTGGCTCCGCTGCCCGCCTGGTGGCAGTGGTTGGTGGTCGCGGTGACCCTGATGGTCGTGGTCCTCAGCTACCGGCCCGCGTTGAACCTCGTCTCATCTCACCAGCTGATGAACTTCAGCTTCGACCCCTTCCACCTCGTCAACACCTACGGCGCGTTCGGGTCGGTGACCAAGGAGCGATACGAGATCGTCGTCGAGGGCAGCGCCGACCCGTCAGAGGACGGCGCGTGGAAGGCCTACGAGTTCAAGGGCAAGCCGGGAGACCCACGCCGGGTTCCGCGGCAGTACGCGCCGTATCACCTGCGCCTCGACTGGCTGATGTGGTTCGCCGCCATGGAGTCGCCTTTTCGCCACCAGTGGTTCATCGCCTTCCTGGTAAGGCTGCTGAAGGGCGACCGGCCGGTGCTGCGACTGCTCCGGACCAATCCGTTCCCCGATGCTCCGCCGAAGGCGGTCCGCGCGAACCTCTTCCACTACCGGTTCTCGTCGCCCGCGGAGCGGCGGCGCGAAGGTACGTGGTGGGTGCGCAGGCCGGCGGGCGAGTACCTGCCGCCGCTGGTGCTGGACGCATCCGGTAACCCGGCGCGCATGGGACGCGAGTAACGGCCGGAAAGGAATCGTTTTCTCCTTATGGAGACTTCCAGGATCACGCGCAAGGCGGATGAGCTGAAGGCGAAGGTTCCTCGGCCGCACAGGCCGGCGTGGCAGGTCGGGATGATCTGGTTTGCCGGCGGAATGGCGATCGCCTCGCTGGTCGGGTTTTTCCTCGACAGCCGAAGGGGCGGCGCCCGCCGCCACATGGCGTACGACAAGGCGAAGGCGACCGGACGCGACATGGGCGACTGGAGCGGCAAGAAGGTGCGTCACCTGCGCAACAAGGCCATGGGGACCGTCGCCGAGATGAAGTCGTCGCCGGAGCAGCAGGCCGGCGGGGGTTACGGCTAGAGCTTCAGAGCTCTTCCCGGTACTGTCGCTTTCCGGTCGCGGGGTCCTCGTAGACGCGGGTCATCTTGCCCGACGTCGGGTCCTTGAACACCTCGGCGGTCGGTTTGAACGAACCTTCGGTTCCGCCGCGGTAGCGCCGGTCCCAGACGAAGTAACCGATCACGGCGAAGACGAGCACGATCGCACCGATGATCAGCTGCTCGATCACGAGGCGCTGCGCTCGATGATCGCGGCCGTGCCATAGGCGACGACCTCGGTCATGGTCTGGCCCAGCTCCGAAGAGTCGAATCGCATCATGACCACGGCGTTGGCGCCCATCGCGCGCGCGTTCTCGATCATGCGGTCGACCGCGTGCCGGCGCGTGTCCTCCACCAGGCGCGTGTACTCGACGATCTCGCCACCGCCGAGAGACCGCAGCCCGGCCATGATGTTGCCGCCGAGGCCGCGGCTTCGGACCACGACGCCAAAGACCTGACCGAGCGCCTGCCTGACCTCATACCCGGCGGGCCGCTCCGTCGTGGTGACCAGGACCGACGCCGGCTGCTGGGACACGCGCTTAAGAATGACGCCTTGAGTGGTGCGGCGGGGCCCAGAAGACCAGGACCCGCAGGTCTTCTGTGATGTCGTGGAAGTGGTGCTCGACGTGCGCGGCGACGAAAACGAGGCTGCCCGGCTTTAGCGGCCTGTCCTCCTCCGCCACCTGGATCGAGCCGCGGCCTCCGATGATGTAGTAGACCTCGTCTTCTTCATGCGGCTGCTGGCCGTCGATCGAGCCCGCCGGCCATACGGAGAGCCCGACGCTCAGCTTCTCCGAGGCCAGGAAGTCGATGTAGCCGTGCCCTTGCTCGTCCCGGGGCTGGGGGTCGAGCTCCGGGACCTCGAACGCGTTCATGGTGTCCCAACTATCCTGCAGTTGAGAACTTCACTGGAGGTTGGGAATGGCGGCGATCAGTCGAGCCGATGCGGCGTGGGAAGGCGACCTGACGAGCGGGCGCGGGCGGGTGAAGGTGGAGAGCGGGACGTTCAGCGAGTTCCCCATCACCTGGGCGAGCCGCGCCGAGCGAACTCACGGCGGCACGAGTCCCGAGGAGCTCATCGCGGCGGCCCACGCGGCTTGCTACTCGATGGCCTTCTCCAACGGCCTGAGCAAGGCGGGACATAAACCGGAGCGGTTGAACACGACGGCGGAGGTGGAGTTCGTGCCGGGCAAGGGGATCACGACGATCACCCTCACGGTCAAGGGCCACATCCACGGCATCGACGAGGCGGCGTTTCGCAAGCTCGCCGAAGAGGCGAAGGACGGGTGCCCGGTCTCGCAGGCGATGAAGGGAAACGTCGAGCTGAAGTTGAACGCGGAGCTCGATCCGGCCCACTAGCCGGGGCTAGCGCTTCTCCTTGCCCGTGACGCCCGGGAAGTCGACCATGCCCTGCATACGCAGCTCGCGCAGCCGGCTCGACAGCCACCGGCGCGGGTTCTTGACCTGCCTGCCGCCGTCGACGTAGTCCCAGCAGCGGCCGTTCACGTCACGCGCGACCAGGACGAGGCACTGGGGCTCGAGCTGCCGCTTCCACGCCTTGACGACGAAGCGAAGCGAGATCCGGCGCGGCGGCGCGTGCTCGGGCAAGGTGAGCTCGCCGGCGTACAGCTCGTCACTCGCGTGGACGATGATCCCGCCCGCCGCCAGCGTCCCGCCGAGGTTCTCCACCTCGAGCTCGATCGCCTGGCCGGACGAGACCTGCCCGGTGAAGACGATGTTGGGGACGGGCCTGCTCGCGGCATCCCAGCGCTTGATCGCGCGTCGTGCGGCCCAGTCGGCCCGGGTGGCGAAGAAGGCCGACCAGAGCGACAGGCCGGCCGTGACCGCGACCAGAAGGACGAGCAACTGCGCTGAGCTCACTGCTTCTCCTGCTTGACGCTGCCGGATCGGGGATCTGGCGCAAGAGGGTACAGGCGTGCGTCATAGGAACGGAACAGCGGCAGCGCCAGGGCGCACAGCAGGCAGCCGGCCACGCACAGGACGCCGCCGGAGACGATCGAGACGCGGACGTTGAAGATCGAGGCCACGACGCCCGCCTCGAAGTTGCCGAGCGCGGGGCCGGAGGACCAGCTGAGCATCTCGATCGACGCCAGCCGTCCTCGCAGCGAGTCGGGGATGGTCTGGTTCCAGATCACCCCGCGAAAGATCCCGCTCATCATGTCCGCGGCGCCGGCCAGGGCGAGGAAGAACAGGGCGGCCCATAGGCTCGGCGCCAGGCCAAAGCCGACGATCGCGACTCCCCACGCGGTGGCCGCCACCACCACGCCCATGCCGTGCCGGTGGACGCGGTTGGTCCAGCCGCTGGTCGCTGAGAACAGGAAGGAGCCGACCGCCGGCGCGGCGTAGAGCAGGCCGAGCACTTTGGGACCACCCAGGCCCTGCGCGATCGCCGGGAACAGGGCCATCGGCATGCCGAAGAACATGGCGATCATGTCGACGAAGTAGGTCCCGAGCAGCTCCTGCCGGCTGCGCGCGTAGCGCAGGCCCTCCACGACCCGCCGGATGCTGGGACGCTCCGCGTCGACCGGCGGGGGCACCGCCCGCATCAGCCACAGGCACACCAGGCCGACCACAAAGGTGGCCGTGTCGACGCCGTAGGTCAGCGGCAGCCCGAAGGCGGCGATCAGGATCCCGCCCAGCGCGGGGCCCAGGATCTGGCCCAGCGTTCCTCTCAGACCCCCGAGCGCACCGGCCGCGGTCAGCTCGTCCCGGTCGACCAGCCGGGGCAGCATCGCGTCCAGCGACGGGCGCTGGAGGGCATCGAGCACGCCCCAGGCTCCGGCGATGACGAAGAGCAGCCAGACCTGGGGATCCGGGATCGCGGCGTTGACGACGAGAACCGCGCTGCACACGAGCAGAGCGGCTTCGCTCAGCAGCACCATCGCGCGGCGGTCGCGGGCGTCGGCGAGCGCGCCGCCGACGAAGGCGAACAGCAGCATCGGACCGAACTCCACCAGCCCGAGCAGACCGACGACCAGCACGTTGTGGGTCAGCTGGTAGACCTGGTACGGGAACGCGACCGACGAGATCATGGAGCCGAAAAACGACACGAAGCGGCCGATGAACAGGAGTCGGAAGTCTCGGTGCCGGCGCAGGGGCGTGACGTCGACGGTCGCCACGTGCCACCACTGGCGCGGGGGCCGCGGCGTTAGGGAATCTTCATCTTTAGAAATCATTCTTCTGGGGAATCATCATGTGTCTGAGATCATGGAGGGCGAGATGGAAAAGGCCACTTTTGCCGGCGGTTGCTTCTGGGGTGTCGAGCACCTGTTCAACGAGATGCCGGGTGTGATTGAAGCGGTTTCGGGTTACGAAGGCGGGCATGTCGACCATGCCACCTACGAGCAGGTGTGCTCCGGCCGGACCGGTCACGCGGAGGCCGTGGAGGTCACCTACGACCCGTCTTTGGTGTCCTACGAGCAGCTCCTCAACCAGTTCTGGAACATGCACGACCCGACGACGCTCAACCGCCAGGGTCCGGACATGGGCCACCAGTACAGGAGCGTGATCTTCTACCACAACCCCGAGCAGGAGAAGGCCGCGCGGCGCTCGAAGGACGAGACGCAGAAGTACTTCGACCGCAAGATCGTCACCGAGATCGTCCCGGCGACGGATTTCTGGCGCGCCGAGGAGTATCACCAGCGCTACTTCGAGAAGCATCCCGGGCATTACGGCTGCCACTTCATCCGGGGCTGGGTGCCCGCTTCCGGCGAGGAAGCTAAGAAGGCGTAAAGCCCGGCCCGGCCGATATCCTTTCCGGCCGATGCGCTGCGACCACTGCGCCAACGACGTCCCCGACGGCGTCTTCTGCACCCGCTGCGGAGCACACCAGGGCACGTCGGGCGAGCTGGCGCGGGCCAAAACCCGCGAGCACAGCTACACCGCCCACCCCGGCGAGCACGTCGTCCAGCCGTCGATGTTCACGACTCTTTTCCCGCACCTCGGCCACCAGAAGATCCACGAGTTCCGCTGGGCGTTCGTGGTCGGCGTGGCGGGGATCCTGCTCCTCTACGTCGCGGGTCTGATCACGGCGGCGATCCTCGTCGCGATCCTCCTCGTACCCGTCCTTTACCTGATCTACCTCTACGAGGCGCAGGTCTACCGCGACGAGCCCGCGACGGTGCTCGGCTTCACCCTCGGTGGCGGTGCGGTCGCCGGACTCGTGCTGACCCTGATCGTCCGCGCGCTCTACAACCCGTTCCCCGCGGTCGGCAACCCGCTTCGGGGCGCGAGCATCAGCGTCGGCACGCTTCTATTCCTGGGCCTCCTCGTGCCGGTCGTGCAGGAGGTGGTCAAACCTCTACCCGCGCTCTTCCTTCCGAGGCGGGCCGATTTTCCGGAGACGGTCGACGGTCTCGTGTTCGGGATCGCGGCGGGGCTGGGTTTCAGCGTCGCGGAGTCACTGGTCGCGTTCTCGAGCGCGCTGACGACGCTACCGGTCCACCTGGCGCCGGGCAACTGGATCTACGACCTCATCACGCTCGCCATCTTCCAGCCGCTGCTGCAGGGCACCGCGACGGGGATGGTGGTCGCGGCGGTCTGGCGATACCGCCGCGGCCGGCTGGCGGGACGCGAGATCGGCGGCATCGCGATGGCCGTGATCGCGCACGTCGGT
>VBHA01000130.1 GCA_005889495.1 Chloroflexota bacterium
TGGCTCGCGCCGGGCGTTCCGGCCTTTCGCGTCGAGACGACGCACCACGAATACCGTCTGACCAAGGAGTTCTTCTCCGACCCCGAAGAGAATGCGCTGCTGGTCGCGGCGACGTTCACCCCCGAGCTGCCCGACCTGCGCCTCTACATGCAGGCCTCCGCGCACTGGCAGCCCTTCACCGAGGGCAACTTCAGCAGCGTGATCGACACCCATCCGCCCGCGCTGCTGATGCAGCAGCAGGACATATGGATCTGCATCGTCGGCCCGTTCAGCCGCGCCACCGCCGGGTACTTCCGCTCCTCTGACGTCCACATCGACCTCAGCGACGCCGACGGCCAGTTCACCTACAAGTACGACCGCGCGGGCCCCGGCAACGCTTGCGTCGGCGCGGAGATCGGCGTCCGCGCGGGCACGTTTCAGCTCGCCATCGGCTTCGCGCACACGAGGGCCGACGCCGAAGAGATCGCCCGCACCGCCCTGCAAAAGGGCGCCGGCGCGGTCCGCCAGTCCTTTGAGCGCGCCTGGCGCGCCCAGGTCGAGATCCCGCGGGCGCTCGGCAAGGTCAGCGGCGACGACGGCATGCTCGCGCGAGCGTCCTTCGCCATCCTCCACTGCCTCGAGGACAAGTCGCACGCCGGCGCTTTCGTGGCCGCGCCGGCCGCCCCCTGGGGTGAGACCAACCACGACGGCAACCACGTCTATCACCTCGTCTGGCCGCGCGACCTCTGCCGGATCGCGACCGCCCTGCTCGATGCGGGCGACAGCGACGCGGCCCTGCGCGCCTTCCGCCACCTGCAGTCGCGCCAGCGCCCGGACGGCGGCTGGTATCAGAACTGGAGCCTGGACGGCACTCCTCACTGGCAGTCCACTGAGCTCGACGAGGTCGCGCTGCCGATTCTCCTCGCGTGGCGGTTGGGGGTCGCGGGCTGCCTCGACCACGACCCCTTCCCGACGATGGTGCGACCCGCCGCGCAGTTCATCCTCCGCGAAGGCCCGCTCACCGCGCTCGACCGCTGGGAGGATGCCGGCGGCCTGTCGCCGTCGACCCTGGCGACCTGCATCGCGGCGCTGGTCGTGGCCGCGGAGTTCGCCGGCGACGCCGGCGAGCACGTGGCCGCCAGCCACCTGCGCGCCGTCGCCGACTACTGGAACGACCGCGTGGAGCAATGGTGCTCGATGCCGAACGGCCAATACGTGCGGCTCGCCTCAGACCCTGACCAGCGCCCGGGCGAGGGCGCGATCGCGCCTGAGTTCCTGGAGCTGGTTCGCTATGGGCTCCGGCGGCCCAAAGACGACCGCGTGCTCCGCAGCCTGCAGGGCGTCGACTCCTCGCTGAAAGTCAGCCTGCCCAACGGGCCGAGCTGGCGCCGCTACGTCGGTGACGAGTACGGCGAGCACGACGATGGCTCGCCGTGGGACGGCTCAGGGCTTGGCCGCGCGTGGCCGGTGCTGACCGCCGAACGCGCGCGTCACTTCTTCTCGATGGGCCTGCCCGCGGCCGAGATGGTCCGCACGCTCGAGGGATTCGCCGGGCAGGGCCTGGCGCTCGCGGAGCAGCTCTGGGACGCGCCGGACATTCCCAGCCGGCGCCTGCAGCTCGGCAAGCCCAACGGATCCGCCTGCCCGCTGGGCTGGGCGCACGCGGAGTACCTGGAGCTGCTGGTCACCATCGCGCTTGCCGGATTCCCGGACATCGTCATGCCGGCCCGCCGCCGCTACACCGAGGGCACGGCGCTGGAGCCGGCATTCGTCTGGTCGCACAGGCACCAGATCACGCGGATCGCGGCCGGAAGAAAGCTCCGCGTCCAGCTGCCGCGGCCCGGCGCGGTGCACTACACGTTCGACCAGTGGCAGTCGTTCAGCGAGGTCGACGCCGTCGACACCACCCTCGGCGTGTGGGTCGCCGAGGTCCCTTGCCACAAGCTGGCGGTCGGGACGGAGTTCTCCTGGACGGCGCACTACATGACGGGCTGGGAGGGAAGGAACTTCTCCCTCACCGTCGACTAGCTCGACCAGCCCCGGCTAGCGCTCTTCCGGCGGCTCCAGCTCGTCGAGCCTGAGTCCGTTGCCGGTGTCCTCGTCGAACTGGCTGTGCAGCTCGCCGCAGTCGGCGCAGCGGTAGTACTCGCCGACGAATCCTTTGTGCCACACCGCGTAGCTGACCACCCCGGGCTCCTCGACCAGGATCTCCTGCTCGAGCCGGTAGATCACCTGCTCCCAGCCGCCGGTCTCGATGTCGTCATCGAGCACGACCACGCAGTAGGGGTGAGGCTCGCCCCAGACCATGACGACCTCGCCGCGGCGCTCGTCGTCAGTGTTGACGATCGACCAGGCCTCGGCCGCCTGCCCGCGGCTGCTGCGGACGAGCCGCAAAGGGCCCCAGAAGCGCTCCGCCGACTCGCGCTCCGCCTTGTCGTGCTCGGCCTGGGCCTCCTGGAACGCGCTCCACATGCGCAAGAGGTGGTTGCGGAAGCGGTGGTAGGTAGGCAGGAGCTTGGGCTGCTGCTTGGGCGAGCCAATCAGCTTCTCGAAAGCGTGCTCGAAGGCAGCCTCGACGCGCTCCTGGCGGTCGGACACGTCTGGCGCCCAGGCCTCATCCTCGGAGAGCCGCATGCTCTCGTTCAGCACGACCTCGAAGTCGAGCCAGTCGTCGCCGAACTCGGGGACGAAGACGGACTCGACGAGGTCAGCCAGCCGGTGCTCCTCGAGCAGCGCGGGCGTGACCTTGCCCCGCGCGTCGGGCCAGCCCTTCCAGCCCATGACGTTGTGGATCCAGTAGTCGAAGACTGTGACCGCGTACTGCAGCGCGGCGGGAGAGGTCCAGATGCCGGTGGGCCAGGTCTTCTTGCCCGTCCTCACCTTGTTGTAGAGGGAGATGACCTGCTCTTCGTCCAGGTATTCGGTTTCCATCGTGGTGGCCCTCCACTATAGGAATAACCCCGAAGCGGCCCTGGGTATAGTCCTAGCAGATGGCTCCAACTCGAAACTTCACCCCCGACCAGGTCGCACGCTACGCCCGGCACCTGATCCTGCCCGAGGTGGGCGGGGCGGGCCAGCGCAAGCTGCTGAACTCCAGCGTCCTGCTCCTGGGCGCCGGCGGCCTCGGTTCTCCGGCGGCCATGTACCTGGCCGCGGCCGGCGTCGGCAAGATCGGGATCGTCGACTTCGACGTGGTCGACGCCTCCAACCTCCAGCGCCAGCTCCTCCACGGCCACGACGACATCGGTAGGCCGAAGGTCGAGTCGGCCGCGGAGACGCTGCGCAACCTGAACCCCGACGTCGAGGTGGTGCCGATCAACGAGCACCTCAACTCCGACACCGCGCTGCGCATCTTCGCGCCATACGACGTGATCGTCGACGGCACCGACAACTTTCCCACCCGCTACCTGGCCAACGACGCGGCCCACTTCCTGGCCAAGCCGCTGGTGCACGGCAGCATCTTCCGATTCGAGGGACGGCTGGCCCTTTTCGACTCGGCCAAGGGCACCGGCTGCTACCGCTGTCTGTTCCCCGAGCCTCCGCCGCCCGGAAGCGTGCAGAGCTGCGCCGAGGCCGGCGTCTTCGGCGTCCTGCCCGGGATCATCGGCAGCATGATGGCCTTCGAGACGATCAAGTACCTGCTCGACATCGGCCGGCCGATGATCGGGCGCTACCTGCTCTTCGAGGGCGAGGACATGAGCTTCCGCGAGCTGAGGCTGCGGCAGAACAAGGCCTGCCCCCTGTGCGGAGAGAACCCCACCGTCGACTCCTTGATCGACTACGAGGCCTGGTGCGGTGCTCCGGCGATGGAGCCTTCAGAGGCGCGCGCGAGCTAATCTCGTGCTGGAGTGATCCAGCTCGATTCGTTCGACGCAACTCGGCTGCGGGACGCGCGCGACATCGTCCGTGACCTGGGCTCGGTGCTGGTCGCGTACTCGGGCGGCGTCGACTCCACGCTTCTGCTGCGGCTCGCCATGGATGAGCTCGGCGACGGCGCCGTTGCGGTCCTCGCCAGCTCGCCCGCGTACCCGGAGTCCGAGCAGTCCGCGGCACGTGAGCTCGCCGCCTCGATGGGCGCGCGGCTGGTCGAGGTGACGACCGACGAAGTGGTGCTCGAGGCCTACGCGCGGAACAATCCAGACCGCTGCTTCCACTGCAAAGAGGAGCTGTTCGACACCCTGGAGCCGGTTCAGAGACAGCTCGCTCTCGCGCATCTCGCCTACGGGGCGACCGCCGATGACGCTGGCGATCACCGCCCAGGGCACGGCTCGGCGGTGCGCCGCGGTGTTCGCTTTCCACTCCTCGAGGCGGGGATGACGAAGTCGGAGATCCGCGCCTCGGCACGCGCGCTG
This sequence comes from Chloroflexota bacterium, assembly GCA_005889495.1. Classification (GTDB taxonomy): domain Bacteria; phylum Chloroflexota; class Dormibacteria; order Dormibacterales; family Dormibacteraceae; genus 40CM-4-65-16. Next base: position 4,332 of record VBHA01000130.1, read on the forward strand.
GGACTGCCCAACTGGAACAAACCGTCGTTCGCGTGCCTCTCCTCGCGGATCCCGCACGGCACTCCCGTGACGGTGGCCGCACTGCGGCAGATCGAGACCGCCGAGGACGCGCTCAAGGCCCTCGGGTTCAAGCAGGTCCGGGTGCGTCACCACGGCGAGGTGGCACGGATCGAGGTCGAGCCCGCGGAGATCGAGCGACTTCTCCAGCAGCGCGAGCTCGTGGCGGACGCAGTCAGACAGGCGGGCTACAAGTTCGTCGCGGCCGACCTCGAGGGATACGAAACCGGGCGGCTGAACCGAACCTGGCAACCGAAGTAGTCCTCAGCCTCGACGAGGGCACCACCGGCGCGACCGCCGTGGCGGTGGGACTCGACGGCGGTGTGCGGGGCAAGGGTTACACGGAGATCACCCAGCACTACCCGCGACCGGGATGGGTCGAGCATGACCCCAACGAGATCTGGTCCGCGGTGCAGGCGAGCGCGCACCAGGCGCTGGAGGGTGCGGGCGCGAGGCCGGCGGACGTCGCGGCGATCGGGATCACCAACCAGCGCGAGACCCTTGTGCTGTGGGACCGGGAGACGCTCGAACCCATCACGCCCGCAATCGTCTGGCAGGACCGCCGGACGGCCGGCGAGTGCACGCGACTCCGCGAGGCGGGCCATGAAGAGCGTGTGCGCGAGATCACCGGGCTGGTCCTGGACCCGTACTTCACCGCCACCAAGCTCGGGTGGGCGCTGAAGCATGTGGACGGCGCACGCGATGCCGCCGCCGGCACCGTGGACTCGTGGCTCATCGCGAAGCTCTCCGGCGGGCGGGACCACGTGACCGACGCGTCCAATGCTTCGCGCACGCTGCTCTTCGACATCGGCCGCGGCGTGTGGAGCGAGGAGATGGCCGAGCTCTTCGGCGTCTCGCTCGACAATCTGCCCCGGGTCGTCGACTCGAGCGGCCCGGTCGCGGCGTCCTCCGCCGGCATCGAGGCGCCGATCACCGGCGTCGCGGGCGATCAGCAGGCGGCGTTGTTCGGCCAGGCATGCACGGCCGAGGGCATGGCCAAGAACACGTACGGGACCGGCTCGTTCGTGCTGGTGCAGACCGGCTCGCGCCGGGTCTCGTCATCCTCGGGCATGCTGACCACCGTCGCCTGGAGGCGTTCGGAAAAGCTCAGCTACGCGCTCGAAGGCGCCATCTTCGTCACCGGCGCGGCGCTGCAGTGGCTGCGCGACGGGCTCGGCATCATCGGGGCGGCGAGCGAGGCCGGGCCGCTGGCTGCGTCGGTCCCGGACACCGGCGGCGTGTTTCTCGTGCCTGCCTTTGTCGGGCTTGGGGCACCGCACTGGGACCCATACGCGCGGGGCACCATCGTCGGCCTCACGCGGGGCACGGGCCGCGCGCACATCGTCCGGGCGGCCGTGGAGGCGATGGCCTTCCAGACCCGCGACGTGGTGGAGGCCATGGAGCGCGACACGGGATACCGCCTGAAGGAGCTGCGGGTGGACGGCGGGGCGGCTGTGATGGACGTGCTGTGCCAGCTGCAGGCGGACCTGCTCGGCATCCCGGTGCGCCGGCCGCGCCAGACCGAGACGACCTCGCTGGGCGCGGCGTTCCTGGCCGGGTTGGGCGCGGGACTCTGGACTGATGCCGACCTGGGCGGCCTCTGGAAGCTCGACCGCGAGTTCGAACCCGTGATGTCGCGCGACCAGGCCGATTCGATGCAGAGAGGCTGGCGTCGCGCCCTGGAACGGAGCCGAGCTTGGGCCCTGCCGGATAATCAGTAATTCCTTGAGCACCGCAGAGCCCACCCGCCGAGTCCGCCACCAGAACCTCTACGCCCACCACCTGTGGCTGCAGCAGCGCTTCTTCGCCGGCCTGCTGCTGGCCGCCGGCATCATCGCCACCGGGATCGCCATCTATCAGCGCCAGCTCTTCTCACCGGCGTACACGGTCTGGCTCGTCTACATCCCGACCGGCCTGGCGTTGGGTGGGGCCATCCTCCTGTATCGCCGGCGCAGCAACGTCCAGGTCCTGGACGAAGGTGTCCGGATCTCGGGCATGTTCGCGAGCGTCACCCTCGATTACGACTCCATCAGGTGGGTCAAGGCGCTACCGCTCCGCCAGCACTTCCAGGAGAGGCGCAGCAAGATGATCGCGCCGATCATGAAGCAGCACATCGACAAGCCCGCCGTCTTCATCAAGGTGCGCGCCGATGAGTCGCAGCTCGCGGCGATCAAGAAGAAGCTCGGGTTGTTTCGCTCCCGGCTGATGTACGAGGACGTCATCGCCGTCCCTGTGCCGGACGCCGACGCGGTGGTATGGGAGATCAGCTCGCACCTTCCCGATCGGTTGGGTCAGAACCAGGGAGGTGCCAGGCGGCGCAAGCGGCGCCATTGATCGCCCCCGGCGAGCGAGGGCGCAACCTCCACAGGTATTTCGACCGCGTCGACCTCGTCGCGCTGCTGGTGCTCACGGCGGTCGCGTTCGTGCTCCGCTTCTTCAGCCCGATCCTCCCGGACTTCTTCCTCCATCCCTCATCGGGGCCCTGGGTCACCAACTGCGTCTCCAGGACTCCCGTCGATCCCACCGGTACCGCCGGCACGCTCTGCGGGCTCGCCTACCCCTTCAACCGCGGCTACGCGGATTCCAACGGTCAGCTCTCGCCGCCCAACGGCCAGGTCTTCGACGAGATCTACTTCCCGGTCGACGCCTACTACGACGTCAAGGGAATGGAGCTCTGCCGGCCGGCCACGGTCGGATGCCGCTTCGACTACATCGACCCCGAACCCCCTCTGGCCAAGGAGATCATCGCGGCAGGGGAGTGGGGTTACGGCTGGTTCCGCGCCACCTTCCAGGGCGCGCGCGGTGACTACATCGACCTCGGGTTCAACACCTTCGGCTGGCGGATCATGTCCTGCCTCTTCGGAACGCTGTGCATCCCGATGATGTATCTATTCGCGAGGCGCCTCTGGCCAAACCGGCTCTTCGCGATCGCGGCCGGCACGCTCGTGTGCTTCGACGGCATGTTCTTCATCCAGTCGCGAATCGGGATGATCGACATCTTTCCGATCTTCCTCATCCTCCTGTCCTACTTCCTGTTCATGGTCCACATCCAGAGCCGGACCTTCAATGCATCGATGATCTCGCTGCTCGCGCTCGGAACGGTGCTGGGCATCGGGATCGCGGCGAAGTGGGTCGTGCTCGCCGCGTGGGGCAGCATCGGGTTCTTCCTGCTGGTGCGACTGGTCCTGCGCGCGCTCAGGCGCGAGTGGGGACCGGTGACGCTCAGCGTCCCGCTGCCCGCCTACCTGTCAGTCGGCGTGATCGCGCTGATCGTGATCCCGGCCGTCATCTACCTCTTCTCGTGGTATCCGTTCTTTGCCCGCGGCCAGTTCCACACCCTGAGCGACCTGTGGAACTACCAGGTGTGGGCGTTCGAGTACCACAAGAACCTGACCGCGACCCATCCCTACGGCTCGCCGGCGTGGTCGTGGCCGCTGCTCGCCAGGCCGGTCCTGTACTACGCCGAGTACTTTCCGTACTTCGGCCTCGACCACTTCACCGGCCAGGAGCTGCAGGCGCGGATGCTGGACCTGGGCAACCCCTGGATCTGGCTGACGAGCCTCCCGTGCGTGGTCTCGCTGCCCTACTTCGTCGTCCGGCACCGCAGCTTTCCGGCCGCGGTGATCCTGCTCGGGTTCATCACCCAGTACGCGCCGTGGTGGCCGATCACGCGCGTGCTGTTCATGTACCACATGTTCGGCGGGCTGGTTTTCATGGTCCTCGCGCTCGCTTTTGTGCTGGCGCACCTCGCGAGCAAGCTCCGGCCACCCGACCACAACCTCCTGGTGGCGGCGCACCTTGCCGTCGCGGTCCTGTTCTTCGGCTATTTCTACCCGGTGTGGACGGCGGTGCCGCTGTCTAACTCCGCGTGGGCGATCGGAGCGGGCACCCCGCCATGGGGTCCCAAGCTGTGGTTCGACCACTGCCCGAATCCACCTCCGCCACCCTCGCAGCCCGACCTCTTCTGTTGGAACTAGCCGCTTCGGTCCTCTTTCTGGCCGCGTGCGCCGCGGCCGGTTTCGGGATCACCTATCTCACGGGCATCGCCCTGAACTTCGAAGAGAGGCTTGTCTTCGGCGTGGTTCTCGGCGCCGCGGCCGTCTCCGCCACCACCTTCATCCCGGCGCTCCTGATTCGCGACGTGACCCTGCTCACGGTGCTCAGCGGCCTCGGCGCAACGCTCGCGCTAGGCGCGGTGGCCGTGCTCGCGAGCCGCGCTCGCCTGGGCTCCGACTGGGCCGATGCCCGCGCGCGCTGGACTCGGCCGCTGCGTGACCCCAGGCATCCCTGGCCGCTGCTGGTCGTGGTGGCGGTGTGCGGAGCCTGGACTGTTCACCTCCTCCACCAGGCCTACGTCTACACGCCCAACGGCCTCTATGCGGGCTACGTGAACATCTGGGGTGACTGGGCGGCGCACCTGAGCTACACCGGCTCCTTCGCGTACGGCCACAACTTCCCGCCCGAGTTTCCGATCGACACGGGTCACAGGCTGGGGTACCCCTTCATGGTCGACTTCCTGGCCGCTGACCTGGTGCCCATCGGCCTCACGCTGACCGAGGCCCTGACCGCGACCAGCGGCATGCTCGGCCTGGCGCTGCCGGGGGTCCTGTACCTGGCCGCGGTGCGCTTCCTCGGCGAGCGCGCAGGTGCGGCGATCGCGGTCTTCGTGTTCCTGCTCAGCGGCGGGCTCGGTTTCGTCCTGCTGGGCGGCGACCTCCTGCAGCTCGGCCCGTCCGCGCTGCTCCACCTGCCCCGCGAGTACACGCTCAACCGGGACGCCTACAACCTTCAGTGGCTGAACCCGGTCCTCGCCTACCTCATACCGCAGCGGTCGACGCTCTTCGGCTTCAGCCTCGCCCTCATCCTTCTCCTCGTCCTCTGGTGGGCCCTGCGGGAACGACTGGGCTGGCGGCCGTTTCTGTTCGCCGGCCTCGCGGCAGGCACGCTGCCGGTGTTCCACGTCCACGCCTGGGGCACGGTCGTGGCATTGCCTCTTTTCTGGGCGGTCTTCAACCGCCGGCGCGAATGGTTGTGGTTCTTCGTCCCCGCTCTCGTCATCGGGATCCCGATCCTCGTGTGGATGTGGCCTCCCGACAACACGAGCATGTGCGGTGGCGCGCCGGCGCTGGGCGGCTACTGCATCCAGCTCGGGTGGCTCTCGTTCACGGACTGGCAGCGTCTTGGCC
>VBHA01000131.1 GCA_005889495.1 Chloroflexota bacterium
AGCAGTACAGGCCGACGTTAATCTCCGAGCCGGCGCGGTCGCCGGCGGTCGCGTCCTTCCTCTCCACGATGCGTTCGAGTCCGCCATCGGCGCTGCGCACGATGCGGCCGTCGTCCCGGCGCGGATCCTCGACCGAGGCGATGGTCGCCTGGGCGCCCGAGCTGCGGTGAGCGTCGATTACCTTGCGCACGGATTCGGCGGTGAGCAGTGGCGAGTCGGCGTTCACGACGAGCACGTCGCCGCGAGACAGGACCTCGGCGGGCACCTGCTGCACGGCATGCCCCGTGCCCTCAGGCTCGCGCTGGTAGATGACCTCAGCCCGGCCGTCAAGATGCGCAGCCACCTCGGCGTGATGCGAGCTGACGATGGCCTTGACGTCGGTCGCGCCGGCGCCTTTGACCGCGTCCACCACCCAGTCGACCATGGGCCGTCCGCAGATGGGATGAAGCACCTTCGGGGTGCGAGACCGCATCCGAGTGCCGTGCCCGGCGGCGAGGATGACAGCCGTTAGCTCCTGGCTCAAATGTGGGTCCCGAAATTATACGGGTGCCCTTTTTGGCCCCCCTGGCCGTTAGGTTTGCTGACCGCATGAAACGTTCGCTCGTACTCGGGGCTCTGCCGCTGGTGACCGCGTGCGGTTCGAGCAGCACCGCCAGCCCAACGAGCGATGGGGGTTGAACTTCACGCCTGGTGAGTACTGGCCCTATTCGTGAGTCCGGGTAGCCCGATCCGAAGACGAACGTCTACTGTGGTGGCGTGAGCGACGAAGCGCCGGTCGACACCGACGACGCCGCGGTCCCGGAGAAGCTACCGGTCCTTCCGTTGAAGTCGACGGTTGTGTTCCCGCGCATCTTCATCCCGCTTTCAGTGGGACGCCGCCGCTCGCTCAAGCTACTAGAGGACCTGCCCCCTGGCGATCGGTACATCGCGGTGGCCGCGCAGCTCGACGAGACGGCGGAAGAGGTCGCCTTCGACGATCTCCACCACATCGGCGCGATGGTGCGCGTCCAGCACATGCTCAAGCTCCCCGACGGGACGGTGCAGCTGGCGGTGCTCGGCGTGCGCCGCATCAAGCTGAGCAGCGCCGTCTCCGACGAGCCCTACCTGACGGCGAACATCGAGGCTCACCCCGAGGTTGTCGACCAGCAGCCTTCGATCGAGCGAGAGGCATTGGTTCGTCGTGCGATCTCATCGTTCCAGCAGCTCGTGGCGCTGGCGCCGCAGCTGCCGGCCGAGCTGGCGAGCGCCGCGGGCGCGATCGACGAGCCGGTGCACCTCGCGTACTACATCGCCAACCACATCCGGCTCACCACCGACGAGCGCCAGCATCTCCTCGAGATGGATTCGCCGCGCGAGAAGCTGGAAAAGCTGCTCGGCCACATGGCGCACGAGCTCGAGGTGCTCGAGCTCGGCCGCAAGATCCAGTCCCAGGCCGAGGAGTCGATGGGCAAGGCCCAGCGCGAGTACTTCCTGCGCGAGCAGCTGAAGGCCATCCAGCGCGAGCTGGGCGAGCTCGATGGCGACCAGGCCGAGCTTTCGGAGCTTCGCGAGCGGATCACGAAGGCGGGACTTCCGCCCGAGGCCCAGCGCGAGGCCGACCGCGAGATCTCGCGCCTCGAGCGCATCCCGAGCGCATCGCCCGAGTCGTCGGTCATCCGCACCTATCTCGACCTGATGGTCTCCCTGCCGTGGAACACGTCCACCGGCGGCGAGGTCGACGTGGCCAAGGCGCGCGCGATCCTCGACGACGACCACTACGACCTCGACAAGGTGAAGCAGCGCATCGTCGAGCACCTCGCCGTGCGGCAGCTGCGCCAGGACCGCGGCGCCACCGAGCGCGGGCGCGAGCCCATCCTCTGCTTCGTCGGCCCGCCCGGCGTGGGCAAGACGTCGCTGGGACATTCGATAGCCCGCGCGATGGGGCGCAAGTTCGCGCGCGCGTCCCTTGGCGGAGTACACGACGAGGCGGAGATCCGCGGCCACCGCCGCACCTATATCGGCGCGATGCCCGGCCGCATCATCCAGGCGATCCGCCGCGCCGAGTCCAACGACCCGGTCTTCATGCTCGACGAGGTCGACAAGATCGGCGCCGACTGGCGCGGCGATCCGTCGTCCGCGCTGCTCGAGGTGCTCGACCCGGAGCAGAACAAGGACTTTCGCGACAACTACCTCGACGTGCCGTTCGACCTCTCGAAGGTGATGTTCATCACGACCGCCAACACGCTCGATACCATCCCGCCCGCGCTCCGCGACCGCATGGAGGTGTTGAACCTCTCGGGCTACACCGAGGTCGAGAAGGTGCACATCGCGCGGCGTTTCCTCATCCCGAAGCAGCTGGCCGCTCACGGCCTGCGACCCGACGAGGTGACGATGGCCGACGACGCGATCCGCCTCATCGTGCGCGAGTACACACGCGAAGCCGGCGTGCGCAACCTCGAGCGTGAGATCGCTTCGGTGATGCGCCGCGCGGTGGCTGACATCGCTGTCGGCAAGAAGATCCGCAAGGCGGTCGACGTGCGCCGCGTGCGCGCCGCGCTGGGCAAGCGTCGCCACTTCGACGACGTCGCCGAGCGCATCGACCGGCCCGGCGTCGCCACCGGCCTGGTGTGGACGCCCACTGGCGGCGAGATCATCTTCGTCGAGGCCGCGCTGACGCCTGGCCGCGGCGAGCTGAAGCTCACCGGTCAGCTCGGCGATGTGATGAAGGAGTCGGCGGCGGCGGCGCTGTCGTACCTGAAGTCACATGCGCGCGACCTCGGCATAGAGCTGAGTCAGTTCAAGAACGACATCCACGTCCACGTGCCTGCGGGCGCGCAGCCGAAGGAGGGGCCGTCGGCCGGATTGACCGTCCTCACCGCGATGGCTTCGATCCTCACCGGCCGGCCCGCCCGCGACGACATCGCGATGACGGGCGAGATCACGCTGCGCGGGCGCGTGCTGCCGATCGGCGGCGTCAAGGAGAAGGTGCTGGGCGCCCACCGCGCCGGCATCCGGCGCGTGATCCTGCCCAAGCGCAACGAGGCTGACCTCGACGACATTCCGCCCGACCTCCGCCGTCAGATCGAGTTCGTGATGGTGGAGTCGATCGACGAGGTGCTGAAGCAAGCGCTGTCGCGCGATGACGTGCCGGCGAAGGCCTCGACGAATGGGACGAACGGCGAGTCCGGTGCGGCTAGCGTTCCCCAGCCCGTTGCTGAGCCCGCTCCAGGATCCTTGCGTGCGCGGCGAGCTCGGTCGAGTCGTCCAGCGGCACGAGTTCGCCCATTCCGCGGCGACTGAGGGCTCGCCTGATCAGGTAGTCCGCCAGATGCGGGTTCTTCGGCAGCAGCGAGCCGTGCAGGTATGTGCCGACGACGCCACCCTGGACGCAGCCTTCGGTGCCGTCGGTTCCGTTGTTGCCCGCTCCCAGGCGAACCCGCCCAAGAGGTCTAGCGCCGACTCCGAGAAAAGTGCGTCCGCTGTGGTTCTCGAATCCGACCAGCGTCGACGGGTCGACACCCTCGATCGAGGCGTCCACGACCACGTCGCCGATGAACCGTTTCTTGCCGGCCTCGGTGCGCACGTCGATGAGCCCGATGCCGGGGAAGCGCTCGCCTTCTGCCGTCTGGTAGTAGTGCCCGAGCAGCTGATAGCCGCCGCACACCGCCAGCACCACTGAGCCCTTGGCGACCGCCGCCTCGAGGGGCTCCTGCTTGATCTCGATCAGGTCGTCGTACACGAGCGCCTGCTCGCGGTCCTGGCCGCCGCCGAAGAAGAAGACGTCGACGTCGTCCATCATCTGCGCCGCGCCCCGCTGCAGCTCCACGAGCCTGGGTTCGTAACCGTGCCACTCCGCGCGCTTGAGCAGGGTGAGGATGTTGCCGCGGTCACCGTAGATGTTCATCAGGTCGGGGTAGAGCCACCCGACGGTGAAGGTCTGGCTCACGTTTCCCAGTATGGCTGCGCCCAACCGCGCCTCACGAGCTCGGCGCGGAGGTCGAGCATCGCGGTGTACGTGCACAGCAGGTGCGCGGTGTCGCCTTCGTTCGTGGTCTTGATGAGGAGGTCCAGGGCCCGGGCGGGATCCGTCTGCGGTTCCTCGGCCGCGACGCCCGCGTACTTCAGGCGCACGGCGAGGTCATACGCCCGGTTGCCAGCGGGGATGACGACCCTCGCCTTGTTCTGCAGCTGCTCGAAGTCGACGTCCCAGATCCAAGAGACGTCCGTGCCGTCAGCCTTGCGGTCGTTGAGGCCGATGACGAAGTTGGTGGCGTGCGCGAGGTCGACCGCGGTGCGCACCGTCTCGTTGAAGCCGGCGGGGTTCTTGCTCAGGACGAGGATGAGGTGCCGGCCCCGAAAGTCGATGCGCTCCTGCCGTCCGAACGCGGCCCTGAAGGTCCGCAGCCGCTCGGCGATGTAGCCGCCGTCCAGGCCGAGGCTGCAAGCCGTCGCGTACGCGGCGAGCACGTTGTAACAGTTGTAGAGGCCGCCGAGCGGCATCTCGACGCGAGTGCCGCGGATTGTCATGGCGAGGCTGTCGAAGCCGTCGAGCGCGATGTCGGTGGCGGTGATGTCCGGCGCCGGCCTGGCGAAATCGTGGTTGGGGCAGTGATACACGCCGTCGTGGCCGACGTAGACGGCCTCGAAGACCAGGCTCGAGCCGCAGCGCGGGCACGTGCGCGCGTCCGCCGCGTGCGGAAGCTGCTTGCCGGCGACACGCGGGTCGTCGAGTCCGAACCACACCGGCTTGTTCGGCAGGCCCAGGCCGATCTCGGCGACGCGCGGGTCGTCGGCGTTGAGGATGACATGCGCGGTTTCGGGCAGCGCCGCCAGCGCCCTCTCGATCTTTTTCGCGATCGACTCGAGCTCGCCGTAGCGGTCGAGCTGGTCGCGGAACAGGTTCAGCACCAGCGTGGCCTTCGGCTGGACCTCGCCGGCAGCCCGCGGCAGGCTCGCCTCGTCGATCTCGAAGACCCCCCAGTCCGCCCGCAGCCGGCCATCAGCGCCGGCCCTGCTCAGGGTGGCCGCGGTGACGCCGAAGATCAGGTTCGCGCCGGCGCGGTTGCTCACCACGCGCTGGCCGACGCCTTCGAGCAGCCACGTCAGCAGGCGCGCGGTCGTCGTCTTGCCGTTGGTGCCGGTGATGACGGCGGAACCCTGGCTGAGGTCCCCGGTGAGGCGGGTCAGGATGCGCGGGTCGATCGCCCGCGCCACATCGCCGGGCAGCGTGGTTCCGCCACCGCGGCGGGAGATGCGGCTGAGCGCGCCCGTGCCCTTCCCGGCCCAGACCGCGGCGACCTTGCGGATCGTCACGTCACGCGGCGGCGCGGCTGACCGCCTTCCAGCAGTCGAGCCCCGCGACGGCCGCCTTCGCCTCCTGCTCCGTGTCGGCCAGCTTGAAGAAGGCCGATCCGCTGCCCGTCATGCGCCATCCAGGCCCAAGCCGGCGCGCGAACTCGCCCAGGCGCGGCTCCAGGTGTTCGGCGGCCGGGCGCAGGCCGTCTCCATGCACCTGGTCCCATGCCTTGTAAACGTCCTTCGTCGACAGCTCGATACCCGGCCAGGCGAGGGCGAACCAGGTGGTCCCGGCCGCGAGTGGCGTGATGCGTTCCCCGCGTCCCTCCAGGCGCGCCGCGCCGCCCGAGTGGAGAAAGAACGGGACGTCGGAGCCGACGTCCGCCGCCAGTTCCTCCAGGTCGAGGTCGAGCTGGAAGATCGCCCGCATTCCCCTCAGCGCCGCGGCGGCGTCGGAGCTGGCCCCGCCCATCCCCGATCCCGGCGGGATCCGCTTGTGGAGGTGAAACGCCGCGGGCAGCTTTCGCCCGGCGGCGTGTTCGACGGCGGCGTGAGCCTTGAGCACGGAGTTGTCATTGTTGCGGACGCTCAGTCCGGAGAGCGTGAGCGCGGTCTCATCCGCGCGCGCGATCAACAGCAGGTCGTGGAGCTCGATCGCCTGCACCGTCGTCCGGATGTCGTGATAGCCGTCTGGCCGCCGCCTGACGACTTCGAGGTCGAGATTCAGCTTGGCCCGCGCGGGGAGCGCGATCGTCAATCGACTAAAGGCTTCAGGCCGGCGCGGTATCTGACGGCACGTTTCTGGTAGTGCTCCGCGGAGGTGGCGACCCAGCCGTCAGAGGAACCTGCGAGCGCTTTCTTGACCTGCGCGGGCACGCCGGCGGCCAGGTGGCCGGGCGGTATCTCGCTGCCTTCGGCGAGCACCGCGCCCGCGGCGAGCATGGAGCCCGCGCCGAGCCGGCTGCGCTGGAGCATGGTCGCGCCCATCCCCACCAGGGCGCCGCGTTCGACGACGCAGCCTTCCAGCTGCGCGGAGTGGCCGATGGTCGCGTTCTGCTCGATCACGGTCGGCAGGTCCTCGGCGCAGTGGATGACCACGTTGTCCTGCACATTGGCGCCGGCGCCAACTGAGATCTTCGACTCATCAGCGCGCAGCACGGCCCCAAACCACACGCTCGCTCCGGCCTCCACCTCGACCTCGCCGATGAGGACGGCGGTCGGGGCGATGTAGGCGTCGGGATGCACCTTCGGGCGCTTGCCGTCGAGCTCGAATTCCACTCGTCCCTATAATCCTTGATTCGTGGTCGAACTCTCCCCGCTGGTGATGACTCGTGGCTAAGCGCACCGCTTCGGCAAAGAAGCAGGCGCGGGCCGGCGCGCGACGCGCGGTGCGCAATCGAGCTGTCCGCTCCGAGGTCAAGACGCTGATCGTGAAGGCCAGGCGGTCCCTGCGCTCGGCCGAGGATTCTTCGGATCGCGTGACCGCGACGGTGGACGCCGTCCGGGCGCTCGACCGGGCGGCGGCCAAGGGCATCGTGCACCGCAACAACGCCGCGCGGCGCAAGTCACGGCTCGCGCGCCAGCTGGCAAAGCTGGGCGGTGCAGCAGCTTCCGCACCCGCGCCGGCCAAAGGCAAGAAGGGCGCCCCGGCTCCCGCCGCCGCGACGGCCAAGAAGAAGTAGTAAGGCCTCTTCTAGAGCCTGGTCAGCAGCACATCGAGGCCGAGGTCGGCGTCGACCTGCCCTGACTTGACCTCCCACTCGTAATCCCGAATCTGGCGGAGCGCCGCCTCGAGGCCGTCGACGCTGGACTGCCGCGCCGTGTCGAATGCCTTCTGGATCACGAAGTTGTGCTCGGGCATGTCGCCCTGGACCTCCTGCAGCGACTCACCGCGCTCCTGCCTGGCCTTGACCTCGAGCACGGTGGCGATGTGCCTCGCCATCCGGTAGGCGACGGAGGTGGGCTGCAGGCCTGAGCGCGTGAGGTTGCGCGCGATCTCGAGGGCCTGCGGGGTCGGGTGCGGCAGAAGGTTGTCGGTGAGCTTGAAGATCTCATCCTCGCGGCCGCCGGCGAGCAGGTCGTTGATGACCTCGGGCGTTAGCTTCGCGCCCGAAGCCTTGTAGGCCGCGAGCTTGGTCAGCTCCGAGTCGATGACGCTGAGGTCGGGCGGGGTGACGCGGGTGACCTGGGCAGCGACGGCCGGGGACAGGCCGTGCTTCTCGACCGCGCGCTTCGAAGCCCAGTCGGTGAGGGCCCTGCGGACCAGGCGGGGCATCTCCTCCACCTGGCCGCCCGCGGAAGTGATGGCCTTGACGAGCTTGTTGGTCGTGCCGAGGCGCCCGGCGGCCGTGAGAAGGAGGCGCGTGGTCGGCGGGATCGACGCGAGCGCCGGCGCCAGGCCCTCCGCCCGGTTGACGGGGACGGCGCGGACGAAGACGACGCGGTAGGGGTCGAGGAACGGCGCCTGGA
>VBHA01000132.1 GCA_005889495.1 Chloroflexota bacterium
GAACCCGAGCCTTTCGGCCGAGATCGAAGCCAAGGTGCGCGAGAAGGCCGTCGCGGCCACCCCGCCCCTCCGCGTCGGCGGCCCGGTCAGGGCGCCCGCGAGTGCCACGGAAGATCTCTAGACGCCGCGGCTCCGGGCCCCCGGCCCCTCGTGCTCCGGCGATCGACGCAGGCTTGAGGCTCCTGGCCGGCCGGGCCCACTCCCGGGCCGAGGTGCGGCGGAAGCTCGCCCGCCGGGGCTACGACCTCGACGATGTCGAGGGTGCCGTGAACCGGCTCGTCGAGCTCGGCTACCTCGACGACGCCTCGTTCGCCGCCGGCCACGTCCGACGGCGCTCGGGGACACACGGCCCGCTGGCCCTGTCGGCCGAGCTCTCGGCGCGGGGGGTGGACCGGCGGATGGCCGATGCTGCCCTGGCGGGGTTCGACCCCGAGGCCCAGCTTGCCGCCGCGACCCGGCTTGCCGTCCGGCTGGCCGGCCGCAGCCGGCCGGCAGGCTACCGGGAGTTGCTTGAGTCGGTGGGCGCGAAGCTCCTCCGGCGCGGCTTCTCGATGACCGTCGCCCGGGAGGCATGCCGGGCGGTCTGGGCGGGGACGGGAACCACGCCCTCAGCCTGAAGCTCCTCCTCCGCCCGTCGAGGCGCGTCTCATCGGCTCGGGGCAGCCCAGACGGCCGGCCTCGGAGCCTAGAATCAGGGTCACGCGGGCCACTGCTTGGCCCGCAGGTCATAGAGCCAATCCGAGGCGGGACCCAGGCCGGGTCCTGCCATGGTCACGCACTTTGACAATCGAATTAACGAGGTGCTTGTCATGCCTGTCTACGTCTACGCATTGCTTGTGGTGGTGGCAGCGGTGGCATTGGCCGGCGGTTTTGGGGTGGCGTACCTGCTGCTCCGGAGCCGGCAGAGCGACGGGAGTCACGTCCTGGAGCTCAAAGCCCAGCAGACCCTCCTCGAGGCCGAGACCCAGGCCAAGGAAAAGCTGCTCGAGGCCAAGGAAGATGCCGTCAAAGTCCGCACCGCCGCCGAGCAGGAGGCCCGAGAGTATCGGGCGCAGTCACAGCAGATCGAGAAGCGACTTCTACAGAAAGAGGAAAACCTCGACCGCAAAGGCGAGGACCTCAACCGCCGCGAGCGGGAGCTGGGTAACCAGCAGAAGGCGCTCGACGAGATCAAAGCCAAGCTCGAGGAGAGCTACCGTCAGCAGGAAAAGGAGCTTCAGCGCGTCGCCAACATGACGCGGCAGGAAGCCCAGGGCATCCTGATGGCCCAGGTGGAGCAGGACCTGCGCAACGAAGTCGCGCGCAAGGTCCGCGAAGCCGAGCTCTCCGCCCGCGACGAAAGCGAGCGCCGCGCTCGCGAGATCGTCACCGAGTCAATCCAGCGCGTCGCCGCCGACCAGACCGCCGAGGTCTCGGTCTCGGTGCTGCCGCTGCCGACCGACGAGCTGAAAGGCCGCATCATCGGCAAGGAAGGGCGCAACATTCGCGCTCTGCAACAGGCCACGGGGATCGACCTCATCGTCGACGACACTCCCGAGGCCGTCATCATCAGCGGGTTCGACCCCGTGCGACGCGAGGTCGCGAGGGTCGCGCTGAACAAGCTCATCGTGGATGGACGCATCCATCCGGCCAGGATCGAGGAGATCGTCGCCAAGTCCCGCCAGGAGGTCCTGCAAAGGGTCAAAGAGGAGGGGGAGGGTGCGGTCCTGGAGCTCGGCCTTCAGGGTCTTCACCCTGAGGTCGTCCGCCACCTCGGCATCCTGAGGTTCCGCACCAGCTACGGCCAGCAAGTGCTCAACCACTCCAAGGAGGTCGCCTATCTCGCCGCCATGATGGCGTCCGAGATCGGGGCCGACGTCCGCATCGCGAAGCTGTCAGGGCTGCTGCACGACATCGGCAAGGCCATCGACCACGAGGTCGAGGGTTCGCACGCCGTGATCGGCGCAGACCTGCTGCAGAGGCACTCGGTCCCCGCCCAGGTGGTGCATGCGGTCCGCGCGCATCACTACGACGAGGAGCCACACAGCATCGAAGCGCTGTTGCTGATCGCCGCCGACGCCATCTCGGCCGCGCGTCCGGGGGCTCGACGTGAGTCGCTCGAGGCGTACGTCAAGCGGCTCGAGAAGCTCGAGGAGATCGCCAACTCGTTCCAGGGAGTCCAGCAGTCATACGCCATCCAGGCCGGCCGCGAGGTCCGGATCCTGGTCAAGCCGGAGCAGATCGACGACTCGGCTGCCCAGCTGATGGCCCGAGACATCGCCAAGCGAATCGAATCCGAGCTCAGCTTCCCCGGCCAGATCCGCGTCACAGTGGTGCGCGAGACGAGGGCCGTGGAGTACGCGAAGTAACCGTTGAAAAGGGAGCCCCCGCGGGCTCCCTTTTTCTTTTGCACGAGAATCTGGTGATGCCTCCGGACGAGCTGAAGATCCTGTTCGTGGCCGACGTGGTGGGCCATCCAGGCCGCGACGCGGTCAAGGCCATCCTTCCCTCGCTCAAGAAAGAGCTGCGGCCGCACCTGACGATCCTCAACGGCGAGAATGCCGCCGGCGGCTTCGGCCTCACGGCCAAGATCGCGGCCGAGCTGAAGGGCGCCGGCGCGGACGTGGTCACGAGCGGCAACCACGTCTTTGCCCAGAAGGAGTTCGTGGGGGAGCTGCCGAACCTCCAGCACGTCCTCCGGCCGGCCAACTACCCGCCCTCTGCCCCCGGCCAGGGTTGGTGCGTGCTCGAGGCCGGCGGCCGGCAGGTCCTGGTCATGAACCTGATCGGGCGCATCTTCCTCGACTCGCTCGACGATCCCTTCCGGGCGGCGGACGCGATCCTGGCCGCACACCCCGAGATCAAGGTCGTGTTCTGCGACATGCACGCGGAGGCGACCTCGGAGAAGACCGCCATGGGCTGGTACCTGGACGGCCGGGCCAGCGCCGTCGTGGGCACTCACACGCACATCCCGACCGCCGACGCCAGGATTCTGCCCGGCGGCACCGCGTACGTGACCGACGTGGGCATGGTCGGGCCTCGCGACGGGTGCATCGGAATGGACAAGGACGTGGTCATCCAGCGCTTCCTGACGGGGGTTCCGAACCGGTTCGTTGTGGCGTCTGGAACCGTGACATTCAATTCGGTACTGGTTACCATTAACAGTTCCAACGGCCGCGCCATATCGATCCAGCGAGTCGATCGTGAACATGTTTGAAGGGGTTCCAGCAATGTCAGCGGAGCGCGCTCCAGTAGAGGTGCTCAAGGTTTCGGCCACCTCTAAGCCGGTCGCCGTCGCAGGCGCCATCGCGGGCGTCATCCGCAGCAAGGGCCGGGTCGAAGTCCAGGCAATCGGCGCCGGCGCCATCAACCAGGCAGTCAAGGCGATCGCCATCTCCCGTGGTTACGTCGCCCCGGGCGGCCTCGACCTCGTCTGCATCCCCGCCTTCATCGACATCTCGATCGACGGCGAGGAGAGGACCGGAATCCGCCTCCTGGTGGAGAGTCGCTGACGGGACGGAGTCGCTCGTTCCACATCTGGACGATCGGGTGCCAGATGAACTCCGCGGACTCCGAGAGCCTCGCGCGGCGCTTGCTTGCGGCGGGCTACGTCGAAGACTCGCTGGAACGGGCCGACGTCGCGATTCTCAACACCTGCGTGGTCCGGCAGGCCTCCGAAGATCGCGTGTACTCGAAGCTTCACGAGCTGAGGGAGTGGAAGACGCCCGAGCGGACGATCGCGCTCACCGGCTGCCTGGTGGGGAAAGAGGGCGATGGCCTGCGCCAACGGTTTCCGCACCTCGACGCGGTGGTGCCGATTGGAGACTACGAGCCGTTCGTCGCCAAGCTCGAGGGCCGCTACGACTACTCATTGGGCGAAGCGTTGCCCCACGCGGGTCGCACGGGGATCAGCCACTTCGTCCGCGTCATCCAGGGCTGCGACCACAACTGCACGTTCTGCATCGTGCCGCGCGTGCGAGGACGGGAGAAGCACGTGGCCATCGACGCCGTGGTGGCCGAGTGCCGGCAGGCGATCGCCGACGGCGCCCGTGAGGTCGTGCTGCTGGGCCAGAACGTCGACGACTATCACGATCCCGCCGGCGGGGGCGGTCTCGCCGCGCTCGTGCGTGAGGTAGAGAGGATTCCCGGCCTGAAGCGATTGCGGTTCATGACCTCGCACCCACAGGACCTCGAGCCAGAGTTGCTCGAGGCCATGGCCTCCAGCGACGTGGTCTGCCGCGAGCTGCAGCTGCCTGTGCAATCGGGCGACGACACCGTTTTGAAGCGCATGGCGCGCGGGTACCAGACTCGGCATTACCGGGCGATCGTCGACAGCGCGCGACGTCTCATGCCAGACATCGGCCTGGTCACAGACGTGATCGTGGGTTTCCCAGGCGAGTCCGAGGCCGCCTACATGAACACGCGCGCGCTGGTGGAAGAGCTCCAGTTCGACGTCGTCCACATCGCGATGTACTCGCCACGGCCCGGTACTTTCGCGGCCACTCGGATGGAAGACGACGTTCCCCGCGACGAGAAGCTGCGCCGTCTGAACGATCTCCTGGCCCTCTCGCGGGAGATCGCGGCCCGCAAGACCTCACGCTGGGTTGGCCGCGACGTCGAGGTCCTGGTCGAAGGCCGCGACGAGCTCAACCGCCCTTACGGGCGTATCCGTCAGGGCAAACGAGCGATTGTGATGCGCTCGGGCGAGGTGAGGCCGGGCGAGCTGCTCAACCTCAGGGTCGTGCAGGCGACGGCCGGGCAGCTGTTGGGACTTCCTGCCGCGTGACAATTCCGGCCACACCGGTCATGCGGCAGTACCGGGAGGCAAAAGAGAAGCACCCCGACGGAATCCTTCTTTTCCGGCTCGGCGACTTCTACGAGATCTTCTTCGACGACGCCAAGGTCGCCGCTCCGATCATGGGCGTGCAGCTGACGTCCCGGCCGCTCGGGAAGACTGGTCGAGCGCCGATGTGCGGCGTGCCGCACCACGCGTGGCAGTCGTACGTGGGCAAGCTCCTGCGCGCCGGCCACAAGGTCGTGATCTGCGACCAGGTGGAGCCGGCGAGCAAGAACAAGATCGTCCGGCGCGACGTGACCCGCGTCCTGACCCCAGGCACCGTGGTCGAGGAGGCGTACCTCGAGCCGTCGCGGCCGAACTATCTCGTCGCGGCGTGGACGAAAGGGCTCGAGGCGGGCCTGGCGGCCTGTGAGGTCTCGACCGGCGAGCTGCTCCTGTGCCAGCTGCCGAAAGACCGCCTCCAGCCGGAGCTCGAGCGTCTCGCTCCCGCGGAGCTGCTGACTCCTCCCGACGTCGAGGAGTACCGCTTCGACCCCGTGCGGGGCGGGCAACGGCTCAAGGACATGCTCGGGATCGCGTTTGCCGCTTCGGTCGGCGCCGCGGACGCCCCCATGGCCGTCGGCGCGGCGGGGGTGGTGCTGGACTACCTGAAGCAGAACCAGACCCGGATCGCACCGGGCTCGCTCACCGTGCGGACGTACTCTCCCGAGGCCACGATGCCGCTCGACTCGGCGACGGTCCGCAACCTCGAGCTGCCGGCCCTGGTGGCCTTGATCGATCGCACAAGCAACCCGGTCGGCGCGCGTCAGCTGCGCTCCTGGCTGGGAGCACCCTTGAGAGACGCGGAATCGATCCAGCTCCGGCTCGCCGCCGTCGATGAGCTGGTGGGGGCTCCCGGCGTGCGTGATCGCCTGCGGGAGACGCTCAAGCCTGTGGGAGATCTCGAGCGACTCGTCTCGCGTGCCGCCCAGGGCCACTCCAGCGCTCGCGAGCTCGTCGCGCTCCGCCACTCGCTGGAGGCGATCCCCGCCGTCCAGGAGGCTCTGGCTGTGTGCTCAGCGCTGGTCACGCGCGAATTGGCGGGCGAGGTGAGCGCGGCGCCGGCCCTCGCCGACCTGCTTGCCCGCGCACTGGTCGACGATCCGCCGACGAGCCCCCGCGACGGCGTCGTCCGGCACGGATTCGACGCTGACCTCGATGCCATCCTGGACGCTTCGAAAGGGGCGCGCGACTGGATCGCGAAGCTCGAGTCCGCGGAGCGTCGGCGCAGCGGCATTCGCTCCCTCAAGGTCGGCTTCAACAAGGTCTTCGGCTACTACATAGCAGGAGATACTGCGGGAGCTCGGCGAGGCGGTCGCGAATGCTTCGCCCGAGCTGCGCACGAGCGCGCGGGCGATCGGCATGACGGACGCGCTCCTGAGCCTCGCCCTGGCGGCGGCCGAGCACCGCTGGCGCCGGCCCGAGGTCAACGCCGGGCTCGAGCTGAGCATCACAGGCGGCCGTCACCCGCTGGTCGAGAACGGCCTGCCGGCGGGCGTATTCGTGGCGAACGACCTCGATCTCGATCCAGGGGCAGCTCAGATCGTGATCCTCACGGGGCCCAACATGGCGGGGAAGTCGACCTACCTGCGGCAGGCGGCAGTCATCGTCCTGCTCGCCCAGTGCGGAAGCTTCGTCCCCGCGGAGAGCGCCGTCGTCGGGCTGGCCGACCGCATCTTCACGCGCGTTGGCGCGCACGACGACATCAGCGCCGGCATGTCGACTTTCATGGTCGAGATGACCGAGACCGCGTACATCCTCAACCACGCCACGCGCGCCTCGCTGGTGATCTTCGATGAGGTGGGGAGGGGGACCTCGACCTACGATGGGGTTTCGATTGCGCAGGCCGTGGTGGAGCATCTTCATGACGCACCGAAGCTCGGCTGCCGCACCCTCTTCGCCACTCACTACCACGAGCTGACGGCCCTGGCGGAGCGGCTGCCGCGCGTGCGTAACCAGCGTGTGGAGGTCCTGGAGGAGGGCGACACCGTGCGCTTCCTGCATCGGGTCGTGCCAGGAGGAGCCGACCGCTCCTACGGCATTCACGTGGCCGCGGTCGCCGGGCTCCCTCCGGCCTTGATCGCCCGCGCGCGGGACGTGCTGGCCGAGCTGGAGCGCCAGCGGCCGCTGGAGCCGCCCGAAGTTCAGCTCGGCCTGCCCATCGAATTGGCCCCCGACGCCTTGCGCAAGGAGCTCGAGGCGATCGATCCGGCCGCGCTCAGCCCGCTGGAGGCGCTGCAGAAGCTCTACCAGCTGCGTGCGAGATTGTCTTGATGCGCGCGCTTTACCCCACGGAGGCAATCGTTCGCGCAGACCCCGTGGGGCGCGCGCCCGGCGCGTCATGATCCAGATGCTTGCGCCCGAAGTGGCCGACGCGATCGCCGCCGGCGAGGTGATCGAACGTCCCGCATCGGTCGTCAAAGAGCTGGTCGAGAATGCGCTCGACGCCGGCGCGCGGCGCATCAGCATCGACGTCCGCGGCGCCGGCAAGACGTCGATCCGCGTCAGCGACGACGGCGCGGGCATACCCGCGGATGAGTTGGGGCTCGCCTTCGTCCGCCACACGACCAGCAAGCTGACCTCGCTCGCCGACCTTGCCGTCATCGGTTCGTTCGGGTTTCGCGGCGAGGCGCTGGCGAGCATCGCGGCCGTGGCCGACGTCGAGTGCGCCAGCGGCGGCGCCACCCTGCGGATCCGCAACGGGGAGGTCGTCGACCAGGGTGGGGGACCGTTGCTGCCCGGCGTGACGATCGAGGTGCGCGACCTGTTCGCCAACGTCCCGGCGCGCCTGAAGTTCATGAAAAGCGACGCCACCGAGGTCGCGGCCGTCAAAGAGGTCGTGAGCGCGTTCGCCCTGCTCCATCCGCATGTCCGGTTCCACCTCACGACCGACAGCCGTGCCGCGGTCAGCAGCAGCGGCGACGGCGATCGCCGGCGCGCGGTTGCTTCGGTCTACGGCGGGCCAGTCGCGGCCGAGATGCTGGAGATGATCGGCCTGCCGTTGGTGACAGGCATGGTCAGCCAGCCGCGGCTGAGCCGGGGCAGCCGCGACGGCATGGTGCTGGCGGTCAACGGGAGGCCGATCAGCGCCCGGTCGCTGGTCTATGCGCTCGAAGAGTGCTACCAGGGCCGGCTCGAGCGCGGCCGGCATCCGATCGCGGTGATCGACATCGGCATCGACCCCGAGCTGGTCGACGTCAATGTCCATCCGGCGAAGAAGGAAGTCCGTTTTCGCGACGAAGGCGCGGTGTTCGCGGCCCTGCAGCGGGCGGTGCGCTCGGCGCTCGATGGCAGTGACCCCTTCCGTTTCCGGCCCTCGGAGACCACCACCGTCGCCACGGTGGTCGCCGGACCTCAGCTCACGCTCCACGAAGCCCCCGCCGCGTTGGCGGGAGCCGAGACGAACGGCCACGCAGGCGCCTCGGTGCTCCGGCCGATCGGCCAGGCAGGCCCGGGCTACCTGGTGGCCGAGGGCCCGCACGGGCTCGTCCTGGTCGACCAGCACGCCGCCCACGAGCGGGTGCTGTACAACCGCCTCCTGGAAAGACTTCGCAGCGGACGCGGGGCGAGCCAGCCGCTCCTCATCCCTCAGGCGGTCGACCTCGAGCCGGCACTGATCGCCGCCGCCGTCGACCATCGCTCTGAGCTGGCGAACCTCGGCCTCGAGTATGAAGAGTTCGGCCCGCGAAGCCTGCGCATCACGGCCGTGCCGGTGGAGCTGCCGTCGGGCCGGGCGACCGCCGCGATCCAGGAGACCCTCGCCGCGCTGGCCGAGAACCGGGGTGATGGTGCGATCGAGAAGGCCGCCGCCGCCCTGGCGTGCCACTCCGCGGTCAAGTTCGGCGACGTGCTCGACGTGGCCGAGCAGCGACGGCTGCTGGCGGACCTCGAGGGGACCGAAGAGTCGATCACATGCCCGCACGGCAGACCTACGCGGCTGCTGGTCGAGTGGCAGGAGCTCACGCGCCACTTCCGCAGGAACTACTGACCCGAGTCCCGGTCATCGTCGGGCCGACGGGCATCGGCAAGTCGCGGCTGGCGTTCGACCTGGCCCTGGAACTCGACGGCGAGGTCGTGGTCGCCGATTCCCGCCAGGTCTATGAGCGACTCGACATCGCCACCAACAAGCCGAGCCCTGAGCAGCGCCGCGAGGTGCGCTACCACATGATCGATTTCGTCGATCCGGCGCTCACCTTCAACGCGGCCGACTATGTGCGGGGCGCGCGCTCGGCGATCGAGGACATCCGATCGCGGGGCAAGGTACCGATCGTCGAGGGCGGGACCATGCTCTACGTCGACGCGTTGTGCGACGGGTTCACGCTCACAGGTGTTCCTCCAGACCCCGCCCTTCGAGCCGAGCTCCAGCGGGTGGACCCGGAGGCGCTGCGCAGTCGGCTCCTGTCGCTGGATCCCGATCCGGGCGTGGACCTGTTCAACCCCGTGCGCGTGGTCCGGGCGATCGAGATCCTGCAGACCGCGGGACCGCCGCTGCGCCGGACGCGGACCCGGAAGGCACCCGACTGGAATCCGGTGCGGATCGGACTGACCGCCAGCCTGGAGGTCGTCGACCGCCGGCTCGAGGAGCGCAGCCGGCGGCAGGTGGAACGAGGGTTGGTCACCGAGACGCAGGCCGCCCTCGACTCTGGCGTTGCGCCCACGGCGCCGGTGCTCACAGGCATCGGGTACGCGGAGGCGGTGGCGCACATTCGCGGCGAGCTCACGCTGAACGAGCTGCCTGGCGCCATGGCGCGAGCCAACCGGCGCTACGCGCGGCGGCAGCTGCGGTGGTGGCGTCGCGATGAGCGCGTGCGATGGTTCGAGATCGAGCCCGATCCGCTGCCGGGTATCCTCAGTTACGTGAGGAAGGCGTCGTGAAAAGCACTCGCACGGGCGCGCGCCGCTTAGACCTGATCCCGCCGTATCTCTTCGCCGAGATCGACCGCAAGGTGCAGGCGAAAAGGCGCGCGGGCGTCGATGTGATCTCGTTGGGCATCGGTGATCCGGACCTGCCGACGCCGGGAAGGATCGTGAGCGTCCTCCAGGAGACGGCCGCCGATCCGTCGAACCATCGCTACCCGTCGTACTTTGGGCTGGCCGAGCTGCGGGAGGCGATCGCGCTCTGGTACCGCGACCGATCCGGCGTCGAGCTGGACCCCGCGACGGAGATCCTGCCGACTCTCGGATCGAAAGACGGGATCAGCCATGCGCCACTCGCCCTGGTCGACCCTGGCGAGGTCGTGCTCACGCCCGACCCCGGTTACACGGTCTACGTGACCGGCGCGGTCATGGCCGGCGCCGAACCGTACGTGATGCCGCTCACCGAGTCGAATCACTGGTTGCCCGACCTCGACGCCATCCCGGCCGGCGTCCTCGACCGTGCGCGGCTGATGTGGCTCAACTATCCGAACAATCCGACGGCGGCGACCGCGGACCGCGGTTTTCTCGAGCGCGCGGTCGAATTCTGCCGCCGGCACGAGATCGTCCTGTGCCACGACGCGCCGTACTCCGAGATCGCGTTCGATGGCTACCGGCCGCTGACACTGTTCGAGATCCCCGGCGCCAAAGAGATCGGCCTCGAGTTCCACTCGCTGTCGAAGACGTACAACATGACCGGCTGGCGCATCGGCTGGGTCTGCGGAAGGGCCGACCTGGTCGGCCTGATCGGCCAGCTGAAGACGAACATCGACTCCGGCATCTTCCAGGCCGTGCAGTGGGCGGCGATCGAGGCGATGAACGGGGGCGAGGAGGAGACTCGGGCCGCCTGCGCTGTCTACGCGCGCCGGCACCGGCTGGTCGCCGACACGCTCAACAGCCTCGGCTGGAAGATCAAGCCTCCCCGCGCGACCTTCTATGTCTGGGCTCCGGTACCGGCCGGTTATGACTCCATCGGTTTCGCAAACCACGTGCTCGACGCCGTCGGCGTCAACATCACGCCGGGCGTGGGCTTCGGTCCCCACGGCGAGGGATATTTCCGCCTCTCGGTGACCGCGCCCGACGCGCGGTTGGAGGAGGCGATGACGCGCATGAGGAAGCTCGAGCTCTGATCACCACCAGGAGCCCGCGCGAGCGGGCGTACCTCGTCGGCATCCTTCTGCCGGGTTCGACGCAAGAAAAGGTCGGGGACCAGATGTCCGAGCTTGCCGATCTCGCCAGGACGGCCGGCCTGGAGGTGATCGGATCCGATGTGCAGCGCCGCTCGGATGTCGACCCGGCCCACTTCATCGGCATGGGCAAGGTCGCGGCCCTGCGGGACATGAAGCTCGAGGGCGAGTTCGACCTGGTCGTCTGCAACGAGGACCTGAGTCCGCGGCAGCAGCGCAACCTGGAGCTCGAGCTGAAGGCGCGTGTGCTCGACCGCACCGAGATGATCCTCGAGATATTCGCGCAGCACGCCCGCACCCACGAGGGCCGGCTGCAGGTCGAGGCTGCCCGGCTCCATCACCTGCTGCCCCGGTTGATCGGCGCCTACGCCTACGACCGGCAGGTCGGCGGACGGCGTGGAGGCGTGGGCGCGCGCGGCGGAGACCTGATCCCGCCGTATCTCTTCGCCGAGATCGACCGCAAGGTGCAGGCGAAAAGGCGCGCGGGCGTCGATGTGATCTCGTTGGGCATCGGTGATCCGGACCTGCCGACGCCGGGAAGGATCGTGAGCGTCCTCCAGGAGACGGCCGCCGATCCGTCGAACCATCGCTACCCGTCGTACTTTGGGCTGGCCGAGCTGCGGGAGGCGATCGCGCTCTGGTACCGCGACCGATCCGGCGTCGAGCTGGACCCCGCGACGGAGATCCTGCCGACTCTCGGATCGAAAGACGGGATCAGCCATGCGCCACTCGCCCTGGTCGACCCTGGCGAGGTCGTGCTCACGCCCGACCCCGGTTACACGGTCTACGTGACCGGCGCGGTCATGGCCGGCGCCGAACCGTACGTGATGCCGCTCACCGAGTCGAATCACTGGTTGCCCGACCTCGACGCCATCCCGGCCGGCGTCCTCGACCGTGCGCGGCTGATGTGGCTCAACTATCCGAACAATCCGACGGCGGCGACCGCGGACCGCGGTTTTCTCGAGCGCGCGGTCGAATTCTGCCGCCGGCACGAGATCGTCCTGTGCCACGACGCGCCGTACTCCGAGATCGCGTTCGATGGCTACCGGCCGCTGACACTGTTCGAGATCCCCGGCGCCAAAGAGATCGGCCTCGAGTTCCACTCGCTGTCGAAGACGTACAACATGACCGGCTGGCGCATCGGCTGGGTCTGCGGAAGGGCCGACCTGGTCGGCCTGATCGGCCAGCTGAAGACGAACATCGACTCCGGCATCTTCCAGGCCGTGCAGTGGGCGGCGATCGAGGCGATGAACGGGGGCGAGGAGGAGACTCGGGCCGCCTGCGCTGTCTACGCGCGCCGGCACCGGCTGGTCGCCGACACGCTCAACAGCCTCGGCTGGAAGATCAAGCCTCCCCGCGCGACCTTCTATGTCTGGGCTCCGGTACCGGCCGGTTATGACTCCATCGGTTTCGCAAACCACGTGCTCGACGCCGTCGGCGTCAACATCACGCCGGGCGTGGGCTTCGGTCCCCACGGCGAGGGATATTTCCGCCTCTCGGTGACCGCGCCCGACGCGCGGTTGGAGGAGGCGATGACGCGCATGAGGAAGCTCGAGCTCTGATCACCACCAGGAGCCCGCGCGAGCGGGCGTACCTCGTCGGCATCCTTCTGCCGGGTTCGACGCAAGAAAAGGTCGGGGACCAGATGTCCGAGCTTGCCGATCTCGCCAGGACGGCCGGCCTGGAGGTGATCGGATCCGATGTGCAGCGCCGCTCGGATGTCGACCCGGCCCACTTCATCGGCATGGGCAAGGTCGCGGCCCTGCGGGACATGAAGCTCGAGGGCGAGTTCGACCTGGTCGTCTGCAACGAGGACCTGAGTCCGCGGCAGCAGCGCAACCTGGAGCTCGAGTTGAAGGCGCGTGTGCTCGACCGCACCGAGATGATCCTCGAGATCTTCGCGCAGCACGCCCGCACCCACGAGGGCCGGCTGCAGGTCGAGGCTGCCCGGCTCCATCACCTGCTGCCCCGGTTGATCGGCGCCTACGCCTACGACCGGCAGGTCGGCGGACGGCGTGGAGGCGTGGGCGCGCGCGGCGGCTTCGGCGAGCAGCAGATCGAGGTCGAGCGCCGGCGCATCCGCAAACGCATCCGCGACCTCGACCGGGAGATCGAGCAGGTGCGGACCCAGCGCCATCAGCAGCGGACTGGCCGCCGCCGCGCCGAGCTGGAGACAGCCGCCATCGTCGGCTACACCAACGCCGGCAAGTCGACACTGCTCAATGTCCTGACCGGGGCGGGCGTGCGCGCCGAGCAGCGCCTGTTCGCGACGCTCGACCCCACGACCCGCAAGCTGGAGCTTCCGGCGGGCCGAGAGGTCCTGCTGACGGACACCGTCGGCTTCATCCAGAAGCTGCCGACCGATCTGGTCGCCGCGTTTCGGGCCACCCTCGAGGAGGTCACCGAGGCAGACCTGATCGTCCAGGTCCTGGACCTGAGCTCGGCCTCGGTCGAAGACCAGGCGCGGACCGTGGAGGCGGTGCTGGCCGACCTGGGCGCGGCCGAGAAGCCACGCGTCGTCGCCCTCAACAAAGTGGACATGCTCGGCCCGGCCTCACGGCGGCGGGCCATCGGCGTCCTCTCCGAGCGCTACCCGGGGGCGGTGGCCATCTCGGCGACCAGCCGGACCGGGCTGGGCGACCTGCTCAGCGCGATCGACAAAGCCAGCCGCGGCGACGCCATCCCCGTCGAGATCCTGGTGCCTTACGGGAGCGAAGGCGTGCTGGCAGAGCTGCGCAAGATCGGCGGCGTCGACCGGACGGAGTACGTAGCCGATGGCACGCTCGCCTGGGGTTGGGCGCCGCGCGCAGCAGCCGGGCGCTTCAGGACATATTCCTTGTTGGAACTGCGCGCTGAACCCCACGAATGCTGAAGCGTTCCGGGGACCCCGAGGTGCGCGCCCGGCCTAACGGAAGAGCCTGATCACCCCTCGGACGAGCCCGACCAGGCTCACGTTGGTGGTCACGATCGGCTCGTAGGCCGGGTTCTCGGCGATCAGCTTGACGTGGCCGTTGCTGCGCTCGAAGCGCTTGACCGTCGCGTCGCCGTCGACGAGCGCGACGACGATCGAGCCGTTGCTGGCTTCGTGCTGGGGGCGGACGAGGACGAGGTCGCCGTCCAGGATGCCGGCGTTGACCATGCTGTCACCGCGGACGCGGAGCAGGAAGTAGCCTTCCTTCGCCAGGTCGGCAGAGAGGAGGACATGGTCTTCGATGTTCTGTTCGGCCAGGATCGGGCTACCGGCGGCGACGTGGCCGACGATCGGCACGGAGATCGCATTCCGGCGCTCCTGGTCGGCCTCGATGTCGGACGTCAGCTGCACTGTGCGTGACTTGCTCGGATCGCGCTTGATCAAGCCCTTCCGCTCGAGCTGGTTGAGGTGGTTGTGGACGGTCGAGCTCGAGCTGAGGCCGACCGCCTCGCCGATCTCGCGCACGCTCGGCGGGTAGTTGCGGACCTTGGTCACGTAGCGGATGTAGTCGAGGATCCGGGTCTGGCGTTCGCTCAGGTTATCGGCCAATTCTGTTGTCTTCTCCAATGTGGTTTGTGGGACGTAGGGGAGACGTTTGCCATGGATGCTAGCACTTTGGAGGCATCAACGCAAACCTTTGTTCGGTTAAGCTTGACAACGAACGAGTGTTCGGCTATTCTCCCGAACGCATGTACGCCGCCGGACACGGAATCCATCCTTGGCGGGCACCCCGTGCCGGCGGCTTTCGGCCTGGGCGGCGATTCGCCGGCCGCGTGCAACGCGCAACTCGCGTCCTGGTGGCGATCGCCGCCGTTCTTTGCCTGAGCGCCGGCCTGGCTCTGGCAGCCCGAGGCAGCTCGGATACGGCCTTCACGACCGTCGTCGTCCAGCCGGGCGACACCCTGTGGTCGATCGCCTCAGACCACTATCCCGGCGATGATGTGCGCATCCGTGTCCAGGACATCGAGCAGGCCAACGGCCTCCGCGGCCCGGCGATCGAGGTGGGGCAGAGCCTCAAGCTGCCCGGCTAGACGCCCGTGAGGTTGCTCCTGGTGACCCGCCAGGGATGCCATCTCTGCGACCGGGCACTCGGGCTGCTCCGCTCTCTCGGCCATGAGCCGCAGCTGGCCGACGTCGATGCCGACGACCGCCTGCACGACCTCTATGACTGGCGCGTGCCCGTGGTGCTGCTCGACGATCACGTCATCGCCGAGGGCAAGATCACGCGCGAGCAGCTGGAAAAAACGGTGGGCAAGGGGTCCGCCTAGCCAATCCCGATCCGGATTATGGACATGATAATCACGGTTCTAGATAGCTTAAGAAGCGAGGTCAGGCGGACCGCTGCAGCGCAGGCTCGGCGTCGAGGCCGCGCAGGAAGACCTCCAGGGGCAGGGCCGCGGTCTCGAAGTCCTGGCGGAGCAGGCCCAGGTCCGCACCCGCCTGGGCCAGGCCGGCGACCGCCAGCTCCATGGTCCGGAGCGAATCCGCCGCGTAGGCCTCCAGGGGCGCCTCCAGCGGCCTGAGCAAGGCCTCGCGGCGCCAGGCATGGGTGACGTCGGCGGCAAGCTCGATCAGGCGGTCCACGACCGGTCCCACGAGCTTCCGTTCCAACGGCTCAGTCGCCAGCCGGTCCTGTGCCTCGCCGAAGGCGCGGATCAGCCGCCGCAGCTTGACCTGGGTTGCCAGCGTACGCATGTTCGTAATGGCCATTGTACCGAACGGTCGTTTGGGCCGCAACTCAACGGCTGCTAAGCTCGGAGCGC
>VBHA01000196.1 GCA_005889495.1 Chloroflexota bacterium
GCCGATGAGCAGATCCCGGCCCCGCGTAAGAGCCTGCTGGCTGGGTAGCGTCCCGTACCGGCAGGCCTGGGATCTCCAGGCCGAGCTGGTACGCGAGCTGCGATCCGGCGCCGGCCGGGACACGCTTTTGCTCCTTGAGCATCCGCATGTCTTCACCATGGGCAAGGCCGCCCGGTCCGAGCACGTGCTGTGGGACGAGGCCGAGCGAGGCCGGCGCGGCGTCGAGGTGGTCTGGTCGGACCGGGGCGGCGAGGCGACCTACCACGGCCCCGGCCAGCTGGTCGGCTACCCGGTCCTGGACCTCGCCCGGCTCGAGATCAGCATCCCTCGCTACCTGGAGCTCCTCGAGCGGTCCTTGATCGACTACCTGCGCGGGCTTGGCGTCCAGGCAGAGCCGGGCGAGCCGGGGTTCACCGGGGTCTGGCGCCAGGGTGAGAAGCTGGCCGCGATCGGGATCAAGCTCAGCCGCCCGGTCGTCAGCCATGGCTTCGCGCTGAACCTGACGTCCGACCTGAGGTACTTCGATGGGATCGTGCCGTGCGGCCACGCGGAGCGGCGGCCGACCTCGGTCCAGGCGGTCACGGGGCGCCGGGTGGAGACACGGGAGGCGGCCGGCGGCTACGCCCGGAACTTCGAGGCCACTTTCGGGGTAGAGCTTGATTGGGCGGATGCCAGCCTGTGGGCCCGGGAAACGCCCGTTCAGCGTTAACCGCCCGGTTCGGAATACGCAGCGTTACCTTTTGGGTATTCATAGCGTGAGGAATGGCAGGAAGGAGCGAGGGGGTACTCGGTTTGGTCTCGCTCGTTATCGGGTAAGTGGGATATGAGCATGGGAACTAATCGGAAGAGCGCTGAGAAGACAAAGTCGGAGCTGGTTCGACTGGACAGCGTCTCCATGGACGAAGACGACGAGATCCTCCCGGACTTCGAAGCCGAGGTGGACGATGGCCGCCGGGTCTGGGTGACCGCGGTCCTCGAGCGCACGGCAGTGATCGAGCCGGCCCCCGGTGAGCCGAAGGTGCTGGTCAACCGCCGCCGCCTGTTCGTGAACCCGCGCCACCTGAGGGTGCGCCATCTCGCGAGCAAGGAAGCCGCGCGCCGCGGACGCGAGGCCGCCCGCCAGCTGCGGCTGCAGGAACAGCAGAGCTCGGCAGCTTAAGCGACCCACTCGGGGCGCTTACCTTTGGGAAGTCGAGTCAGGTGCCTCTGGTAACATTCGCTGCTGTCGAACAGCTCGGCGCATGCTGATTTCCGCGGCGTGATTTCGCCGCCTAGCCCGAGGGAAGCCACTCTATGAGCAAGACCGTCGAACTCGTTTCGCTCGCCAGCATCGTCCCCCCTCTCAACCACGAAGTCAGCGGTGGCTTCAAGGCCATGGTCGACGGTAAGGAGGTACGGGTGAGAGCGGTGTTGGAGCGGACGGTCGTGATCGAGCACCAGGAGGGCGGCGAGCGGAGCGTCGTCCGCAAGGACAACTGCATGGTCAAGCCTTCG
Organism: Chloroflexota bacterium; assembly: GCA_005889495.1. Taxonomy (GTDB): domain Bacteria; phylum Chloroflexota; class Dormibacteria; order Dormibacterales; family Dormibacteraceae; genus 40CM-4-65-16. The sequence goes on from VBHA01000196.1 coordinate 1,495, forward strand.
GCGGTCGCCTTTGTGCCGGGCAACCCCAACAACGGGGTCGGCCCACGGCAATGGCGTCGCCTGCCGGGTAAGCCTCCCGCGCCGGCGACCGGCAAGTAACCCCGGTCGCCCACCGCCCACCGCCGGGCAGATGGCATACCTCTAGCGGGCCCGCCCCTCTAACTCGTCCGGTTCCCGCCCCCAACCGGCACGCCTGAACGCAGGCTAAAGCTCAAAAGGCAGCGTTACAACCCAGGCTGTTAAGAGCGCCGCGCAAGCGGTCAGTCGATGTACTTCAGCGCCACCAGGGTCAGGAAAGGCTCGAACTCCTGGGACAGCGCCACCTGTTCGAACGCCTTCCTCGCCTCGGTGAACCGGCTCTTCTTCCACGCCTCATCGCCCAACCTCTCACGCAGCTTCGACATCTCGTCGTCGGCGATCTCGCGCACCAGGTCGGCGTTCACGGTCGGCCCCTCTTCCAGGCGCGACGAATGCTTGACCCACTGCCATATCTGCGACCGCGAGATCTCGGCCGTGGCCACGTCCTCCATCAGGTTGTTGATCGCCGCCGCCCCGGTGCCGCGCATCCACGACTCGATGTACTGGATGCCCACGCTGACGTTCATGCGCAGCCCGTTCTCCGTGACCGTCCCGCCCGGCACCTTCACGTCGACCAGCTGACCGGCCGCGACCGACACCTCCGGCTTTTGGCGCTCCAGCTGGTTCGGCCGGTCGCCGAGCACCCGGTCGAATGCTTCGGTCGCCGTCGGCACCAGGTCCGGATGCGCCACCCACGTGCCGTCGAACCCGTCACCTGCTTCGCGGTCCTTGTCCTCCTTGACCTTGGCAAGCGCCACCCGGTTGACCTCGGCGTCGCGCCGGGAAGGAATGAATGCGGCCATCCCACCCATCGCATGTGCGCCGCGCCGGTGACATGTCTTCACCAGGAGCTCCGTGTAGGCG
>VBHA01000076.1 GCA_005889495.1 Chloroflexota bacterium
AGCTCCTCGCAGCCGAGCGCCCCAGCCCGGTTGTAGCGGTCCATCGCGCGCTCGAGGCCGTTGTCGAGGGCCACCTGGAGCGCGTCCGCGACGCCGTCGACCACGTTCGGCAGGCGTTCGGCCTCTGCCTTCGTGAAACGCCCGAGCACGTAGTGCCGGCCGGACTGGGAGCCCTTGCGCGCCGGCTTGCCGATGCCGACGCGAAACCGGACGAAATCGTCCGTGCCCAATGACTCGATGATCGAGCGGACGCCGTTGTGGCCCGCGCCCGAGCCGCCTCGCCGGATGCGCATCCGGCACATCGGAAGGTCGAGCTCGTCGTAGACGACCCAGGTGTCCGGCGGGGAGATGCCCGTGTCCTTCATCGCCTTCGCCACCGCCTGGCCGGACAGGTTCATGTAGGTCTGGGGCATCACCAGCCACAGGCCGCGCGGTTCCGAGCGTCCGACCAGCGAGTGCCAGCGCTTCTTGTCGACCCGCACGTCGAGCCGGCGCGCCAGCTCGCGCACGCACGCGAAACCCAGGTTGTGCCGCGTGTCGGCATAGCCGGACTCGGGGTTGCCGAGGCCCACGATCAGATGCTCTTGATTGGTTTCCATGCAGGCGCAGTTAGGCCCGCGGCTAGTGCCGCCGGCCTCGCTCCCGAGTGTACCCAGACCACAGGGCTTTCAACGGCTCGTTCGTCAGCCGCCACATCTCTTCTGTCTCGGCGGGGGTCCGGTGGTCCCAGCCCAGCAGGTGCAGAAGGCCGTGCACCGCAAGGACCGCGAGCTCCGAGATCTCGTCGTGACCCCATCGCTCGGCCTGCTCGACCACGGCCGGCCACGAGATGGCGATGTCCCCAAGGTGTTCGCCTTCGCCCTCGAACGACAGCACGTCCGTCGGGCGGTCCTCGCCCGCAAACGTCCGGTTGAGCCGCGCCAGCTCTTCGTTGTCCGTGATGCGCACAGCCACGGTGCTCCTGCCCTCGGGCAGGCGCGCCGCGATCTCCGGCACCTTCGCGGCCCGATTGAGGACGCGCCGGACGAGCTCCGGCGTGACGCCGGCCCTCACGGCCTTGACGACTTCGACATCGAGTACATTCACGACCGGTGAAGATTCTCGTCACTGGCGGCGCCGGTTTCATCGGCTCGCACGTCGTCGACGCCTATATCGCGGCCGGCCACGAGGTGGCCGTGCTCGACAACCTGAGCACCGGCCGCGAGGAAAACCTGAGCGCCGAGGCGCAGGTCCACAGGGTCGACGTCCGCGACAAGGACAAGGTGCAGGGCGCGATCGCCTCGTTCAAGCCGGAGGTCGTCAACCACCACGCGGCGCAGTCCGAGGTCCCACGCTCGGTGGCCGACCCCGGCTATGACGCGCAGGTGAACCTCGTCGGCGGCCTCAACGTCCTGAAGGCTGCCGCCGACAACAGCGTGCGCAAGGTCATTTTCAGCTCCACCGGCGGAGCGCTCTACGGCGAGCCCGACATCGTGCCCGCCGGCGAGGACCATCCCATCCGCCCGCTGTCGCCTTACGGCACTAGCAAGTTTGCGTTCGAGCAGTACCTGGCGATGTTCCAGCGCACGTTTGGGCTCGCCTTCACGACGCTGCGCTACGCCAACATCTACGGCGCCCGGCAGGACTTCGCGTCCGAGGAAGGCCGGGTGGTCGCGGCCTTCGCGAGCCGGATGATCGAAGACAAGCCGGTCACCATCGACGGCGACGGCAACCAGTCACGCGACCTCCTGCACGTCGGCGACGTCGCGACGGCGAACATCGCCGCCCTGGAGCGGGGCGACGGCGGCACCTATCACATCAGCACCGGGGTCCCGGTCACGGTCAACGACCTGTTCCGCAAGCTCGCCCTGCTCACCGAGTACAAGCTCGAGCCGCGGTTCGGCCCGCCGCGCAAGGGCGACGTGTACCGGATCGCGCTCGACAACGCGCGGGCCGCGGAACAGCTCGGGTGGCGGCCGCAGATCCAGCTCGAGGAGGGTTTGCGGCTGACGGTCGATTACTTCCGCGAGCAGATCGCCCGTCTCCACGCCTGAGTGGGAGCGACCCTCGCCTTTCTCCATGCCTACGGCGCTCGTGTGCTGGTCGTGTTCGCCGTCCTGCTCGGCCTGTGGGGCGCGTTCCAGTACTTCGCCAACCGGCCTCTCGGAGGCGGGTTTCGCGCGACCTACCTGATCATGGCCGGCCTGGTCCCTGTCCAGGGCCTGCTCGGCGTCGCCGGCCTTCTCGCGGGAAACAATCCGCGCGAAGGCATCCTCCACATGGTCTACGGGGTCTTCGCGGTGCTCTTTCTGCCCGGCGCCTACCTCTACGCGCAAAGCGGAGAAAGCCGGCGCGAGACCCTGATCCTCGCCGGCGCCTCCTGGATCGTGACGATTGCCTTCGTCAGGGGCATATCGACCGGATAAGGTATGCGCCGCGGTGGATCCCAACGCGCGGTACATCACAGATAAGGAAGAGCCGCCGGCCTCCGGGCCGGAGCGGCGGGTCTTGATCACCGGGGGAGCCGGCTTCCTGGGCGTCAACGCCGCCATCCACCTGATCAAGGACGGCTGGCACGTCACCCTGCTCGACAACCTCAGCCGCCCGGGTACGGAACGGAACCTCAAGTGGGTCATCACCCGGTATCCCAACCGCGTCACCTTCGTCAAAGAGGACGTGAGAAACGCGCCCGGGCTGGCCGAGCACGTGGCCGACCAGGACGCCGTCCTGCATCTCGCAGGGCAGGTCGCGGTGACGACGTCTCTGGCCGACCCCGGCACCGACTTCGACGTCAACGCCCGCGGCACGCTCAACATGCTCGAAGCCGCAAGGGCGCGGCCGACCAGTACGTGCGCGACTACGCCCGCTGCTTCGACATGAACACCGTGGTGCTGCGCCAGAGCTGCATCTACGGCGCCCACCAGTACGGGACCGAAGACCAGGGCTGGGTCGCTCACTTCGTGCACTCGATCCTCAAGGAGCGGCCGCTCACGATCTACGGCGACGGCACGCAGGTCCGCGACCTGCTCGACGCGCGCGACCTAAGCGCGCTCTACGCGACCGTCGTCGACAAGATCGCGATCACGAAGGGCGAGATCTACAACGTCGGCGGCGGGCCCGAAAACCAGCGCAACCTGCTCGAGGTCATCGACCAGGTCGGCGAGCTGACGGGCAGGAAGCCGCAGTTCACGTTCGCGGACTGGCGCGAGGGCGACCAGGCGTACTACGTGAGCGATACCAGCAAGGCGAAGCAGCAGCTCGCCTGGGAGCCGAAGATCGACTTCGACCGCGGCCTGCGCGACCTGATCGCCTGGGCCGAGTCGGTCAGTTAGCCCGCGCGCAGGTGAAGTGACCGCAGCCTCCGGGCAGGGCGCGTAGCGCCCGAGCCTCCGCCCACGCGGTCGTCGCCACCGCCTTGCTCGCGCCGCGCATCACGCGCCCGGCGAGTCCGCCGCGCGCCGCCGACAGGTCCTCGACCGACCCGCTGACCGGTCCCCGCAGGTCCAGCCAGCTGAAGTAAAGGAGGTCGAGGACCTGGAGGGTGAGGTGATAGCTCCAGCGCGTCCGGGTCACCGGCAGGCCGCACGCCGCCACCATGGCGCGAAAGCGGTCCGCGGAGTAGGTCTGGATGTGGCCGCAGTGCCGGACCTTCGCTTTCCAGCGCGTGCCGCATCCAACCATCCGATACAACGTCCACGGCTGACCCTCCAGGGGAAGCACGATGTGAAATCCGCCCCCCGGTTTCAATACTCGCCCGACCTCGCGCAGCACTGCTTCCGGGTCATCGACGTGCTCGAGCACGTCGAAGATCCAGACAAAATCGAGCTCGCCGGCGGCGAACGGCAATCGTTCCGCGGTCGAGATCCGGAAATCGACTTCTTCCGACCCGGCGCCGGCCGCGGCGATCGCGCCCCGGCTCATGTCACAGCCGTGGACCTCGAGGTCCGGTCGGGCTCGCTTGACAGCCTTTGCGACCTGGCCCGCCCCGCAACCGACGTCGAGCACGCGGCCGCGCACGGGAGTGAGGTCCTCCAGCAGGTAGCGCAGCTTCAGCCCGTTCATGTACCACGGCTTCGGGCGCACCGGGGTGGCGCCCCAGCGCTTGGCCTCGTAGTCGAACGAGGCCGCGGGCGCTAGGGGGCCGTCGCGCACGAGGTCTGGCTCATGGCCGAAAAATCGACCGCATAGACGTCCCAATGAGTCGCCTGGAGAGAGCCGATCCGCGCGAAGACCGCCGGGGTGAATCGCAGGACAAGCTGCAATTCTTGATCGCCCACGTCGACGGCGATCATCCTGATGTCGTTCTTGCCCATCCAGCACTGGACCTGCACGTTGACAGCCGCCAAATGGTCTTCATACCGGTAGCCGGACGGCAGATATGCCAGCGGGCTGTACATCTCGCTGACGATGTGCTTGCCCTCCACGCCTCCGAATCGAGCGAGGACGTACGTGATGTCCGGACGGTCAGGAGGAACGGCGAGGGCGTGGCCGGCGGACGGCGACTCCCTGTACCAACCGGCGAGCACCCGGCCCTCGGCAGCCGCGGCCTGCCAGGTCGACTCGGTCGGCCCGAACGCGTTGGCGATGGGTACCCAGAGGACCTGCAAGGCGACGATGCCCAGCACAACGGTCGCCCACGCTGGCGCGATCGATCGAGGTCCGAACCGGCGCGGCACCCACCACACAATGCCTACGACGGCCAGCGTGGCCGCGAACACGTAGGGAAACTCGAAGTGCCGTCCGATCGGCGTCCACCACGACCAGTCCGCGAGGTATGAGGTGAAGCCCATCAGCCCGGCGGTGAACACCCAGTACCCGAACCCGAAGGTCAGGAGCATGTGCGAAGGAGGCCGCTTGACCAGGGCCCACCCCAGGCCGGCCGCTGCGCCCAGCAGGATCGCGCCTAGGGCGGGACGCATGCCCGCCTGGTAAGCGGTCACGGGCACCTCCCACTTGCCGAGCGCGTTCGCGAGGAAGTTCCACCACAGCGGGTAGATCGGGTTGCCGGTCCGATTCAGCAACAGCAGCATGTAGAGCCCGACGACGAGCGCGAAACCGATGACAAGCGGCGCTCGCTGGGGCCGGCGGTCACGCCCGAGGTGGGCGGCCACGACCATGCCGAGACCGAAGATCCACGCTTCGGCGCGGGCCATGCTCGCCAGCCCAAACGCCGCACCGCTTCGAAAGCCCTTTTGCCGCGTCCATGCCAGGATGCCGGCCAGGCATAGCGCGATCCCGAGCGGCTCGAGCATGCCGGACGCGTCGTTCATGACGCTGGTCGGCAGCAGGCTCGCCGCAAGCGCCGCCGCCACCGCGGCGGACGTGCCCCAGTAGTGGCGGCAGATATGAAAGAGCAGGACGACCGCGGCGACGCCGAAAGCCGCGCTCACGAGTCGGTCGAGAACGATGTCGATGGAGCCGGTGACGTCGAACACAGCGACCATCAGCAGCGGGTGCAGCACGCCCCAGAAGTAGTCGAGGCCCTTCAGGTCCCAAAGGCGCGGCCCGCCTGGCGCGGTCAGGCCGATCTCTTTCGTCAGGTACGCGATCTGCCAGTGGTGCCAGACGTCGGTGTAGAGGCCGTCGCCGGGATTCTGCGGGTCGGTGAACACGAACAGGTACAGCAGCCTCGGCGCGGCGGCCACCGCGGCGACGGCCGCGCTCCACGTCCAGTGCAGAGGGTGCGGTTCCGGCTCCGGCTCCTCGGGCGTAACCGGGTCCGGTGAGGCGTCGAGCTCGTCCTCGGCGGCCAGGATCCTCGGCAGACGAAGCTTCAAGCCGTCGCTGATTCCAGTGCCAGCTGCACGTGGGTGCGAGCGACGTCGAGGACCGCGCTCTCCATCACGTCGACGTGGCGCTCCCAGTCGAAGCGGCGCGCCCAGGCGTGCGCACGCTCCCCGGTGCGCTGGTTTTCGTCGGGGTCGTCTAGCAGTGCTGTGATACCCGCGGCGTAGTCGCCCACTTCCAGTGGCTCGGCGAGGTGGCCGGTCCCAGGCCCCACGGTGACCGTCGGCCCGGCCTGGTCCCACGCCACGACGGGCACGCCCTTGGCCATCGACTCGATCACGCCCATGCCGAAATCCTCCTCCGGCGCCGGGTAGACGTAGACGGCCGCGCCTTCGTACAGCGTCTGCAGCTCTTCCTCGCTGATCGCCCCCACGAAGAGCACCGCCTCGCCCAGGCCGAGCTCTGCGACCAGCGACTTCATCGAGGCCGTGTGCGACGTGGGCGGTCCCGGTATCACCAGTTGCGCGCGCGCGTGCTTCCTGCGCACCTCCAGCATCGCCCGGATCGCAAGGTCGAAACGCTTCTGCGGGTAGTGGCGGTTGGTCAGCAGCACGTACGGCCTGCGCACCGGATAGCCGTTGATCGTCAGGCCGCCCGAGAACCGTGACGCGATCGGCAGCGGAAAACCCGAGGACGCCACGTGGCACCCCGCTGGGCAGTCGATCGCGTCGCGCCGGTACGTCTTGCGGATGATGTCGCCGATGTAGTCGCCGTTGACGAGCAGCTGGTCCGCCTCCTGGATGGAGCGGCGGTCCGCCCAGGCCACGAAGCGTGTCGCTCGGAGCACGATCGCCGCCAGCAGGCGGTAGTCGGCGTTTGACACCCAGCCCGTCTGGCGGTCGATGTTGCGCGGATAGACCAACCGGTTGGGCTGGTTGAGGTACACCACGTACGGCACGTCCATCAGCCGCGCCGCCCACCAGGCGATCCACGCGCTCGGCTGGTTGCAGCCGACGATGGCGTCGACGCCGCGGAAGCGCCACGCGTACAGCGGCATCAGGAGAGAGGTCGCGGCCATCTGCACCGCCTCACGGAACGGGAACCACCGCGGAAGCTGCGGGAGAAAGGTCTTGACCCGGACCTCGCCGATGAGGTCGGGGTAGCAGCGCGTGGCGTCGACGGTCGGCGCGAAGCACTCGACCTCGTAGCCGCGCCTGCGCAGCCCGAGCACCTCCTCGATGACGAGCCGCTCGCCCCCGCCCGAGTAGGTGAACCCGCAGTGGAAGACGGCGATCCGCCGAAGGCCGCCCGCGCGGGCGCGGCGCCGGCCGCCGACCAGGAAAAAGCTCAGCAGGCCGAGGGCGAGTGCGTTGAGCGCGGTGATCGCGTGGTACAGGACGATCGCGCCGGCTGCCACCGCGGGCGCCAGGCCGAGACCTCCGCCCAGGACGAGCGACCCCGCGACTTCGAGGTTGCCCACGTAGCCGGGCCCGGCCGGGACCGCAAAGCTAAGCAGCAGCGCCGGGTAGGCGGCCATCGCTTTCAGCACGGGCACGTCGATGCCGACCGCCACGAACAGCAGCGTGAAGTTGAAGGCGTCGATCACGAGCGCAATCGCGGTGAGGCCGGCAAGACGGGCTGCCAGCTGAGGCGTCCACAGGCCGCGGGCGCCCGCCCGGAACGCAAATGCCTGGCCAGCGAGCGCCGACGCGAACCGCGCGGGCAACAGGCGCCGGGCCGGCGCAGAGCGCGCGACCCGCGGGCCTAGCAACGCCGTCCCCACCACGGCTCCGAGCAGCGCGATCGCGAGCGCGGCGGCCCCGGCGAGCCCTCGCGGTGCGTTGACCGCGCCGCTCAGCGCCACGACCTCGAGCGCCGCCAGGACCAGGGCGACGGCCGCGAGGTCACATGCCTTGTCGATCACGATCGTGGCCAGCGCGGAGCCTGCGGGGATGCGGTGCCTGCGCCACAGCCACCAGGCACGCGCCGCGTCGCCGGAGCGGATGGGAAGCACGTAGTTGAGCAGGCCGCCCGCGGCGTTCATGGCGAAAGCGCGGACCATGCCCACCGGCGCGAGCGGCCGCAGGAGCAGCAGCCAGCGCCGGGCCCTGACCACGCTGGTGAACAGGAACAGGACGACCATGAACGCGACCGCCCACCAGTTGTGCACGCGCGCGTGTGTGACGATCTCCGGCAAGGAGACGGTGCGCAGCCACAGCCACAGCAGGGCCAGCCCGAACGCGGTCTGCATGGCGAGCCTGAGCCAGCGGCTCATGCTTTCCCTGCCCACTCGCCGGGGAGGGCCAGGGTCGAACGCTCGGCCCCCGGCTGCAAGATCCAGCGCTGGGCGAACGCCCAGAACGCGAAGAGGAAGGCGACGAAAAGGATCGTCCCGCCATAGTCGTGGAAGAGCACGGCGGGCGTGACCCCGGCGGTCGCCGCGATCCAGGCGACCAGCGCGACTCGCAGCAGGTTCAGCAGCATCGTGCCGGCGATCCCGATCAGGACCACCTGCGCGCGCGACTCCACCGAATGTCCGCCGCGAAGACCGGACGTCAGGCTGACGCCGAACAGGATCAGGCTCTGCCAGCCGATGCAGTTCCAGGAGATGAACAGCGTGTGCATCGAGCCGGACGCATCCCAGACCACGAGGTGGCTGCCGGACGCGGCGGCGTGGACGCCCGCCAGTCCCAGGAGGCTCACCACCATCCTCGATTCCGCGGGCACGATCGCCTGGAGCGGGTTGTTGGCGCCGAGCCCCATCGCCCAGGCGGTGAGCAGCTCGTCAAATGTCGTGACCAGCGGAAGCAGCATCAGCAGCGCGCACGTGATCGCGATCAGCGTGAGGTTGACGTTGTCGCGCTCCCGCGTGGTCACTTCCGTCTCCTGATCAGCCGGGTCGCGAGCAGCGGGACGAACAGCGCCAGGCCGGCGGAACCGAGGAGTCCCTCGGGGACGACGATGCTCGGTGGCACCAGACCGGTGTTCGCCGTCCCGGCCGTGCCGTCGTACAGCATCGACGGCTTGCCGCCGGTGTTGTGGGTCAGGGTGACCGACAGGCACAGCGAGCCGCCGGGCGGAATCACCAGCGGCAGCTGGCTCGCGCTCGTGCTCACGGTCACCGGGCTCGTGGTGTTGGCCGTGTTACCGCCATAGGTCGTCGACCATGTGCTTCCCACGTTCGGGATGATCGCGACGAAGCCCGCGCAGCTTGCCGTGGCGGAGACGCCGGAAGTGATGCTGACCGAGTCGCTGGTGGCACCCGAGCCGCCCGACCAGTACATCGTGAAGGTCCATACCCCGGCCGCGACCGTCTGCGCCGGCAGCCCGGTCCACGCCCAGGTGGTGGTGACGCCCCCCGCCGCCGACTGGATCGCGCAGGGCGTTGCCCGGGTGCCGACGTTCGCGTCCATGGTGCTCGCGGTGCAGCCGGGCGCGGTGCCGGTGCCGTGGAGGTAGAGGGGGTTCCCCGCGGCGCTGACCGTCGGTGCGTGGGTCGAGGCCGCGGCGAGAGCGCCGAAGATCAGCGCCAGCAAGCCGATCGCCATCCACCCGAGCCAGCGCCTGCGCAACGGTGAGCGCCGGGCGGGCGAGGCGGCCACGGGGGTGGTCGGAGGTACCCAGAGCTGTTGTCCGGCGCTGCGCCTGCCCCCGAGCCACCTGCGGAGCATGTACAGCCGCCGGAGGTGGCGCACGTTGTCCGTGACCCGTCCCGTCTTCGGGGTGCGAAACCATGGACCTTCGTCCTTGCTGATCAGGCCCTTCAGCGCCGCCCACGCCTGGAAGGGGACGAGCGCGAACGAAAGGACGACGGCGCCGAAGACTCCCTGCACGTCGCGGGCCGGCGCCTCTTCGAGGATCAACCCGCCGAGGTTCATCAGGGGCAGCGCGAATATGTTCGAGAAGAGGAGCGACCATCCGAGCAGCGCGGTCCATCCCGGCACGTGGGTCTGGAACACGACCTCGGAGACGAGCCAGCTGATGGAGCCGACCAGGAACAGCCCGGCCTGCAGGTAGTAGGTCGAGTCGTAGAGGAACTCGAGCTTCTCGAGCGGGGTGACGTGGGGCGACCGCATGATGGCCAAGAACCATTTGCGGACGTTGTAGGTGTGGCCCTCCGCCCAACGCATGCGCTGTCGGGCCAGCCGGGCGAACGTGCTGACGCACTCCGCCGGCGTCTCGGCCCATGGCGTGTAGACCACCTTGTACCCGCGGGCGTAGAGCTTGAGGGTCAGCTCCCAGTCCTCGGTGATGCTGGTCCCCCACCCCACCTCACGCAGCACGTCGGCCCGGATCATGTAGGCGGTGCCGGCGATCATCTTCAAGGAGCCGATGGCGTCCTGGAAGGGGCGCTCGATCATGTAGCTGCCGGCGTACTCGGCCCGCACCGCCTCGGTGAGCCAGCTCTCCGACTTGTTCAGGACATGCCACTGATAGCTCTGCACCGCCGCGACCTCCGCGCGCCGCCTGACCTGGCCTGGCTCGGACGGCGGGTCCTCCCCTCCGGCAGGGCCGGAAGGGCTACGGCCGAACGCCGCCTCGAAGCGCCTGCTCGCAGTGCCGTCGCTCACGCGGTAGAAGTGAGGGAGCAAGCGCTCGATCGAGTCGGGGAACGGCACCGAGTCGGCGTCGAAGACGACGACATACTCCGTGCGCGGGTCCATGACCTTGAGCGCCTCGCGCAGCGCCCCGCCCTTGTAGCCGGCGCGCGATTGGCGGTGGATGATCTTGAGGCGCGGCCACGCCGCCCATCGCTGCAGGATCTGGTCTGACTCGTCGGTCGAGTCGTCGACCATCACGACCTCGTACTCGGGGTACTCCAGCTGGGAGAGCGCCGTCAGCAGGCGCTCGATCACGCGCTTCTCGTTGTAGGCGGCGACGTGGACGGACACGAAGGGGTGATAGCCCAGGTCGATGTGGTAACCGTTGCCGTTGCCGTTGCCGTTGATGCGCTGGCTGCCGTTGGTGTCGGCCTTGGGGTGCCCGTTGGCGTTGCGCGGCCCGGCGCCGACGAGCGTGGTCAGCAGGACCATCGCCGTGCTCAGGTAGTACTTGATCGCGTAAGCGAAGAAGATGGCGCCGAGAAAGAGCCCGGCGAACGCCAGGCCGTAGGCCAGCCAATCCGCGCCGCTGCGGATCTTCGACTGCTGGACGAGCTCGACAAAGCCGTGCGCGATGGCGACCATGGGGATCGCCCCGACGACGAACGCGGCGACGAGGACGCCGTTGAGGGCAACGCTCCAGCTGAGGCTGCCGAGACCGCGTTCCGCCCGCGGTCCCCGGTGGTGAGCCGGATCTTCTCCCTGAGCGCTCACCGTGAGTCTTCGAAGAAGAGCGCGGCGCTGAGCTCGGCGCTGTCGAACCGGCGGTGTCCGCCGGGTGTGGTGAGGGTGGGCTGGAGCCGGCCGCGGCGGACCGCGCGGTTCAAGGTCGGCTGGCTGACGCCGAGGAGGCGCGCCGCCTCACCCGTGCTGATCAGCCTGGCGCCCTCCGGCTCATCCTGGAGCGAGCTGGCGTAAACCTCGACGTCGGCCTCGCTGAACCGGCGGTGGCCGCCGGGCGTGACGAGCGCGGCGCGAAGCACACCACGCGCCACCGCGCGGGCCACGGTCGCCTGGCTCACGCCCAGGCGGGCTGCTACATCCCTCGAACTGATCAATCTTTGCAAGGCGTTGTGCTGGAACTAACGAACCCTAATCAAAAAGCAGTCGGAGTTCAGCCCACTATCTAAAGTCGGGCCTTGGGTTTCCAAGAGTGGGGCAGGCACTTTGTCGTTGAAAATGCGCAAAGATCGACGGGCTCGTCCTTAGATTTCGTGCCAAACTTTTCAATGCGCCAGTGCGGCGCGTGGGCCTTCAGAAAGGAAAAAGGACCTCATCCTCACTTAGAACCTCACCCCCCGCAGCCAAGCTCGGAGCCGGTGTCGAGAAATCGCCCGGCCCGAGCCTTTTTTATGGGTTCAACAGTTCGTGCAGGGCCTCGCGCCATGGCCGCAGGGGCCGAAAGCGGGTGGAGGCGAGGCAGCCGTTGAGGGGACGCCTCGCCGCCGCCGGGTAGCCCGACTTCGGCACCGATTCGACCTCGACCTCTGCGCCGGTCTCGGCCAGGACGGCGCGGGCGAGCTCGTCCCAGCCACAGCACCCTTCGGCCACGGCGTGGACGATGCCGGCAATCCCCTGCTCCGCAAGCTCCACCGCCGCACCGGCGAGGTCTTCGGCGGAAGTCGGGTTGACGCGCTGGTCGGAGACGACTCGCAGCGCTTCGCCCGCTCGCGCCCGCGCCAGGATGCGCATCGGGAAGCTCTGCGGTCCGCCGTAGACGGCCGCAGTCCGCACCACCAGGACGTGCCCGCCGGCGTGGAGCACGCCCTGCTCGCCGGCCAGCTTCGTGCTGCCGTAGACCGAAAGCGGGATGGCTTCGTCGGCTTCGGTGTACGGCTCGACGCTATTGCCGTCGAACACGAAGTTCGTCGAGAAATGGACCAGCGACGCTCCGGTGCGCCGGCATGCGACCGCGATGTTCTTCGGCCCGTGGGCGTTGACCGCGAAGGCAAGGTCACGCTCGACTTCCGCGCGGTCGACAGCGTTGTAGGCCGCGCAGTTGAACACGACGTCGGGGCGGCGCGCGTCGATCAATGAGGAGACGGCGCCGGCGTCCGTGATCGAAAGTTGGGCGTGAGGCACGGCGGTTTCTGTCCCGAGCAGCCGGACCAGCTGCGTGCCGAGCTGGCCGCCCGCGCCCAGCACGAGGGCTTTCAAACCGACTGGGTCAGCGTTTCCGGCGGTATCTGGAGGATGCCGGCCTGCTGCCGGAGGAACGCGGTGATCTCCTTCTCCTCGACGGGCCTACCGACCAGAAATCCCTGCGCGGCGTCGCAGCCCGCCTCCACCAGCACGGTCTCGGCGAGCCGGTCCTGCAGTCCCTCGGCGACCACACGCAACCCCAGGTTGTGGCCCAGCCCCACCGCCGAGCGGACGATCGCGCCCGAGTCGGGGTCCGTGGCCAGCGCCGACACGAACGAGCGGTCGATCTTGATCTCGTGCACGGGCAGGCGCATCAGATAAAGGAGAGAGGAGTAACCGGTCCCGAAGTCGTCAAGCGCGATGCGGACCCCGATCTCGTGCAGGCGGTGCAGCGCCCTGGCCGCGGCCGCGGCCATCGCGACTCCTTCGGTGATCTCGAGGGTCAGCCGGGTCGGCTCGACTTTGAAGTTGCCGAGCGCGCGGGCGACCATCTCCTCGAGCGAGTGGTCTTCGATGTTGCGTGGGGAGACGTTCAAAGAGACGCTGACATCGATGCCCTCGGCCTGCCACCGGCACAGCTGCTCCAGCGCCGTGTCGATCACCCAGGCGGTGAGCGGGTGGATGATCCCGGTCTCCTCCGCCATCGGGATGAAGCGGTCGGGCGGCATCAGGCCCTCCCGCGGATGGTTCCAGCGGATCAGCGCCTCGACCACTCGGACCGCGCCGGTGGCGAGCGTGACCTGCGGCTGGTAGTGCAGCACGAGCTCGCCCTGCGGGATCGACCTGCGCAGCTCGCCGGCGAGGCCGGAGCGCCGTAGAGTCTGCGTCTCGTGCTCGGGCTGATATAGCGCGAATCCGCCACCGGAGCGCTTGGCCACGTACATGGCGACGTCGGCGCGCCGGAGCAGCGTGCTCGGATCGTCTCCATGCACCGGATACAGCGCAATCCCGATCGACGCGCCTGTCTCCACCATCTGGTCGCCGATCGCAAACGGCCCCTCGAGCGAGGCGAGGATCTTCTTGGCGGTCCCGAGCACGTCCTCCGGGTGCCTCGCGTCGGTTGTCAGGACGGCAAACTCGTCGCCGCCCAGGCGCGCGATGGTGTCGGTCGCGCGCAGGACGCCCCGCAGACGGGCGGTGACCTCCTGCAGAAGGCTGTCGCCGCGGTCGTGTCCGAGAGCGTCGTTGATGTCTTTGAACCGGTCGAGGTCGAGCAGCAGCACGCCGAACATCTTCTGGTTGCGCCGCGCCGCCAGCAGCGCCTGGCGCAGGCGGTCGCCGAAAAGGCTGCGGTTCGGCAGCCCGGTCAGCGCGTCGTGGAGGGCCTGGTACTCCAGCGCGTCGGTGTGGGCCTTCCGCTCCGAGATGTCGCGCAGGGTCGCGATGAAGAGATGTCGCGCGCCGACCTGCATCGAGCTGACGACGAACTCGAGTGGAAAGAGGCTGCCGTTCTTCCGCTTGCCCATCGTCTCGTGAGAGCCGCTGACGGGGATATCCACCGACAGCCGGCGCTGCAGGTAGTTGTCGAACGCGCTCCGGTGCGTGGTCGCGATCAGGATGCTCGCCTGCTCGCCGATGAGCTCGTGGTCGGAGTAGCCGAAGAGCTTGCCGACCGCGGGGTTGGCGGAATCGATGATGCCTGCCTGGTCGATCGTGGCGAGACCGTCGGAGACGTTGTCCAGCACGGAGCGCATCCGCTTCTCGCTTTCCTGCAGCGCGACCTCGGCGCGCTTCCGCTCGACGAACTCGCCGATCTGCGACCCGACGTCGTTCATGACCGCGACCAGGCCGTCGTCCAGGTCGCGCGCGGCCCATGTGTGGAGCGAGATCATGCCGACGACTCGGCGGCCGCTGCGCACGGGAAACCCGACGATGCCGTGCAGCCCCGACGCGACCGCCGCCGCGGCGCGCGGCGATGTGTCGCCGGCGAGGTCGGGCATGGCCATGGGCTTGCCCGCCTCCCACACCTTTCCGGCCAGGCCCTCTCCGCGCCTGTAGGCATGGCCGGCGGCAGTCGCCTCGAACGCGGTCGTGTCCCGCCCAGGTCGCTTCCACGACGTGACGAAGTGCATGGCTTCGCGGTCGAGGTCCACCTCCCAGTACTCGGCGAGCTCCCAGTCGAGCGCGCGGCAAAGGCCCTCGAGCACGCCCGGAGCCGCCTTCTGCCAGCCAGGCGACGTCACCAGCGCCTGGGTCACCGCAAACCTCGCCGCCTGCAGGACCTCGGCGCGCTTGCGGTCGCGGATGTCGACGGTGACCGTCTGGAAATAGCCCGGTCGCTGGTCGGCTCCACGCACCAGGCGCATCGTCAGGTCGACCCACACGTGCTCGCCGTCCTTCCGCGTGTAGCGCTTCTCGATGCGGCGCCCCTCGTCCTCGCCGGCGAGCATCGAGTGCATCGCCTCCTGCAAGGCCACGACGTCGTCGGGATGGGTGATGTCGAGCAGCGACAGGGTGCGGAGCTCCGTCTCGCTGTAACCGACCAGCTCGCAGAACGCCGCGTTCACCGTCGTGATGTGGCCGTCCAGGCTGGCGAACGCCATGCCGGCCTGGGCCTGCTGGAAAAGGGTTCGGAACCTCGTCTCGGTCTCGTGCTCGGCGGCCTCGGCCCGCAGCTTCGCGCTGATGTCGCTGACCAGCGTGAGCAGCTGGTCCGGCCGTGTCGCGACGCGGTGGATGGCGACGTCGACTTCCACCCGCCGGCCGGCCTTGTCGATGATCGCGGAACGGTACCGGGGCGGCGCGTCGCCGCCCGACAGCCGCCGGGTCAGGTTGGCGGCCAGCAGGTCCCTGTCTTCTGGAGGGGCCAGGTCGATCAGGGACGGCAGCGCCGTCAGCTCTTCGCGCGTGTACCCCGTGAGCTGGACGTAGGCGTCGTTGCCGACGACGAAGCGGCCGTTTTCTGTGATCACAAGGCCTTCGCCAAGGTCGCTGAGGGTCGCCAGGAGCGTGCTCTGCCGCTCGACCTGGATGCCGAGGTCGCGCTCGATCGTCCGGCTGGTGAGGAAGGCCAGGATCCCGAGCCCGACCAGGATCAGCGTCCAGATCGCGACCGCCGTGATCGAGACCATCAGCTGTGTGACCGAGTAAAGCCAGAGGAGCCCCAGCGCGACGATGGCGACCGCGAATACGTAGCCAAAGCTGCGAGAACGGAGCCCGACGTCGAACTGGAGGAACACGGCCGCGAAGCTGATCGCCGCAAACGGGGGCAGGTCGTCGCCCAGCCAGCGCCCGGCCACAGCGAAAACCAGGACGGCGAGGGTCGCGGCGGCGGCCATGATCGGGATCTGCACGGCCAGCCGGGAGGCGTACCTGGACGCGCGCGCGGCCACGGCGAAGGCACCGAGGACGACGCCCAGGCCGATCAGCAGCGCCTCTTCTCGGAGGATGTCCTGGGGCAGGTGCGCCTGCCACAGCCGGTAGGTGACACCGCCTATGACAGCGGCCACCGCGAGGCCATTGACGAGGGGCAGGGTCCAGCGGCGCGCCGGCCGGGGAAGCCCGACCGCCGCCCATGCGGCCCCGAACAGAGGGTCGGCCGCGGCTCCAGGGGACAAGCTCAGCTGTTCAGCCAACGGGCTGAACGATAGCGGCAGGGACCCGAATTTGAGTTCAGGTCTGACTTGGGCGCCCCCGGCGGTTACTTGCCGGTCTTGGTCTGCGGCCTCTGGGGCACCGTCCGCTTCAAGGGCGGGCGCCGGCCGGCGTGGAGAGGGTTGATCTTCTCCCCGTCACCGTCCTTGGCGGACCGCCGGCCCGCCGTGGCGTGGAGGGTGCGCAGCTTGGCCAGCCGCTCCTTCTTGGCCGCGAGGGCGGTCTTCAGGGCGTGGGAAAGCTGGGTGTCGTTCATGGGCACGACCCGGAGGCGTGCCTCAAGCTCGAGGACCTCGACTTCTGCTCGGGTGAGTTCTAGATCGATGGTTTTGGACACGTTCATCCTCTCTGTACCGATCAAAGCTACTGAATCAGATAACTACCCCGCAAGTGGCTGGGTTATGCCACGGACAGGGTTGCGGCAGCTGTGCAATGCACTCCTGACGCGCAAAGCGCGCCGTCGGTGACCTCGAGAGTGAACGGCGATGCGCAGTGTATTTGCGCCCGGAGGGATTTCAGCTAGTCAAGCGAAATCGCGTCGCGCAGCTTGTCGAAGAACCCCTTCGAAACCTTCTCCGGCTTGCCGGTGAGCCCGCCGACCTTGCGCAGCAGGGCCTTCTGCTCCGGGGTGAGGTCCTTCGGGACGACCAGCTGCACGACCACGTACTGGTCGCCGCGCCGACCGCCGCGCACGTCGGGCATGCCCCGCCCGGCGAGCCGGAACGACTGCCCGTGCTGCGTGCCCGGCGGGATCGCGATCTCCACCGCACCCTCGATGGTCGGGATCTCGATCCGGTCGCCGAGCGCCGCCTGGACCATGTTGACCCGAAGCTCGTAGACGATGTCCTGCTCGTGCCGCGTCAGATAGGGATGCGGCTTGACGCGCAGGACCACGTACAGATCGCCTGGAGGGCCGCCGCGCACGCCCGCCTCGCCCTCGCCGCTGATCCTGATCTGCGAACCCATGTCGACGCCCGCGGGGATATTCACCGCCAGCCGCTTCGCCTTCTGGACCCGTCCCTGCCCGCGGCACTGCTGGCAGGGGTTCTTCAGGATCCGCCCCGCGCCACCGCAGGTTGGGCAGGTCGCGGTCGTCACCACCTGGCCGAAGAAGGACTGCGCGGCGCGCCGGACGTGGCCCGAGCCGCCACATCCCGGGCACGTCTCCTGGCCGGTGCCCGGCTCTGCGCCAGTTCCTGAGCAGTGGTCGCAGGCCGCGAGCTTCGACACGTCGAGCTGCTTCTCGACGCCGCTGAACGCCTCCTCGAAGGAGATGGTCAGGTCATAGCGGAGGTCCTCGCCGCGGTTTGAGGCCTGGCGTCGCGAGCGAGCGCCGGCACCGCCCCCGAAGAAGGTGTCGAAGATGTCGCCGAACGGCATGTCCGAGAAGTCGACCGCCGGCCCGCCGGCACCGGCCGCGGAATGGCCGAAGAGGTCGTAGCTGCGCCGCCGCTGGGGGTCGGAGAGCACGGCGTAGGCCTCGCTCGCCTCTTTGAAACGCGCGGCCGCGACCGCATCGTCCGGGTTGCGGTCGGGATGAGAGTCCATCGCGATCTTGCGAAAAGCCCGCTTCAGCTCCTCGGCCGAGGCCTGCCGCCCAACCCCGAGAACTTCGTAGTAGTCGCGCTTGACCGCCACTATCGGTTGGTCAGGATTCGTCGGTTTCGGCTGGGAGGACGGGTCGCCGCGAGACCTTGACCAGGGCGGGCCTCACCACGCGGTCGCGCACGCGGTAACCGCGCCGCAGCTCCGAGACCACGGTGTCCTCGGGATGCTCGGTGGACTCCTCGTGGCCGACCGCCTCGTGCAGCTTGGGGTCGAAGCGGGCGCCCACCGAGTCGATCGGCTCCAGGCCGTGTGTGCCCAGCGCCTCCTCGAGCTTGCGGACGCTCAGCTCCAGTCCTTTCGCCCAGCCCTCGTCGACTCCCTTCGGCTTGTGGTCGAGGACGTTCTGCAGGTCGTCGAGCACCGGCAGCAGGCGATGGATCAGCTCCGCGGACGCATGCTGCATGGTGTCCAGCTGCTCCTGGCGCATGCGCTTCTTGTAGTTGTCGAAGTCGGCGGCCAGGCGCAGGTACTTGTCCTTCGCTTCGGCCACGGCCGACTCGAGCTCGGCGATCTTGCCCTCGTACAGGGCGATGCTGGCTTCGAGCTCCTCCGGGTCGCGAGGATGCTTGCGGGTGGTCATCGCTCTCTAGATACCGCGAGGAGCCTCGAGCTCAAACAGGTCAAACTCCAAGCTCGACCATGCGCTCGCTCGCGCTCCGAGCGACGGCCTGCAGGCGGGCGACCGTCTGGCTGTACGCCATGCGCGTCGGGCCGACCACGCCCAGCACCCCTTTCAGACGGTCCGATGGGCCGTACGTGGTCAGGACGACCGCGCACGCCTGCAGCTGGCTCGAGGCGTTCTCCGAACCGATGACGATCTGGAGGTCGGAGTCGCCGATGAGCTGGCGCAGCAGCAGCGTCAGGTAGCGCGTCTCCTCCAGGACCTCCAGCACCTGGTGGACGCGGGAGGATTCGGCAAACTCGGGCTGGCGCAGGAGGTTGCGCACGCCGTCGTGGACGACGAGGTTCTCAGAGCCCTTCTCGTATGCGTCGAGGACGGCGACGACCCGGCCCAGCAGCTCCTTCTCGAGTCCCAGCGGCGCGCTTTCGTAGCGCCGGCGGGCCTCGTCGCTCGCGCGGCCGCCCAGGCCCACATTCAACTTCGCGGTGAGCCGTGTGAGCTGCACCTGGGTCGCGGGCTGGGTCGTGTTGACGACCTGCTGACGCAGCAGGTTGCCCTCCAGGAGGAGGATCAGGAGCACGTCCCTCGGCTCGAGGGAGACCAGGTCGAGGTGCTTGACCCGCGCCAGCGCGCCCTGAGGAGCGCTCGCCACCGAAGCGTTCTGCGTCACTTCCGCCAGGGTCATCGCCACCCGCTCCACCAGCCCCTCCACATCGGCGGGTGCCTTCTCCAGCTCGTCGTGGATGTAGGCCTTGATGCGGTCGGGGATGGGCTCGAGGTCCATCAGGAAGTCGACGAAGTAGCGGTAGCCCGAGTCGGTCGGGACGCGCCCGGCCGAGGTGTGCGGCTGGGACAGGTAGCCGAGGTCGGCAAGGTCGGCGAGCTCACTTCGAATGGTCGCGGACGAAAGGTTGACGAAGTACCGGCTCTGGAGGGCCTGCGAGCCCACGGGCACGGCCCTCGACGTGAACTCATGCACCACCGCGCGCAGGATCTCCTGCTTCCTGTTCTCCATCATGGTTCAGCACTCTCCCCAGGAGAGTGCCAACTACAGTACCGCCAGGGCGATCTGGTTGTGCAGGTCGAGACCCCGGCGCGTGGGGACCACCCGGCCGTCGACCCTCTCGATCAGGCCGGCGTCCTGCAGCTCGGCCAGCTCGCCGTCGAAGCCCGCCGGCGCGACCATGCCGTCGGCCGTACGTAGCCCCAGCATCAGCGCCTCTGCGATCGCCTTCCGCGGCTCGAGCTCCTCCCCGTCGGCCCTCGTGGCCGGCGCGGCGGAGATGTACTCACGCGGCCTGGCGACGTTCCACCAGCGCCAGGCCTTCGCCATGTCGGTGGCGTACGAGTGCGCGCCCGCGCCCGCGCCGTAAACGGGCCGGCATCGCCAGTAGGCCTGGTTGTGCCGCGACTCGAAACCGGGCCGCGCCCAGCTCGAGACCTCGTAGCGTCGGAACCCGGCGGCCCCCAGCTCCACGCACGCGGCGTCGAGCTGGTCCCACTGGAGGTCTGTCTCGACCTCGGGCACGCGACCCTCGGCCCGCCGCCGGTGCAGGAGCGTGCCCTCCTCGAACGACAGGCAGTAGGTCGAGACGTGGTCCGGGCCGAGGGAGATCGCGCGTCCGAGTGTGTCGAGCCAGGTCGCCATGCTCTGGTAGGGGACCGCGTAGATGAGGTCGATGCTGATGTTGGGCATGCCCATCCGTCGCGCCAGGCCGAACGCGCGCGTCGCCTGCGCCGCGTCGGTCTTGCGCTCGAGCACCGCAAGCGCTTTCGGATCGAACCCCTGCACGCCCAGGCTCAAACGGTTGACGCCGCCCTCCAGCCAGGCCTCGACTCGCGCCTCATCGGTGCTCGCGGGGTTGGCCTCCAGCGTGACCTCCGCTTCGGCCGCGAGGTCGAAGTTCGCGCGGATGAACGCGAGGAGGCGCGCCGCCTCAGGAGCCGGCAGCAGGCTCGGCGTGCCGCCGCCGAAGTAGACCGTCTCGAGCGGCTGAAACGAATGACGCTCGCGCGCGAAGACAAGCTCGCGCTCCAGCGCGTCGACGTAGTCCGGCATGAGGCGGTCCATGCCCGCGTACGCGTTGAAGTCGCAGTAACCGCACTTGTGGCGGCAGAACGGGATGTGCAAATAGAGGTGGCGGAAGGGCAGAAGACCTTCTCCTCCCCATTCATGGGGAGGTGGCGCGAAGCGCCGGAGGGGCAGGTGCGCACTCATTTGAGGTCCACCACCGTGGCGTTGCTCAGCTCGAGCAGTCGACCTGGCTCGATCTCGAAGACCGAGTCCGGTCTCCCGGCCGCGGCCCAGACGACCGGGAACCGGATCAGGTCGCGGTCCATGAAGACCGGGACCGCCGTCACGTGCCCGAAAGGCGGGACGCCGCCGATCGAGTAGCCGGTCGCGGCCCGGGCGGTCTCTGCGTCCGCCTTCGCCACCGGCTCACCGGCGACCTCCCCCAGCCTTCGCTCGTCGAGCCGGTTGGCGCCGCTCACCAGCGCCACGACGGGTCTGCCGGCGGCCACGAAGACGAGCGACTTCACGATCTGGCCCAGCTCGCAGCCGACGGCCCGCGCGGCGTCCACCGCGGTGCGCGTGCCCTGCGGGAACTCCCTCACGTGCACGCCGGAGTCGGTGGCGGCGAGCCAGGCCTGGAACCGATCCACGGCCACAACGATAGGTAGTCTTTTCCGACATGCTCGAAACCCCGACCCGGGTCGTCGTCACCGGCGCGGCCGGATTCATCGGCTCGCACCTGTGCGAGCGCCTGCTCTCCGCGGGACACGAGGTGGTCGGCATCGACTCCTTCAGCGATTACTACGAGCGGGCGAGCAAGGAGCGAAACGTCGAGGCCGCGGGGAAGCACGGCAGCTTCACCCTCGAGGAGTCAGACCTCGTCGACGCCGACCTCGATCGCCTGCTTCAGGGCGCGACCGTCGTCTTCCACCTCGCGGGCCAGCCGGGCGTGCGCCCGAGCTGGGGGAGCCACTTCGACCGCTACGTGCACGACAACATCGTCGCCACCCAGCGACTGCTCGAGGCGCTGCGCGAGGAACCTGTGAAGAGACTCGTGTTCGCGTCGAGCTCATCGGTCTATGGGGACGCGGAGATGTTCCCGACCAAGGAGACGGCCCTGCCGCGCCCAGTCTCGCCCTACGGCATGACCAAGCTGGCCGCCGAGCACCTGACCTTCGTCTACATGCGCAACTTCGGCATCCCCGCGACCTCGCTCCGCTACTTCACCGTCTATGGCCCTCGCCAGCGGCCGGACATGGCGTTCTGCCGGTTCATGGAAGCGCTGGTCGAGGAGCAGGAGATCGAGATCTTCGGTGACGGCGAGCAAACACGCGAGTTCACGTACGTCTCGGATGCCGTCGACGGGACCGTCAAGGCCGCGTCGGCCGACGTGGTCGGACAGATCATCAACCTTGGTGGTGGCAGCCGTGTCACCGTGAACAGGGTCCTCCACACGCTCGAGGAGATCAGTCACGTGCAGCCGCGGCGCAAGCATCTGCCTGCCGCGCCGGGCGACCCGCGGCACACCGGCGCTTCGATCAACCTGGCCCGTGAAAAGCTTGGTTGGGAGCCCCGCGTCTCGCTGCGCGAAGGGCTCACCAAGCAGTGGGACTGGTTCCTGGCGACCTCCGCGAAGAGCCCGGGCGTCTCGCGCCGCTAGGAGGCCAGCGCCAGCTTCCAGGCGATGGCGGTGTCGTGCGACGGGTTCTCGCATTCCTTGGAAGCCGCTTCGCCTTCGAGGCTTGCCTTGCAGATGATCATGATGCCGTAGGTGCCGGAAGACAGCACGTACTCGTACACCCCGGCCGCCGGCGTGCCGCCGATGGGGATGTAGCCGCTGTAGATGCCTTCGGCGTCAGCCGTCGGACTCGGTCCGAACAGCTTGCTGAAGGACGGGCCGTCGGCGGCGCTCGGCAGCCTCAGCAGCGCGGTCTGCACCTCCATGTGCGTGTCGTTGTTCAATGCGTAGTCGCCATAGACGAAGCTCGTGACGCCGCTGCTCCGAAGGACCTGCAGCGCGTAGTCGGGCAGAGAGGTGCGGGTCAGGGTCACGAACGCTTCGATCGGCACCTGCGTCGCGCCGAGGAACGTGATCAGGCGGCCGGGCGGCGGCAGGAGCTTGACGTCGACCGGTGTGGGCGAGGTGTGCACCTTGCTCAGGTCGCGCATCCCTGCGGCGAACTTCTTCGCGTTCTTCGCCAGCATGTCCACCTTCGTGTTGTTGTCCTTGCGCGCCCAGACGAGGGTCAGGATGACCTGTCCCACGCGGACAAAGGTCCGGGTGATGAAGGGCGCCCCGCCGCCGTTTCCCGTGACCGGGTAGTAAAGGACGTCGTCCCCCACCTTCGGCGTCGACGGCGAGGCGCCGAACGCGGCCTTGTAGTTGCTCATGGCCGTGGTGGCTGAAGCGGCTTTGTCGTAGAGGGTGTAGCGCGCGAACAGCTCCTCCGCGGTGCCCATGTGCAGGTAGTCCTCGCTGACCGAGAACTTCACCGTCGCGGGGGTGGTCTCCGCATCCAGCGGCCGCACCTCGAAGGAGGGCGCGCTCGCCCACCAGTTGCTGTCGCCCATCAGGCTTCGGACGTCAGCCATGCTCGGCATGATCGAGTAGAGGTCGGCCGGCTTCGCGTTCAGGCTCGCCGACCCGGCCGTGCACGACGCGCCGAACACCGCGAGCGCGAGCAGGGCGACTGTGCGCATCGCTCTAATCAAGCTTCAGCACCGCCATGAACGCTTCCTGCGGAATCTCGACCGAACCCACCCGCTTCATCCGTCGCTTGCCTTCCTTCTGCTTCTCCAACAGTTTGCGTTTACGGGTCACGTCTCCGCCATAGCATTTCGCGATGACGTCCTTGCGCATCGCCGGGATCGTCTCGCGGGCGATCACCTTACCGCCAATGGCAGCCTGGATCGGCACCTCGTACATCTGGCGGGGGATGATCGACTTGAGCTTCTCCGCCAGGCGGCGGCCCTGCGCCTGGGCCTTGGAACGGTGGGTGATCAGGGACAGGGCGTCCACCGGCTCGCCCGCCACCAGCACGTCGAGCTTCGAGAGGTCGCCTTCGCGGAAGCCAAGCATCTCGTAGTCCATCGACGCGTAGCCCTTGGAGCGGGACTTCAGCTGGTCGTAGAAGTCGTGGATGATCTCGCCGAGCGGGATCTCGTACTCGAGCACGACGCGGTCGCCAGGCCGGTGCTCGAGTTGCTTGAAGGACCCTCGCCGCTCCTGGCAGAGCTCCATCATCGGACCGACGTACACCGACGGCGCGATGATCGAAAGCTTGACGAAGGGTTCGGCGATCGACTCGACCAACGTCGGGTCGGGCAGCAGCGCCGGGTTGTCGACCTCGACCACCTCGCCGCGCCTGAGCTTGACCTGGTACGCGACCGTCGGCGCCGTGGTGATGAGGTCGAGCTCGAACTCCCGCTCCAGGCGCTCCTGCACGATCTCGAGGTGCAGCAGGCCGAGGAATCCGCACCGGAAGCCGAAGCCGAGGGCGGCCGAGTTCTCGGGCTCGTACGAGAGCGCCGCGTCGTTGAGCTGCAGCTTCTCGAGCGCCTCCTTCAGGTCTGAGAACTGGTCGGACTCGGTCGGGAACAGCCCGGCGAACACCATCGGCTTCACCTGCCGGTAGCCCGGCAGAGGCGTGGTCGCGCCGTGCTCCGCGGTCGTGATCGTGTCGCCGACCCGCGCGTCGACCACGTTCTTGATCGCTGCGGTGACGTAGCCGACCTCGCCCGCCGTCAGCTTGTCTGCGGGCCGCGGCCGCGGCGCAAACCAGCCGACCTCGTCGACCTCGTGGACCTTGCCGGTGTTCATCATCCGGACCCGGGTGCGCGGGATGATCTCGCCGTCGACCACACGCACGTATGTGATCACGCCTCGGTAGGGGTCGTAGTGGGAGTCGAAGATCAGCGCGCGCAGCGGCCTCGAGGGATCGCCGCGGGGAGGCGGCACCCGGTTGACGACGGCCTCGAGGATGTCGTCGGTGCCGACCCCGAGCTTGGCCGAGGCGAAGACGACCTGGTCGCGAGAGATGCCGGTGACGTCGGCGATCTCCTCGGCGACGAGCTCGGGCTGCGCGGCGTCGAGGTCGATCTTGTTGACCACCGGGACGATGGTCAGCCCCGCCTCGACCGCCTGGTAGAGGTTGGCAAGGGTCTGCGCTTCGATCCCCTGCGCCGCGTCGACGACCAGGATGGCGCCCTCGCACGCGGCCAGGGAGCGCGAGACCTCGTAGGCGAAGTCGACGTGCCCCGGGGTGTCGATCAGGTTGAGCTCGTAAGACTGCCCGTCGTGCGCCGGGTAGGTCATCCGGACGGCCTGGAGCTTGATCGTGATCCCGCGTTCGCGCTCCAGGTCCATGGTGTCCAGCACCTGGTCCTGCATGTCGCGCTTGCTGATCGAGCCGGTGCGCTCGAGCAGCCTGTCGGCGAGCGTCGACTTGCCGTGGTCGATGTGGGCGATGATGCAGAAGTTCCGCACCAGCGCCTGCCTGGTCGTCACTGCCATCGTCAGAATGCTAGGGATCGTGGCCGTGGTGCTCGTGATCGGAGTGGTGCTTGCGGTCGCCGGCGTGGTGCTGCTGGTCAACCTGTTCGGCGCCGGCGACCACGTGATCAGGCGCGTCACCTCGAAGTACCTCGGCTCGCTGCCGCCTGGTTTCGCCGCCTCCAGGCGAGGCTTTCGGATCTACGCGCTCCTGGTCTTCGCGGTCGGCATCCTCTGCCTCGGCCTTGCCGCGACGTCGTGGTTCCTGCCGGCGGCCGCCGGCCTGTTGGTGGTCGGGGCGCTGATCTTCGGCATCGGTTCCGTGCTGGCGATCGCCGGCGAGGTGGAAACGGCGCGCGGCAACAAGCCCTGACCTCTCGCGAGGCCGAGACTAGCCGCCGCGGACGCTGAGCGCGATCGCGAGGCCGACCAGCGCGGCGGTCTCGGCACGCAGGTTCCGAGCACCGAGAGTGGCCGTGGTTTCAGCGATCTCCAGCTCACGGTCGCTCCATCCGCCCTCGGGACCGACGAACAGCGTCAGGTGCTCCGGCTCTCTCAGGTCCGCAAGCCGGCGCGGCGCCTCTCGGACCAACAGCACCGGATTTTCCTCCACTGCGAGCGCCGCCTCGAACGACGACGCCACCGAGACCTCGGGGACGCGCAGGCGGCCCGCGAGCATCGCCGACTCCCGGCAGATCGTGCTCCACCGCTCGAGCTTCCGGCCGCGGCCGACGCTCCGGTCCGCCGGAAAGACGACGAACGCGTGCGCCCCCGCCTCGGTGCATCGGGACAGCACGAGCTCGAGAGCCGCCGCCGGCAGGTTGGCGATGGCGATGGTGACCCGTGCGGCCGGCTCAGGCCGGTGCGCTCGCTCGGCCACCACGACTCCCTCGACCCGCTCCGGCGAAACCTCTTCGAGCCGCACCGTCAGAAGGAAGCCGTCGGGGTCGAGGACCTCGATCTCCTCCCCGGGACGCGCGCGCAGCGATCGAGCCAGGTGCTGGGCGTCGGGACCTTCGATGACCGCGCGGCCGCGCTCACGGCGCGCGAAGAACGCAGGCAACTCCTACATCACGTTGAAGGTTTCGTAGACCGCCACCTGCGCGCCGCCTTTGACCACCGGGCAGCTCCTGGCGAGCTTCGTCGCGGCGTCGAGGGACGGTGCCTCGATGATGCTGTAGCCGGAGGCGCGCTGGCCGATCGGCCCTTTGGCGACCTCGCCGTCGGGCTTGATCTTGTTGACCTTGCCGGAGAAGGGATTGCCCGGGTCGATGATGGCGGTGCCGAGCCGGGCGAACCATGTCGTCCACTGCTTCATGACGCGCGCCTGCTGCGCCGGTGTTTGGGGCATGGTCCCGCCGTAATAGATAAGGAGATATCTCACGGCGCAAATTTTGCTCGCTGCTCGCCGATCAGCGTGAGGGCGCGGGCAAGCCGGTCCCGGTTCGCCGGCGCGTTGAGCCATCGGTTCTGTCCCGAGGGATGCGGCAGCGGGATCATCACGGGCCGTCCGCCGAAGCTCATGCCCACGCGCTCCTCGAGCGGCGCAGGGCCGAGAAAGCGTGAGATCGCCATCTGGCCGACGAGGATCAGGACCTTCGGCTTGAGGATGTGAAGCTCGGAATCGAGCCAGTGCGCGCAGTTGGCGATCCCCGCGGGCGGCGGCGGGAGGTCGCCCGTGTTCTGCCTGTTGCGGCCGGGGAAGCACCGCATCAGCGCGGCGATGTAGGTCAGCCGGCGGAACTCGTCCTGATCGCGGAACCCGGCCCGCAGCATCCAGCGGTCGAGCTCTTTGCCCGCGCGGCCCGAGAACGGGCGCCGGGTCGCTCGCTCGGCGGGGCCAGGCGCCTGGCCGACCATGAAGAACGGAGCGCCCCAACGCCCCTCGAAAGTCGGGTTCGCCTCGGCGATGATCCCCTGGTCGGCGCAGACGCGACAGCCGCGGCAGTCCTCCTGGAGCTCGAGAAGTGCCTTCTCGGTCAGATGACCCTGACGAGGCGCGCGTTCGGCGCCGCGCCTGGAATCCGGCCGCGCTTGGTCACGGGCTTGCCCGCGATCTCCTTGATGTCGGCCGTGAAGGCGATCGGCGGCGCGGAGCTGATCGCCATGCCGACCCCGTACGAGTGGATGGGGCACTTCGCGGCCTCGAACTGCGCGATGCGCGCGGCGTCCAGCCCGCCGGAGACGAAGATCCCCACGTGCTCGAAGCCGGCCAGGTCGAGTCGGGCGCGGACCTCTTTCACCAGGTCGACAGTGACCCCGCCGCGCTCGCCGGGCGTGTCCAGCCTCACGCCTCGCAGGCGCTTGCCCAGCGCCGCGGCCACCCGCAGCGCTTCCTCGGCCTCGTCCTTGAACGTGTCGACGAGCACGATCCTGAGCACGTCGTCCCCCATCGCCTCGTCGAAGGCCAGGGCGGCTTTCACGGTGTCGCCGAACAGCAGGATCATCGCGTGCGGCATCGTCCCGGAGGCACCCTCGAGGCCGGCGAGCTCCGCGCCCAGCGGCGTGGCGCATCCGGCGCAGCCGCCGACGACGGCCGAGTACTCCATGGTCGGTGCGATCAACGGGTGGACGTGACGAGCGCCGAAGCTGATCACGCGCTTGCCGTTGGCGGCATCGACGATCTCGCGGGCCGCGGTCGCCCAGCCCGAACAGCTGGAGAGCATGCCGAGGAGCGCTGTCTCGTAGACGCCGAAACGAGAGTACGGCGCGCGCACGCGCAGCACGGGGAGAAGAAGTCCATGGCGACGACCGCGTCGACGTTGGCCGCCGTCAGCGTCTTGTGGGCCCTCTGGAAATAGACGTCGGAGGCGGCGCCTCCGTAGTACGCGATGAGGTCGGCCGGAGGGCTCTGCGCCGTGACCTGCTTTGTCCCGACGGTCTTCATGGCGCAATGAACTTAGCAGCCTCGGTAACATCCGGTGCCTGATGGCGGTGCCCTCCTCGCAGCAGGTCCTCGACGTCCTGGCCACGATCAAAGACCCGGACCTCGGCCGTGACGTCGTCGCCCTGGGCATGATCAAGGAGCTGGAGGTGAGCCCCCAGGGCAGGGTCAGCTTCACGTTCGAGCTGACGACGCCGGCCTGCCCGGTGCGCGACAGGTTCAAGTCCCAGGCCGAGGAAGCGGTCGGGGAGCTGGCCGGTGTGACGGCCGTGGAAGTGCGAATGACGGCAAACGTCCGCCCCGCCTTCACGCGGCCGAAGCCTTCCGAGATCCTTCCCGGCGTGAAGCAGACGATCGCCGTCGCCTCAGGCAAAGGCGGCGTCGGCAAGTCGACGGTGGCGGTGAACCTCGCCGCGGCGCTGCGCCTCAGCGGTGCCTCGGTCGGCCTGCTCGACGCCGACATCTACGGCCCGTCGGTGCCGGTCATGACCGGATCCCAGACCACGCCCGAGCAGTCGAACGGCCACCTGCTGCCAGTCGAGGCGCACGGCATGAAGCTCATGTCGTTCGGCCACCTCAACCCCGGCAGCGAGCCGACGATCTATCGCGGGCCGATGGTCGGCAAGGCGATCGAGGCCATGATGGTCCAGGTCGATTGGGGACGGCTCGACTACCTCATCATCGACCTGCCGCCAGGGACCGGCGACGCGTCGCTGACCCTCGCGCAGGCAGTCCCCCTTACCGGCGTGGCGATCGTCTGCACGCCGCAGGACGTGGCCACCGACATCGCCGTCAAGGCGCTGCAGATGTTTCGCCGGCTCAACGTCACGCCGCTGGGCCTCATCGAGAACATGAGCTGGTACGTGTGCTCGGAGTGTGGACACCGCCACGAGATCTTCAGCCACGGCGGCGCCGAGGCGGCCGCCAGGCGGTTCGGTGTTCCGTTCCTCGGCGCGATCCCGCTCGAAGAGGGCATTCGCGAAGACGCGGACTCCGGGACCCCGGTGGTCATCTCGCGTCCCGAGTCGGCCGGTGCGAAGGCCTTCGTGCAGATCGCCTCCCAGGTGGCCGCGCGGACGTCCATCCAGTCGTTCCGCCAGCTGCCCGTCATCAACGTGCACTGAAACGCAAGACCCGGATCCGTTTCCCACCAACGTCGACGTCGACCGCGCGCGCCAGGTGATGGAGATCACATGGGAAGACGGCAAGCGGACGAGCTACACGGGCGAGCAGCTGCGTTGGGCTTGCCCATGCGCGGAGTGCCGCGGCGAGGCGGGAATGCCCGGACGCCTTTCGCGAGTCAAGTCGCTCGGTGATGAAGAGCTCCGCATCCGCGACGTGACGCTGATCGGCCAGTACGCGCTGCAGATCGGGTTCGAAAGCGGCCACGCGACCGGCCTCTATAGCTTTTCCCTGTTGCGGCGCTTGGTGTAATAATTCCCGCGGCCCGTTGTCCATCTCCACGTCACCGCCAACGCTCGAGCCTTCGTCTCTCGGGGCCTTTCCCCTAAAGCGGCCGTCGCGCCGCCGCAGGGGTCTCGGCCGCCGCGGCTGGGCTGCCGCAGGCATGGTGGTGCTCGTCGTGCTGGTCGGCGTCGGCGCGTTTCTCGCCTACCAGAACACCCTGCCTACGACCGTGACCACGAACATCAAGAGCGGTCAGAAGAACATCCCCACTGATGGCAGCTTCGCGTTCACGTTCTCCAGGTCGGTGTCGCCGGACGTCCTCAAGGCCGCCTTCTCGATCACGCCGGCGACCGACGGAGAGCTGTACGCGGTGTCGGGCCAGACGCAGTACGCATGGACGCCGTCGAAGCCGCTGGCCGAGCTGACGACTTACACCGTGGGGCTGCTCCCGATCTACGACGTCGGCCATCACCGCGTGGGGGGCGGGCAGTGGAGCTTCACCACGATCATCATCCCGCGCGTCATCGGGCTGACCGCGAGCGACGGCACGCAGCTCAAGGACGGGATGGAGATCGACCCGTCGTCGACGTTGAAGCTCACGTTCAACGACGCGATGGAACCGGTGACGATCAAGGCCACGATCGGCGGCCAGGTCGCCAACCTCAAGTGGGCCACCGACGACCGGAGCGCCACGTTCTCGACCGCGGGACTGCCCTCCGGCCCGTTGACAGTTTCGATCGCAGCGGGCGGGCGTGACCAGACCGGTCACACCGTGCCGGCTGGATTCACGGTCAAGACCGGGATCTACTGGCACGACCGCGAGCACAGGGTCTCGCTGCGCTACCCGGCGCTGATCCAGATCCCGAACGACGAGTTCGCCCGCGACCAGAACGGCCTGCAGGCGGCGGACGTCATCTTCGAATACCTTGCCGAGGGCGGCATCACGCGCCTGACGGCGGTCTACGAAAATGCTCCGAACCTGATCGGGCCGATGCGCTCGGCGAGGTTCATCTCGTTGAAGATCGGGCGGCACTACCGCGGCCTGCTGTTCCAGTCGGGCGAGTCTGCGGCCACGCGCGCGCGGGCCGCGTCCGATCCGACCCCGCAGTTCTTCGACACCATCGGCTACCAGTACCGCACGGGCGCGCGCTATGCGCCCGACAACCTGATGATCAACGGCGACCGCGTGGCCGCGGCCGAGAACAACTTCTTCGGAGGCATCTCCGCCTACACGATCCCGAAGGCGCGCCCGGACCTGAGCGGAGGCACGGGCGCCGGCTCGGTGGCCGTGGCCGAGCACTACTCGACCTACGCGTACGACGCCGCGACGGGCACGTACCAGAAGACCGAGGCGGGGCATCACTACGTCGACGCGAGCCTGAAGCAGCCGCTGCGGATCGAGATGGTGGTCGTTGTCCACACGCGCGAGACACTGCTCGACGTCGGTGACGGCCACGGCGCGCACATCCACGACTTCGACCTGGACTCGAGCGGCGCGATCAACGTCTACTACAAGGGACTGGGTTACAAAGGCACGTGGAAGTCGGTGAACAGCCACCAGCCCCTGGCGTTCACCCTGGACAACGGCCAGGCGCTGACCCTACCCCCCGGCCTCGTCTGGATAGACGTCACGCAGTAAGCGCATCAGTTCCTCAGGTGCCGCTTCCAGCGAGCTGCACCGTCCACGTGACGCCGCTGTCGGAGCTGAAGAGGATCAGCCCACCTGACCCTGAGGTGAAGTAGTCGATCTGGCCCATCACCCACCAGTGCGTGGCATCGACGATGTCGATGAAATGCAATTCCGTGAAGTTCGCGTTCGGAGAGCTGATCTGCCCGGGCAGGGGGCCGACCTTGCCCCACGTCGCGCCACCGTCCGCGGAGGTATAGAGGGATGGAGCTCCGTTCGAACCCGCGATCAGGGCGACGTGGGTGGCGTCGAGGTACTGGAAATCTCCGGCGTAGAACTCAGGGATCCTCGATTTGGTCCACGTCGAGCCTCCGTCCGCGGTCGAGACGAAGATCGCCGAACCGTCGCCGCTGAAGTCCTGGGTCGCGAAGGCCACGTGGTTCGGTCCAAGCGAGCGGAGCCTCGAATAAGAAACAAAGTGGTACGCGTTGAGACCGGTGTCGTGGACCGACCAGTGCGCGCCGCCGTCGTTCGTGCTCCATGCGAGCGTGAGTGGACCGGTGGCCGTATTGGTGCTGTCGAGGCAGGCCGACACGCCGAGGATCCAACCGTTGTTGGCGTCGAGCATGTTGATCAGCTCGCTGCGCACATCGCGAGTAAGCGGGGTTGTGCAGGTCTCGGGGTTGGGCAAAGCCTGGGGGGTCCAGGTAACTCCGCCGTTGGTCGTCGCCAAGGCCGGGGTTTCTACGCAATTCTGGCCGCTCGAGTTGCACGTGTATATGTACCCGATGATCCAGCCGTGGAGAGGGTCGGTGAACACGACGTTGGACACGTCGAGCAGGAAGTTGATCACGCTGAGGCGAGCCCATGTGACCCCGCCGTCGGTGGTGTGCAGAACGATTTTGCAGCTGGCGCCCGGGAAGCAGCCAGGAGTGAATGGCGACGCCGGTTCGACGATGGACCAACCCTGGTTCGTGTCAAGCCAATGAACCACTCCCGTCCCTATGTAGCCGGTGGGATAAGGCTGCTGCGTCCATGTGTTGCCTGAATCCGTTGTTTTCAACCCGTTCACAAAAGCATGCTGGGCGTCGATGAACTGGACGTACCCGACACCGGTGAAGCCATTGACAACCGGCTGCGGACCGAATCCCCGCAGGGCGACGGACTGCGGTGAATCCAGTGCGTCGTCGGTCACCAATGCGTTCGCGGTGCTCTGGTCCTGGACCGCTGCCGTGAAGAGCACCTGGAAGGTGCAGCTGCCGCGCGGGTCGATGGTGACTCCTGAGCACTGGTCCGCCACGATCCCGTAGTCCTCCGGGCGCGTCCCGGCCAGGGTGACGCTGGTGATGTGCAGCGAGCCTCCGCTGACCGTCACCGTCACCGTTTGCGGCTGGGCCGGGGTGCCGAGCGCATTGACCCCGAAGTCGATCGACGTGGGGGTCAGGGTCACCACCGCCTGGGTCGGCACCGTCACCGCCGGGCTGAGCGACCCGGCGCTGGTCTGGTTGCCACTGTTCGCGGCGTACACGGCGAACGTGTACGTCGTCCCCGGCGTCAGGTTGGTGAACGTCGCCGTCGTCGAGGTCCCGGCGTCGATGCTCGTCCCGTCCGATGACACGACCTTGTAGTCGGTGATCGATGCGCCGCCGTCATCGGTCGGCGCACCCCAGGTCACGGTCACCGCCGTGCCTCCCGTCAGAGACGCTGTCACGTTCGGGGGCAGGCTCGGCGCAGTCGCGAGAACCGTGATCTGTACGTCCTGCGTTGAGGTCGGATCGTCGACCGATGCCGTGTGCACGACGTATTTGCCCGCCCGAGTCGGTGCGGTGTAATCGGCGGACGTGACGGTGACATTGGACAACGTGCCGTTGTTGGAATCCACCGACCACAGGACGCCATGCTGGCTGTTCGAGTCGGTGGCGGCGGTGAGATGTTGCGCGCCGCCTCTGGGTACGGTCGCCGGAGATGGCGTGATGGTGATGCCGATCTTGGGGCCAGGCGACTGAAGGACCACGATCTCATCGCATGGCAGGTCGATCGTGGCTTCCTTTTTGAACTGCAGGAACATGAAGTCGATGTCGATGCCGATGACGATGTGCTTGCAAACGCCGACCGCCACCGCCCACCATGGGTTCCCGAGCGGATCGACGGTGATCCTGTAGTACGGATTCTCGTCCGCGGCGACCACCGCGAACCCGTAAAGCACAACCCCGCCGATGAAGTGGAGCCCGGGGCGAATCTCGGCGGCAAGCGAAAAGTGCGGGCCGGTTACCGTCTTGCCGGGCGGGATGTAATCAACGCCCTTGAAGTTGCCGAAGAACGCCCCGTTGTCATAGCCGGCGGTGATGAGGCCGTACTTGTCCGCCGAAATGCTTGCCGATACCCCGCCGGAAAGGGTCAGGTCGACGGTGACCTTCAGCTCGATGAGTCCCTGGACGATGAGCGTGACGGGCCCGACCTGGACGGGCCGCGGCGAGGTCCGTTGCTCCTTGTCGTACGGCGTCCATGTCTTTCCGGCGATCTGGCCGCTGATCGAGACATCAGCCTGAAAGCGAAGAGCCGCGCTCAGCCCGATGGCGAACTGCGGATTGGTGAAGGGGTTCTTGCCGATCGCAAGGTGGGGCACGAGCTGAAGCTCGAGATCGCTGATGTCGAGCTGGCCCGACAGCGCCGAGAAGGAGGCCGAGACCGGGAAAAGTAGATGATGCCCTTTGCCGGCAATCGCGAGCACCGGCCAGCGCGGGTCGATCGAAGTGCCGGACGGCGGCTGGAAAGGCGGTAGCGAAGCCGTGGCCGGCCTGGCGCCTCCCTGGCGGAACCCGAACGCTCCCGTCGTCGGCGGCTCAGACCAGCTCACGTCATAGGCGGTGAGCGCTTCGGGCAAAGCCGCGTTCCGCGTGCTCACGATTGTTTGGCCCGTCGCATCGGTGCTGATCGCGAGCACACGCCGCAGGAATCCGAAGGGCGTGGTGGGTGTGATGCCGGCGTTGATGACGTCGTTGAGCATCACCGGCGGGCTCACCTGGACGCCCGGCCCGAACGTGATGCTCGAGTCCGTCAATGACGTGATCCCAGCAAGCAGAGTTGCGGACAGGACCTTCGTGGTCCCGGGGATGATGAGGTCGCCTGACAGATAGCCCACGAGGTCGACAGTGACGTTGGTATTGGCACCGACCGCCGACACGGCTGCCGATCCATCGCTCGCCAGCTGAACGACGTCAAGGTTTGAAACCGTGCTGCCGGCCGCGAAGTCGACCACTGAGGCGCCCCCCATGCCGAGCGAGCCGGTACCCGCGGGCGAAACGGCGGTCACGAGGAGAACGGCGCTCGTCGCCGGCGACGTGCTGTTCATGTCCGGCGCGCCCCCCTTGCCGGACACTGGAAAGCTCGACGACTCGCCGGCAAGCAGCGGCCCGCCACTCGC
This sequence comes from Chloroflexota bacterium, assembly GCA_005889495.1. Taxonomy (GTDB): domain Bacteria; phylum Chloroflexota; class Dormibacteria; order Dormibacterales; family Dormibacteraceae; genus 40CM-4-65-16. The sequence continues at coordinate 34,122 of VBHA01000076.1, forward strand.
AGCGGTGTCGAGCAGCCGGGCCGGCGGCAGCGAGGTGTACACGGATCCGAAAGCGGTCATGTCGGTGCCGTCCGAGAACCAGCCCAGCGCCTCTACCTTTGCCGTTGCGGCCGCGCTCCGGTCGCTCAGCGTGATGGCGCCGTTTGCGGCCACCGGGACGATCGCCCGGTCCGCGGTGGCCTGGCCGGTCCCGAACCCGAGGGCGGTCGCCCACGTCGCGGTTGTGCCAGAAGGCCGCAGGCTCAGACCGCCGCCGGCGGTCGATCCGCTTGCGCTCACGTTGAGGAGGACGGCCGCGACGTGGGCCGACGGCACGCCGCCCTGGCCCAGGACTGGAATGTTGATGGACGCCCCCGTCGCGATCGAACCGCTGAACAGTGTGCCCACGGGAAGCATCTGCAGCATTCCGCTGTGGTCCTTCAGCGTGCTCGGGGAGGTGAAGTAGCCGGCGAAGTCGACCTCGACGTGCGCCTTGCCCGAGCTCACCTGCACCGCGCCCTGCGCCGGTTGCGCCGGCACGGGGATCACCGCCAGGGTGGACTCCTGCCGACCGACCGCGACGGGGATCGTCTGCACGACCTGCTGGTTGAGGACGAGCTGGACGCTGGTCGCGACCGTCGCCTGGCTCGCGGTCACGTTCAGGACCACGGCGGTCAGGCCAGGATAGTGGGCAGGGTCGTCGCCGAGGTTGGAGCCGATGGGCTTACCCGCAGTGATGTCGCTGTTGACGATCGGAGCGCTTGTCACCGCGTGGAAAGGGCTGCCGGGAGGGAGCGGCGTGACGATATTCGACGCGGCCGACGTCGCGCCGGTGCCGGAGCCGTTCGTGCCGGCCACGGTGAAGTTGTACGAGAGGCCGAAGCCCAGTCCCGTCACACTGGCGCTTCTTGCGGTTCCGGGCACCGTGGCGGTGATACCGCCCGGATTCGACGTCACCGTGAAGCTGGCCGCCGTCGCATCGGCGGCGACCCAGGTCACGGTTGCGGACAGGGTTCCGGCGGTCGCTTTGACACCCGTCGGTGCACCGGGCGGCGACGTTGCCGCTTTCGCTTGAGGCGCGCCGGTGAGAGACGAGCCCAACACAGTCGCGACGGCCAACGCCGTGACAACCAACCGACGCACGGCGCGCCCTCCCTTCCTCCGGGTGGCCTGGTCGCCACAAGCTAATTGCCGACTGTCGCCCTGTCAATCAATTAGTTATGTGGTCGCGACGACATAGTTCAGACCATCGCGCGCTTTTCGGACGACGGCTGGTGATGGATGGCGGCCGTGGATCCGGACTTCGGACGTCGTGCTGCCTCAGCTCCGGGCGACAGCTTCCGTGCGTCCGATCGAATGGCCGACGCTCTGCGCCGCGCGCCCTCTCTTGGCCGATTCCAAGCATTGCGTAGGGCGCCGCGGCGGCGCGTTGACGCTTTCGGTAGACGGTCTGCTGTAAACGAACGCAAAGCGTCATGAAGGGATGAACCCGGTGCAACGTCGCCGTCCGAGGTGGTTGGGCCCGCTCCTTGCCGCCCTCGCCCTCACCTCGGCCGCCTGTGGCCAGGGCCCGCTCTCCAACACCGAGACCTACAGGCCGCCACCGCCGCTCGCTCTCGTGGTCCTGGTCGACCCCAGCCCCGACCAGATGGCGGCCGAGCTGCACCAGCTCCAGGACGTCATCCGGGTGAACGCCACCCCTGGCGAGGCCGTGGTGGTGATGGTCCTCCAACCGTCGTACGGCCAGACGTACGTCGTGCGGCCGGGCGACAACCTCAGCTCGATCGCCTCGGCGCACAAAACGTCGCTGGCAGCGCTCGAGGCCGCCAACCCGCAGCTCGGGCCGCTCTCGGGTCGGAACTGGAAGCTGATCCACCCCAACGAGCGCGTGATCATCCCCGATGGCGCGACCCAGGATTCGCTGCTCCTCGCCTCGAGGGCGCCGACCGGGCCGCCGCCGCCCGAGCTCGTCCGGCTGCCGCGCCAGCCAAGCAACCCGACCGACTTCCAGCGCGCCCAGTACAACCGCACCGTCGCGGCCGACAACGCGACCAACGCCGCCCGCATCGCCGCCTGGCAGGCGGAAGCCGCCCGCAGCCTGCAGCCATGGCAGCAGTCGGTCGTCGACCAGCTCGGCAAGAAAGCCTCGGCGCAGGTGGCGGGTGCGCGCACGCCCGACACCCAGATCGTCTCCGCCTCCGTGGTGGCGGGCCTGACCACGCTCAGCGGCCTGGACGGCCGCCGGACGCTGGTCCTTCTCGGCGGCGGCGACAAGGGCCCCGGGACGCTGACGCCCAAGAGCCTTGCCGACGTCAACCTCGTGGTCGCCAACCTGTCCGACACGAAGGCGGCGGCGGCCTGGACCACGGCCGCCACCAATGCGGGAGCGGTGTCGGTGAGCGCGCTCGACGCCGCGCTCACGCAGCTCCAGCTCGCGCAGGTGGTCAACCACTAACCCAGGAGGGAGTGAGAGATGCAATCGATCGAGAGAATCGGAGCGCCGCCTCAGCGCGAGCTGAGCGCAAACGGCGACGGCTACATCACGACCATGCGGGATTTCCTGGCCAAGCCTCGGGTCGCGCGCGACTTCCAGGACCTGAAAGCCGACGCCCAGAAGCTGCACGCCGTCGAAACGGAGCGGGACCTCCTCACCCAGAAGGCGGCGGAGGCGGAGCTGGAGGCAGGTCGGCGTGCCCGCGTGCACGAGGAGCACCGGCACCATCGGCTCAGGTTTGGGGTTGGCGTCCTGCTCGCGGCGCTTTTCGTCGGCCTGGACGCGATCCCGGCCAACCTCGCCGCCCAGACGTTCGGCCTGGATCCGCTGCCCACCTGGGGCATCACCGCGGTGATCATCGGTGCCCTTGCCGCCGGCATGTGGGCCGTCGTCCACTACAAGAGCGGCTGGCCGCGCGCAGCCACCATCGCCGCCCTCACGGTCGGACTGCTCTCCATCGGCGCGCTGCGCTACTGGTTCCTGTGGGTGACCGCGGGCGATCCGCTCTCCGCAGTGCTCGAGGCGCTCGCGCTGACCGTGTTCACGACCATGATGGTCTGGCTCGGCGTCCTGGTCTTGAGCTTCACCAAGTCACGCCAGGTCTCGGTCGCGGAGGGACAGGCGGACAGGCTGCGGCGCCGGGCGGAGAAGAAAGGCTCCCAGGAGCGCTCGCTCACCCAGCGCCTGGACGCGGCGAAGAGCGAGTTCCTGGCCGACGCGCAGCTCTTCTCCTTCCAGGTCTTTCACAGCGACGGGCCTCGGAACCAGTTCCTGGACTACGTGCGCGCGGAGCTGGACCGCTAAGAGCTCGCCACCGCTGCTGCCTCCGCCGCCGCAGCGGGCAGGACCCTGGCCGGAACCTGGCTCATGGCATGCTCGGCCATGGCCGTGATCGTCAGCGCGGGGTTGACCCCGAGGTTGACGGGGACCGCGGACCCGTCGACGACGTAGAGGTTGGGGTGGCCGAAAACCCGGTTGCGCTCGTCACACACGGCGGCTTCGGGATCGCTCCCGATGACCGCGCCGCCCAGGATGTGGGCCGTCGACGGGATGTCCAGCAAGACTTCGTTGAGCGAGCTGGAGGGCCAGCCCCCGATCTTTTTCGCCACCCTTCGCGCCATCTCGTTGGCGATCGGAATGTAAGAAGGGTTGCGCTGATCTCGCGGGGCGGGATTTCTCGAGTCGAGCCGCCGCGTGAAGGGCCAGTACCATCGCCGCCGGCGGACCAGCTCGAGATGGTTGTCGGCCGACTGCATCACCAGCAACAGGATCGAGCGGCGCGCCCAGCCGAACGGCAGCAATGAGCGCAAGAAGTCGCCTGGCTTGCTCACGCAGTTGACAAGAAAACGCAGCGGGCGCGGCAGGCCAGGACCGCCATCCGTAAGCGGTTTCGAGAGCAGGCCGATCATGTCGGAGCCGCGCGGATAGCGCACCGGCTGGATGTGGGTGATGTCGTCGGCGTAGATGCCGGACGTGATCGCCACTCCGTCTGTGAAGTCGACGTTCTTGCTCCGCGAGGTCGCGCCGACGATCGCCTCGCTGTTGGTGCGCACGCGCCGCCCGATTGCCCGCGAAAGACCTGGAAGTGACCCGCTCTCTCGCGCGCGAAGCAGCAGGTCCACGGTGCCGAGGACACCCGCGGCCATGACCACCATCGGCGCCCGCCACTCTTTGCGACCTCGCCCCAACACGCTCGTGGCGCGAACCGTGACGAGCCGGTAGCCGGCGCCGGCCTCCTGGTGAATCTCGTCCACGCGCGTTTCCGGAAAGATCTTCACGCCCAGCTTCTCAGCCAGGTAGAGGTAGTTCTTGTCGAGGGTGTTCTTCGCGTTGTGGCGGCATCCGACCAGGCAGCCCCCGCAGAAGACACAGCCTGCTCGCGCCGGACCCGCGCCGCCGAAGTACGGGTCCGGGACGAGCTCGCCGGGCGGACCGAAGAAGACGGCGACCTCGGTGGGTTTGAAGGTGGCGCCTCGACCCATCTCCTCCGCGCATTCCCGGAGGACTCGGTCGGCCTCGGTGAGGCGCGGGTTGGTCGCGGCTCCCAGCATCCGCCTGGCGATCTTGTAATGCGGTGCCAGCGATTGCTCCCAGTCTTGACCCGCCGGCCAGTCCGGGCGCTGGAAAACATCCGCCCGCGGTTGCGGCAGCGTGTTCGCGTAGACCAGGCTTCCGCCTCCGACACCGACCCCTGAACCGACCAGGACGTCGCTCAGCAGCGTCAGGCGAAAGATCCCGCGGCAGAAGAGCCTGGGCATCCACATGAAGCGCCACACCTTCCAGGTCGTGTCCGCGAAGTCCTCGGCCTGGGCACGCATGCCCGCCTCGATCACGGCGACCCGATAGCCCTTTTCGGCCAGCCGCAGAGCAGCGACCGAACCCCCAAAGCCGGAACCGACGACCAGCACGTCGAAGCTGTCGGCGACGTCCACGGCGGGCATCGTCCGCCGCGAGGCGCGCGAAGTCAATGGTGAGAGGGGCGGCCGCCGCCCCTCTCGATGACTCGGCTTACATCAAGCCGACGACGTGGCCCTCCGGGTCCGCGAAGAGGGCGATCGTCGTCTCCGGCGCCACCTCGGTGAGCGGCATCAGCACTCGTCCGCCGAGCTTCTCGATCGTGGCCAGCGTGGCTTTCGGGTCGGCGGTGTGGACGTAGAACGTCACGCCGCCGGGTGAGCCCTGTGGCGCCGCACCGACGCCACCGGTGATCTTCTGGCTGTCCTGGCGGAGCATCCCGTATTCGCCGGGGTTGTTGGTGTCGAGCTTCCAGCCGAACACCTCCGAGTAGAAGCGCTGAAGCGCTTTGCCGTCCTTGCCGGTGACCTCTACGTGTACGACTTCACTGCTCATGATCTCGACCTCCAAACCTGACTTGATCGGGCCGGCCTCTCCAGCCTCATACAGTGCGACGAACGGCGGCGCCGGAAATCGACGGCTACGGCCGTCGGATCGCCCAGCCCGCGCACGGCCCCACCCGTTCCTGTAGCGCATGCCAACGGGACCGGCTGGGGAGGGTCCGGCTGCCGGCCTCGTAAAGCGCCTACTTTCGGTTAATGTGCGGTCGGGAAGGAACGGTGAGGGGTCGCGCTCGGCTGCTCAATCTGGTCTGGCCGATGACGACCGCGCTGTTGTGTCTCGGCCTGGTTGCACTCCTGGCGGGGGAGCTGTTGTCGCTCGACTTTCTTCTCGCGAGGCAAGTCGCCTCGAGGCAGGCTCAGCTCGCCGCGAGCAGGCAGCGGGTCGTGGTCGACAACGCCGGCTTCCTGGACGTCCGCGCGCGGTGGTTCGGCACACCGGCGCTGTTCCAGCCGGCGCCCATCTCCAATACGGCGATTGTGTTCTTCGATGTCAGTGGCGCGAGCCAGGCTCAGGTGATGGACAGCTTCGACCGAGCCGACATCTGCACCAGGTACGGTCCCTGCGCCAAAGACCCGGCCAATCCCGGCGGCACCGCGCTGGGGCTCGAATGGTTCAAGTTCGCCGGCAGTGGCTACTACTGCTACTCCCCGCGAACCACCACGCTCTCGTTCAAGGAGTACATCCTGCTGCCTCGATGGTCGCCGCCGGCCGACGGCTCGGTGACGATCGACCTGGTCGTGAAGTGGAACGCGCTCGCCCAGGTGATCTACGTCCACGAGGCGGGCCACGTCGCCATCGACAAGCAGGATCTCGCCGCGCTGAACGAGCAGGCCCACCGGCTCTCGACCTGCCAGGCGGTCGTCGCTTTCTGGAACGGCCCTCATCTATATGACAAGGACGAGGCGGACCAGGCCGCCTACCACGCGCGCCTGAAAGCCGATTGCAGGCCCGAGGTCGGCTGTCTCCCTTACGGCTGGATGGGGTGGTAAGACCGAGCCAGGCGACCTGTGCTCGACCTATGATCGGCCCGCCTTGCCGTTCAGCGTCGAAGACCTCGCCCTCACCGCCCTCGTGCGCATCCTGCCGCGCAGCCGCTACCGTCTGGCCGCGCAGACCGACGCGCGTTTCCAGTCCTTCGCGGCCAACTCGACCCGCATCGCGTACCGGCAGCAGGGGGCGACGCCGGCCTTTCTGATCTTTTCCGGGCCGGGCCAGAGCCCTCACGCCGCGGCGATGGCGGCCGCGGCATGGGCGGAGGCCAGCTGGCGCCCAAACGCGATCCAGCGCAGGGTGCGTCCAGGCGTCGTCGTGGTCCACGTCGCCCCCGGGAACCAGCTGACGCCTGCCGGACCGGTCGCGGGCGCCGCGGTGCCGGCGGCCGTCTGGACGGTCGATTCCGCGGCCGGCCGAGTGGCCACCGAAGGCCGCCCGCCAGGTTCGCCCCCACCGTCGGAGCTTCGCCACGCGGCTTCGGCCCTGATGCGCGGGGTCCCCGCTCCATCGCTGGGGGAACTAGACCTGGCCGAGAAAGGCGTGATGCAGATGCGCACCGCCGGCACGCCACGCTGGTTGAGCGGGATCGCGGGTCTGTTCCTCTTCTACTTTGCACTTCGCTACGGGCTGACCGGGCTGTTCAGTCTCATCGCCCTGCCGTCGCTGCTCGGTCAGGCGCCAACACCGCTTTACGTGGTCGCTGGTTTCACGGCGAACGCGTTGATCCTCGTGGGAATCGTCTTCGGCGCCGCCCTGCTGTTCAACTTCCGCAACCTCGCACATCGCGCCCCCGGCTTCGCGAGCACCGTGCCGGCCCGGCGCAACCTCGCATGGGGCTCGTACATCGCAGCCATGGTCGGTCTCGCGATCGTGCTTCAGGGCGTGGTCCCGGCGCTCGAGCGGCAGACGATCCCGAGCGCCGGACAGGGCGATGGCACGCACGTCACCGTCACCGTCCAGGACGATGGCGGCGAGGTGTTCGTCGCGACCGGCGGACAGCTCGTCGTCGACCTCACGGGATGGCCGAGCAGCGAATGGGCCGTGACCTTCAAGTCGAGCAATCCAAGCGTCCTCGAGCTGATGCCCGACAAGACGGAATCGCCCGCGACGCGCCCGGTGGCAACTTTTCGCGCCGTGAGCGCCGGGTTTGCTCGAGTCGACGCCGGCTCGGGCGACGGAAAGTACACGTTCCAGGTGCGCGTCGACATAGGGTCGCCTTAAGCCCGGGCGGTGTCCTTCAGCGCGGTGATGTACATCGCTGCGGCGACGGCCGCAGTCGTGCCGTCACCGACCGCGGTCGCGATCTGCTTCGTCAGCTGCGCCCGCACGTCGCCGACGGCCCAGATGCCTTCGACCGATGTCTGCATGTTGCGGTCGGTGAGGATGTAGCCGCCCGCGTCGTGGTCGATGTGGACCTTGAACAGCTTGGAGTTCGGCACGAAGCCGACGAAGATGAACACGCCGCCCACGCGCAGCTCCTTGGTCGCACCGCCCTGCTCGTAACGGATGACGTGCACCTTGTCCTCGCCCACGATCTCTTTCACGTGAGCGTCGAGGACGAACTTGATCTTTGGGTTGGCCCGCGCCCGGTCGACCAGGATCGGTTGCGCGCGCAGCTCGTTCCGGCGGTGGATGATGTAGACCTTCGACGCGTACCGCGTCAGAAAGTCGCCCTCCTCGACCGCCGCGTCGCCGCCTCCGACCACGGCCAGCTCCTGGCCCTTGAAGAAGGCGCCGTCGCAGACCGCGCAATAGCTGACCCCGCGGCCCCAGAACTCCTTCTCCCCCGGTACCTCGAGGTAGCGCGGCAGCCCGCCCGCGGCCATGATCAGCGCCGGCGCGCGCAGCTCCTCGCCCGACTCCAGGCGTACGACTTTGGTCTGGTCTTCGACGTCGATCGCCTCGACCGGTTCGAAGTCCCGGACCGCGACCCCGAACTTGCGGGCGTGCTCGCCCATCTTCAGGGCCAGCTCGGAGCCGAGCACCGACTCGAAGCCCGGGTAGTCCTCGACCAGCTCCGTGTTCAGGAGCTGCCCCCCCAGCGGGCCGCGGTCGACGACCACCGTCTTCAGGTCCATGCGGGCGGTGTAGAGCGCGGCCGCCAGGCCGGCGGGGCCGCCCCCCACGATGATCACGTCGTAGTCGCTCACAGCTTCAATAGGAAGTATTCCCAGCTCGGGTTGTATTCCTGCCTCCGCCCCATGCCCGGATAGTCGCGACTATCCGGACTGTCGCCGGCCGAAACCTCCGGATAGTCCGGACTATCCGGCGAATCCGGCCCCGCTCAGCCGAGCTGGTAGCGGACGCCGTAGCCGCCCCGCGGGGCATGGCAGGAGATGTTGTCGAAGGGGCAGCCGATGGAGCAGGCCCCGCACTCGATGCAGTTGCCGAAGCTGACCAGGTTCTTCTTCTGCTCCTCGTTCCATTCGTACACACCGGCCGGGCAGAAGTGGTTGCAGTACTTGCCCGTGCACTTCTTCAAGCACACGTTCTGGTCGACGATCTCGATGTGTGGCTTGCCGGTGTCCTCGTTGTACTTGACCGTGAACAGCTTGTCGGTCAGCTTCTCCATCAGCTCGCTCCGAAACGCTCCCAGATCCGGCACATGAGCTTGACCGTGTTGACGTAGTCGGCGGCCCGGATGTTCTCGTTTGGTGCGTGTATGCGGTTGTCCGGCCGGCCGACGCCGACAGGCAGGACGGTCGGGACGCCGAGGTCGGAGACGACGGGGTGCATCGGGCCGGTGGCGGGCATGAACGGCCACAGCACCGGCTCGCCGTACATCTCCCGCACACATTCGATCGTCGTCCGGGCGATGGCAGAGGTCGGGTCGGAGCGGGCCGGCTTCTCGCCCTCACCGGCCGCGACCTCGACCTTATCGAACCCGTGCCGGTCGAGGTGCTTGCGCAGGAGGCCGAGGACGTCGTCAGGATCCTGGTCGGGGATCAGGCGGAAGTCCAGCTTGGCCGTCGCCTCGGCGGGCAGGACTGTCTTCGATCCCGGGCCCTGGTAACCGGTCGTGACCCCGGCGATGTTGCACGTCGGCAGGAACAGCATCTGCTCGATCACCTGCTCCGGTTTCGGGTCGCGGACGAGCTTGTCGAAGCCGACCAGCTTTCGCCGCTTCTCGATCTCGGGGTCGATGGTCGCCATCATGCGGCGGTCGGCCTCGGTCGGCTTGACCACCCTGTCGTAGAAGCCGTCGATCTTGATGTTCATGTCCTGGTCGCGCAGGCTCGCAAGGGCGCCGAGCAGGTACATCGCCGCCGACGGATAGATGGAGGCCCAGCCCGAATGCTGGTCGAAGTCGAGCAGCTTGACGCGCAGGGTCACGTAGACGAGGCCGCGGCAGCCGAACTGAAGCGTCGGCCGTCCCGCGTCGTCGAACGACGACCCCGACTCCCACAGGCATCCGTCTGCCTTGAGCTTGTCGGAGTGGTCGTGGGCGATCTTCTCGAACGTCTTGGAGCCGATCTCCTCCTCGCCCTCGATCAGGAAGCGCAGCGTGACCGGGACCTCGCCGAGCTCCTTCAAGGTCTCCAGGGCGTGGATGCGGGCCATGACGTCCGCCTTGTCGTCGGCGACGCCGCGGGCCACGATGCGCCCGTCCTCCTCGGCCGGCTCGAAGGGCGGCGACTTCCAGAGGTCGACGGGGTCGACCGGCTGGACGTCGTAGTGCTCGTAGAGCAAGAGCTTGCGCCGGCCGGCGCCTTTCACCTCGGCGTAGAGGGCCGGCATGCCCCCCGCCTCGAGCGTCTCGACACGGTCGGTGTACTTCGCCAGCCGGTCGGCCAGCCAGTCACGTGCGGGCTGGACCGCGTCGCGGCCGTGATTCGAGATGCTGGGAAAGGAGCACAGCTCCTTCAGCTCGTCGATGAAGCGCCGCGAGTGCTTCTCGACGTACGCGTCGACAGCGCTCGTCGAGATCACGACCTCATCGTAACCTTTGCCTCGTGAGTGAAGCTGCGGAGGAGTTTCACTTCTCTCCACGGCCCAACCGCGCGTCCGAGATCAACTGGCATGCCTGGTCGAAGGAGGCGTTCGACGAGGCTCGCTCGACCGGGCGCCCCATCCTTCTCTCCATCTCGGCGGTGTGGTGCCACTGGTGCCACGTCATGGACGAGACGACGTACTCGCACCCGAGCGTGATCGATCTCATCAACCGCGACTACGTGCCTGTGCGAGTCGACAACGACGTCCGCCCCGACATCAACCAGCGCTACAACATGGGCGGTTGGCCGACGACCGCATTCCTCACCGCGTCGGGCGACATCCTCACCGGGGCGACATATATGCCGCCCGACCAGATGGCGAGCGCGCTGGTCCGGATCGCGAGCTACTACCGCACCAGCCAGGCCGAGATTGCGAGCCGGGTGCTGGAGGCGCGCAAGCGCACGGCTTCGGGTATCGCGCGCAGCGCGGGAGAGCTCGCCCCCGGACTCGTCGACGAGATCCTCGATGCCGTTCGCTCCTCCTATGACGAGGAGTACGGCGGCTTCGGCGGCGCGCCCAAGTTTCCGCAGACCGAGGCGCTGCTCCTGCTCCTCGAGCAGTCGGTGGTCCGCGCCGACGATTCGCTGAGGGGCATGGCCATCCACTCGCTGGAGAAGATGACCGGCGGCGGCACCTACGACCACGTGGAGGGCGGCTTTTTCCGCTACTCGACGACCCAGGACTGGAGCGTGCCTCACTTCGAGAAGATGCTCGAGGACCACGCCGGCCTGGTCCAGGCCCTTGCCCTGGCGGGCATGAAGGACGAGCTCCAGAAGACGGTCGGCTACCTCGACCGGGTGCTGCGTGATCCGAAGACGGGCCTGTACGCGGGGAGCCAGGACGCGGACGAGCACTACTACGCGATGGATGCCGAGGAACGTGCGCAGGCCACCGCACCCTACGTCGATCGCCGCGTCTACACGTCGTGGAACGCCGCCCTGGCGATCGCCCTCCTCCCCATCTTCCCCATTCATGGGGAAGTGGCGCCGGCAGGCGCCGATGGGGCAGCCCGAACCCTCGACTCATTGTTCAAGCGCGCGTATCGCCGCGGCGACGGCATGTTGCACGCCGAGGGCGTCGGAGGTCAGCTCTCCGACCAGGTCTGGTCGCTGTGGGCGGCAGTCCGCGCATACCAGCACGGTCTCGGCGACAGATGGATGGAGATCGCGTTGGACCTCGCCGCTCACATCGAAGAGCAGTACGCCGACCCAGAGCTCGGAGGCTATCTCGATCACTCCGGTAAGGACGAGCTCGGCCGCCTGGGCGAGCGGATCAAGCCGCTGGTCGAGAACTCGGTCGCCGCGATGGCCCTGGTCGAGCTCGACATCCTGCTGGGCGATCCGTCGGCACCGCATCGCGAGCGGGCACGCAGGGCGCTCGAGTCGGTCGCGGCCCTGCCGCGGTCGTACGGGCTGATGGCCGCTGTCTTCGCGCGCGCGCTGGATCGGCTTGGCCGAGACCCGATCAAGGTCACGACCAAGAACAGGGAGCTGGCTCACGCCGCGCTTGCCGCGCACCCCTACGCGGTGATCGATCCATCCGGCGACCAGCGCGCGGTGGTGTGCGTCGGGACCATATGCTTGGCGCCGGTGTCAACACCTGGCGCCGTCAGGGACGCGATCAAAGAAGCCACGACGACTCGTGCCTGAGAGTCGCGGCCACTTCTCCCGGCGCGTCAACCGCGCCCTCGACGACCCCAAGCTGCAGCGCGCGCTCATCGGCGCCATGAGCGGCCTTCGGGCCAGGCGCAACGCCGCGTTCGAGAGCTTCGACTTCGCGGCGGGCCGGGCGGAGCTGAAGCGCCGCCGCCAGGCAAACCTCGACCGCATCCCGGAACTCCTCGAGCAGTTCGCGCAGCGCCTCGCCGCGGTGGGCGGCGTGGTCCACATCGCCAAAGACGCCGCGGAGGCGCGGGACATCATCGGCCAGATCTGCGCCGGCGCAGCCACCAATTCGGCCTCCGGCACCGGCCTACCGCCCGGCAGGCGGATGGTCGTGACCAAGAGCAAGTCGATGGCCAGCGAGGAGATCGGGCTCAACGAATACCTCGAGGGCATGGGGATGGAGGTCGTCGAGACCGACCTCGGCGAGCGGATGGTGCAGCTGACCCACACGCACCCCTCGCACCTCATCGCGCCCGCGATCCACCTGACCAAGGAGGATGCGGCCAAAGTCTTCGGCACGGAGCCCACGGTCGAGGCGATCCAGATGCACGCACGCCAGAGCCTGCGCGAGAAGTTCATCGAGGCGACCGTCGGCATCTCCGGAGCAAACATGGCGATCGCCGAGACGGGCACGATCGTGCTCGTCACCAACGAGGGCAACGCGGACCTGACGACGACGCTGCCGCCCGTGCACATCGCGCTCTTCGGCATCGACAAGCTCGTCGCGAGCCTCGACGACGCGGTCGCCGTCCTGCGCATGCTCCCGCGCAGCGGGACCGGCCAGCTCATGACCAGCTACGTGAACTGGATCACCGGCCCGTCGCGCTCGGCGGACATCGAGCAGTCGCTGACGATCGGCGTCCACGGGCCGCGCGAGATGCACTGCGTGATCCTCGACAACGGCCGCGACGCGATGCTCGAGGAACCGCTCTTCCGCGACACGCTCACGTGCATCCGCTGCGGGGCGTGCTCCAACGCATGCCCTCCGTTCATGGCGGTCGGAGGCCACCAGTTCGGGGGGCACATCTACAACGGGCCCATCGGACTGGTCCTCACGCCTTTCCATCATGGCCTCGAGGACGCCGACCTCGCGAACACCCTGTGCGTCCAGTGCAACGCGTGCCAGGAGGTCTGCCCGGTCGACATCCCGCTGCCGCGCCTGATCCTCGAGCACCGCCGCAAGGGCCGTAAGTCGCTGCGCAAGCGCGCTGTGCTCGGGATGTGGAAGCGGCCGGGCCTGGCGGACGCGCTGATGCGGGCGGCGGCGCCCTTCAGCGCGCTGGTGCCGGGAGCGCCGCGGCTGGCGCGCTCGCCGTACCGGGACCGCGTCCGCGACCATCAGGTCGACGGCGAGCCGCTGACGATCTTCGCCTCCTGCCTCGCCGACCGCGTGTGGCCGGAGGCCGCCGTAGCCCTCGAGCGGATCGCGACCGCTGCAGGCTTCAACGTTGGTTTTCCCAAGGATCAATGGTGTTGCGGCCTGGTGGCCGCCAACGCGGGCGACTTCAAAACCGCCGACAAATTGACGACATCCCTCGCCGAAAGCCTTCGAAACACCAAGGGATTGATCGTGACGCCCTCCGCCTCCTGCTTCGGCGCCTTCACCATGGACGCTCCGGACTGGGGCGCGGCGCCCGACGTCGGAGTCCGGGACCGGATGCGCGACTCGACCCGGTTCGTCCTCCAGCTGCTGGGGGCGAAACCACGCCTGGTCGACCCCGGGCGGATGAGCCTCAAGGTCGCCTATCACGATTCGTGCCAGACCCTGCGCCAGCTCGGGCTCAAGAGCGAGCCGCGGCGCGTCCTCGAGCTGGCCGGCTACGAGGTCGTGGACCTTCCCGACATCGCCAACTGTTGCGGGTTCGGCGGCAGCTTCAGCCTGGAGTGGCCAGGCGTGGCCGACCGCCTGGCCCAGTGGAAGCTCGACGCGATCGCGAAGACGGGTTGCGCCGTGGTGGCCTCGGACAACCCCGGATGTCTCATGCACATCGCGGCGGCTGCGCGCAGGCGCGGCCTCGATCTTCGCGTCGCCCACGTGCTCGAGTTGGTGGCGGAACACCTGGCTTAACGCGCCGCCGCCTCCCTTACCCTTAAAGCGCCGTGAAGATCAGCCTTTCCTCGGCGCCTGCGGCCGAGCTGAACGTCGACGCGCTCGCGATCCCGATCGCCACGGGCCACCAGCTCGGCGCCTCGGCGCAGGACCTGAACAAGGCGATGGGCGGCGTGCTCGGCGAGATGGTCGCCAACGCCGAGTTCCGAGGCCGGATCCACGAGGTCCTGCCCATGCCCGGCCAGGGCCAGATCGGGCCCCGCCGCGTGATCCTGTACGGGCTCGGCGCGCTCCACGACCTCGACGGGCAGCGCCTCCGCTCGGCGCACCACGAGCTGGTGCGCGCGTCGCGGACGTGGGGCTACAAGCGTCTGGCGATCATGCGGGTCGAGCCGCTCGGCACCGACGCGCTGAAGGCGGTGGTCGAAGGCAGCGTCCTGGGCACGTTCGAGCGCCGGTCCCGGCAGACCGGGCAGGCGCCCGAGCGGCGCGAGATCGACGAGATCGTGCTCGTGGGCTTCGGCTCCGGCCGGGAGACCGAGGTCATCGCCGCGCAGGAGAACGGCGAGGCGACCAACAGGGCGCGCGAGTGGCAGAACGCACCCGGCAACGAGCTCACGCCCGACGCGCTGGCCCAGGAGGCGACGCGCATCGCCCAGCGCCACAACCTGGAGCTCGAGGTCCTCGGCCCGGGCGAGCTCAAGTCCGGCGGCTACAACCTCCTGCTCGGCGTGGGAGGCGGCTCCGCCAAACCTCCGCGCATGATCCGGATCCGACACCACGGAAATCACCAGTCGACCGCCGGGGACGCGACGGTGCTGGCGCTGATCGGCAAGGGCATCACCTTCGACAGCGGAGGCATCTCGCTCAAAGACCCCGAGAACATGAGCCGCATGAAAGACGACATGTCGGGCGCGGCCGCCGTCCTGTCGGCGATCGACGTGATCGCCTCGCGCAAGCTGCCGCTGGACGTGATGGCGGTCATCGCCGCGGCCGAGAACATGCCCGGACCGACGGCCCAGAGGCCCGGTGACGTGATCGTCAGCGCCGACGGCAAGACCGTCGAGGTCGTGAACACCGACGCCGAAGGCCGGCTGGTGCTTGCCGACGCCCTCACCCACGCGCTGCGCAACGGCGCCACTCACCTGGTCGACCTGGCCACGCTGACCGGCGCCGCCACGGTTGCGATCGGTCACGCGGCCAGCGCCGCAGTGAGCAACGACGACGAGTTCTGGAAAGTGGTCGAGCAGGCCTCGCACGAGGCCGGCGACCGCGTTTGGCGGCTTCCGATCTACGCCGACTACCGCGTGCTCCTGAGCAGCCAGATCGCCGATGTGCGCAACTCCGAGTACGGCGAGGCCGGCACGATCATGGGCGGCATGTTCATCGCCGAGTTCGCGGGCGGGAAGCCGTGGGCGCACATCGACATCGCCGCCGCGGCGTGGAACACGAACCTCGAGCTCACCACCGTCCTGCGCGGCCCCAGCGGCGCGGGCACTCGCCTGTGCATCGAGCTCGCAGAGCTGATGGCCCGCCGGGCCACCGACTCCTGGCCGCCGAGCGCCTCGGAACCTGTAAGCCGAGCCAGGCGTTAGAACTAGGTAGTGGGAATCCTCGAGACGATCCACTCCCCCGCCGATCTGAGGACGCTCAACCAATCCCAGCTGAACACGCTCGCGGGTGAGGTCCGGGCTTTCCTGGTCGAGCAGACCTCGCGCACCGGTGGCCACCTCTCACCCAACCTCGGGGTTGTCGAGCTGACGTTCGCCCTTCACCGGGTGTTCGACAGCCCCTCCGACGCGATCGTCTGGGACACCGGCCACCAGGCCTACGTGCACAAGCTCGTGACCGGACGCGCCGCGCAGTTCTCGACCCTCCGCCAGGCCGGCGGGCTGTCGGGATACCCGTCCCGCAAGGAGTCGGAGCACGACCTGGTCGAGAACAGCCACGCTTCGACGTCGCTCAGCTACGCGCTGGGCATCGCCGAGGCGCGCCTGCGCAAGCGCATCGGCGGGTTCGTCGTGGCCGTGATCGGCGACGGAGCGCTCACGGGCGGCATGGCATACGAGGCCCTCAACCAGATCGCGCACCTGATGCCGCCCAACCTGATCATCGTCATCAACGACAACGGCAGGTCGTACGCGCCGACCGTGGGCGGCCTCGCGCGACATCTATCCCAGCTGCGCGTGGACCCTCGCTACGAGCGCATCAAGGACGACATCTCGCGGTTGCTGCGCGACCTTCCTCTCGTGGGATCGACGGCGGACCAGGCCGCGTACCGCGTCAAGGAAGGCTTGAAGCAGCTGCTCCAGCCCTCGACCATGTTCGAGAGCCTGGGCATCAAGTACGCGGGCCTCGTCGACGGCCATGACGAGGCTGCGCTCGAAGAAGTCCTGAACCGGGCGAAGAAGCTGCGCGAGCCGGTGGTGGTGCACGTGGTCACAGAGAAAGGTCACGGCTACAGCCCGGCGGTCGACGACGAGGTCGACAAGCTGCACGGGGTCAGCGCCTTCGACCCGCTCACCGGCCGCCCGCGGTCCACCGAGGTGACCTACACCGACATCTTCGGCGAGGCCCTGATGTCGGCCGCGGCGCGCCGCCCGGAGGTGTGCGCGATCACCGCCGCGATGGCGTCTTCGACGGGACTGCTGAACTTCGCCAAGGAGTTTCCCGACCG
>VBHA01000133.1 GCA_005889495.1 Chloroflexota bacterium
CGCAGGCTACCTGCTGGGAAGCAACCTCGCGCTGCTCGGGGCGATCATCCGGGCGATCGGCATCGGTGGACTCGTCTTCATCGTGGTGATTCTGTCGGTCTTGCTCGTCGCTCAGGAGCGTGCAGCCCGCCGGCGATGACCCCGAAGCCGCCGCCCAGCAGGAGCACGCCCAGGCCGCCCAGCACCTGGGCCGTGCCGATGTTGTCGGCGAGGGCCGCCGCGACCAGGACCGGAAGTGCAGACACCCCGTTGATGACCATGTAGAGAAGAGCGAAGATGCGGCCGCGGATCGCATCGCTCGTCGATTCCATCAGGTAGGTGATCGCCGGGATGAGGATCGCCCCGAATTCGACACCCAGCAGAAAGCTGAAGGTCGCGCCGGTGATCCGGTTGTGGACCTGGAGGTCGGGCAGGTGGCGCATCGCCTCCGGCACGGCCGCCAGGGCAAGCAGCGTCAGCCCGTTGGCGAGGAGCGAGCCCGCGAGCACACGCGAGCGGTCGAGCTGGCGCAGGAACTGGCCGAGGAGCACCGCGCTCAAGATCGCCCCGGCGGTCGCCGGGCCAAGGATCACATACGTGTCCTCCGCCGCGATGCCGATGACCTTGCTCACGTAAGCAGGCGCAAGCGTGTAGAGCATGAAGAGCACGAGCACGGCGATGCTGACCTGCCCGAAAGCCAGACGCAGGCCGCGGGACGCACGCAGCGCGTCGACGCCTTCCTGGAGATCGACGAGCATCTGGTGAAAACGGTTGCGACTCTCCTCCACCGGCGAGGGCTTGCGGCGCTCGAGGTGCGGGATGTCGGAGGCGAAGATCAAAGTCCCGGCGATGACCAGCAGCCCGACGGCGCACCAGTAAGGCGCGTAGAGGTCGATCCTCGACACGACGGGCGCGAGCACCCCCCCGACCACGAGCGTCAGCACCATCGTCAGCAGGGCCATCGAGTTTGCGGTGATCAGCGCCTCGCGAGGAAGCACGGTCGGGATGACGGCCGCCTCCGCTGGGCCGAAGAGCTGGCCGACCGCGGAGAAGATCAGGGTGATGACGAGAAGGTGGATGAAGTCGTCCTTCACGCCCGGGATCAGGGAGGCGATCGGGATCAGCGCGACCACCGCCGCGCGCCCGACGTTGCACCACACCATGATCTGCTTGCGGTTGAGGCGGTCGGCGATCACACCCGCGGGCGGTGCGAAAAGCACGGCGGGGACCGTGTAGGCCAGCAGCGTCACGGCGACCGAAGTGCTCCCGCCGGAGATGTGATAGGCGAGGATGATCAGCGAGAAGAGAAGGAACTTGTCCGCGAGCTGGGAGGCCAGCTGGGAGAACCAGATGTTGCGGAACGCGGTGTGGCGGAGCGCACCCCGAAACCCGCCGGGACCCTCGACTGGCAGCCTGATCGGATCCAAGACCGGTAGAGCCTAACGAGCGAAACGCTGGTTGAATGCGAGATAGACCTTCTCCCACTGCGAGAGGGTCAGGGTCTGCGGTCGAGAGGCGGCCGCGATTCCAAGGTCCGCCAACCTTTGGCCCGCTTCCGCGCTGGTGACGCCGGCGATGCGCGCAAGCGTCCCGCCGACCTGCTTGCGGCGGAACTGAAAAACCGATTCCACGAACCGCAGGAAACGGTCGAGGTCCGGCACGTTCACGGCGGGAGCGGGACGCACGTCGAGGCTGACAAGCGCCGAGTCGACTTTCGGAGGCGGCGTGAAGGCGGCTGCCGGGATCGTCATCACCATCCTCGCCTCGGCGAAGACCTGGACCGCGATGGTCGACAGGCTGGCAGCGGTGCGGGCGGTCCACCGCTCCGCCACCTCCCTCTGGACGACGAGCGACAGGAGTCGCGGCCTCGGCGATTGGTCGAGGAGCTTCGGGATCAGCGCCCCGGTGAGGTTGTAGGGGATGTTCCCGGCCACGACCTCGCCGCCCGCCGGAAAGGCGCCGGCCACGTCGAAGCGAAGGATGTCGGCCTGCACGACCTCGACGTTCGGGAGTCCGGCCACGACCTCGCGCAGGGCCGGGATGAGGTCGCGGTCGAACTCGACCGCCACCACGCGAGGGCACCGCGTAGCCAGGGCGATCGTCAAGGTGCCCACGCCGGCGCCTACCTCCAGGACGTCGTCTTGCGTCGAAGAGGCCGCATCCGCGATTGAATCGCGCAGGCCCGGGTCGACCAGGAAATTCTGGCCGAGCCGGTGCTTGAGGGTGATCCGGTGCTTGCGCAGAAGCCGCTCGAGGTCGCCGGCTCGAGCCGGGTCTGTCACTTCATCTTTTGAAAGAGCGTGATCGCGTTGGCGCGCTCCTGGTCGGCGAGCTGCTCGAGGCTGATTCCGCGCAGCTGAGCCACGGCTTCGGCCGTATCGACCAGGTACGCGGGCCGGTTAGGAACCCCCATCCGCTTCTGCGAGTTGCCGTATGGCGAATCGGTTTCGAGGAGCAGGCGGTCCGCGGGGCAGCGCTTGACGACCTCGCGCAGCGTCTCGCGGCTCGGCCTGGTCACGAGCCCGGCAAACGAGAGATAGAACCCGGCCTCCAGGAACCGCTGGGCCCAGTCCCAATCCAGGGAGAAGTAGTGCATGACGCCCCGGATTCCCCGATGCGCGGAGATTGCCGTCAGCAGCTCCTGGGCCGCACCGCGGTTGTGGACGGAGACTGGTAGGTCGTTCTCGGTCGCGAGCGAGAACATCTCGTTGAGGCGCTGGATCTGGAGGTCGCGGTGCGGCCCGCCGACATGCTCGAAGTCCAGACCGATCTCCCCGACGACCACGACCATCTCGTCCTTCGCCATCTCGCTCAGCGCGGCGAGGTCCGGCTCGGACTCCTCGAGCGGGTAATGGCCGACACCGGCCCAAACCTCCTCGTAGGCGTGGCCGAGCGAGATGGCGTTGCTGCTCCGATCGAGGTTCACGCCGACCGCGATGAGGCGCGTCACGCCGGCGGCCACGGCCTGCTGCACCACCTCGGTCGCGTCCCCGAGCTCCTCGATGTGAAGGTGCGTGTCTACGAAGATTCCGCGATCTCCTCGAGCACCTCATCCAGCCGCTTGAACAGCGGTGCCGGTGCGGGCAGCTTGTGTCCAGGCTCGAGCGTGGAGGGATGCCAGCGGTCCTGGCTCTCGTACTCGCCGGTGATGATGCGATGGTCGCCGGCATCCTCGACCGACGGCTGCGGCGCGATCATGTCGTCGTACCCAAGCATCTCGTGCAGGCGCTGGGAAGAGAACGGCAGGAACGGAGTCAGCATCGTCTTCAGGTTGTCGACGCAGCGCAGCGCGACGTAGAGGACAGTGGCCGCCCGTTCGCGGTCGGTCTTGATGCTCTGCCACGGCTGCTCCGTACCGAGGTAGACGTTGACCTTCG
This sequence comes from Chloroflexota bacterium, assembly GCA_005889495.1. GTDB lineage: Bacteria > Chloroflexota > Dormibacteria > Dormibacterales > Dormibacteraceae > 40CM-4-65-16. The sequence continues at coordinate 3,357 of VBHA01000133.1, forward strand.
CCGCCATTCCCATGGCGGACTTGAGGGCGTTCTGGAATCGCGCCTCCTGCAGCTGTTGAGCGACGAATCCCAGCGCGTCCTCGACCTCCTTGATCAGCACCAGGTCGCGCTCGGTGAGAGTCCCTGGCTGGGGAACGGCGCCGAAGTTTCGATGGGCGTTGACAAGCGTCCGATGCACGAGGTTGCCCCATGTCGCGACCAGCTCGTCGTTGTTGCGGCGGACGAACTCGGTCCACGTGAAGTCGGTGTCCTGGTTCTCAGGCCCCGCGATCATGAGGTAGTAGCGCAGCGCGTCGGCATCGTACTGGTCGAGCACGTCTTTCACGTAGATGACCTGGCCGCGGCTGGTCGAGAACTTCTTGCCTTCCATGTGCAGGAACTCGCTCGCGACGATCTCGTCGGGCAGGTGCAGCTCGCCGGCGCCCATCAGGATCGCCGGCCACATCACCGTGTGGAACGTGATGTTGTCCTTGCCCATGGTGTAGTAGTGACGGCTGTCCGCGTTCTCCCACCAGTCCTTCCACGCGTCAGGCTCGCCGCGCAGGATCGCCCACTCGATCGACGCCGACAGGTAACCAATCACGGCGTCGAACCAGACGTAGATCTTCTTGTGCGCGTTGTCCTGCCAACCGGCGAGCGGCACCGGCACCCCCCAGTCGAGGTCGCGCGTGATCGCCCGAGGTTTCAGGTTGCGCACGAACTCGAGCGAGTACTTGCGGACGTTGGGACGCCAGTTGTCGTGGGATTCGATCCAGAGCTTCAACTGCTCACCGAGGGCGGGCAGGTCGAAGAAGAAATGCTCCGTCTCACGGAACTCCACCGCCGCGTCGCTGCCCCGCTGGTGCGGGTTGATCAGGTCGACGGGGTCGAGCTGGTTGCCGCAGTTGTCGCACTGGTCGCCACGCGCTTCGGGATAACCGCAGATCGGGCACTTGCCTTCGATGTAGCGGTCGGGCAGCGTGCGGCCGGTCGCGGGGTCGAACGCCCCCATCTGCTTTCTTTTGACCAGGTAGCTCTTCTCGTAGAGCTTGAGGAACAGGTCCTGCGTGACGCGGTAATGATTGGCAGTCGTCGTCCGCGTGAAGATGTCGTAAGTGATGCCGAGCCGAACGAGGTCGTCGACGATCAGCGCGTTGTTCTCGTCGACGAAATCCTTCGGGTCGATGCCCTTCCTGTCCGCTTCATAGGTGATCGGCGTTCCGTGCTCGTCGGTCCCACTCGCCATCAGGACGCGCGAGCCGCGCAGGCGCTCGAACCGCGCCAGCACATCGGCTGGCACCGCGAAGCCGACCACGTGGCCGATATGCCTGGGCCCGTTGGCGTAAGGCCATGCGGGAGCGATCAACACCGTCCTTCTACTTGGCACCGGAGATCACAAGGGTAAACTCGCCACGCGCGCGGTCACCGAGAGCAGCCAGGACCTCGGAAGCCGTTCCCCGCAGCACCTCTTCATGCACCTTGGTCAGCTCGCGCGTCACTGTGAGAGCTCGCTCCGGCAGCGCCTCACCGATGAGCGCGAGCGACTTGCGGACCCGGAAAGGCGATTCAAACGCGACGGCCGGCCGAGAATCGTCCCGCAGCGATTCCATGAGCCGCCGCATCTCACCCGGCTTGCGCGGCAGGTAGCCCAGGAATGTGAATCCCGGTCCGCCATACCCCGCGATCGAGAGCGCGGCGGTGATCGAGCTCGGCCCGGGAATCGGCACCACGGTGTGGCCGGCGGCCCAGGCGGCCGTCACCAGGGCCTGGCCTGGGTCGGAGAGGGTCGGCGTACCGGCGTCGCTCACGAGCGCGACGTCGCCGTCCTCGAGCGCTGCCATCACGCGCGGCAGCCCACGCCGCTCGACCGGGGCCCGGTAGCTGAGGAGCGGCCGGCGGATTCCATGCCGCGCGAGCAATCGCGCTGTCACGCGCGTGTCCTCGGCCGCGATCGCCGACACCTCGCCCAAGACACGGACGGCTCGGGCGCTGACATCCTCGAGGTTGCCGATAGGCGTCGCCACGACAAACAACCGGCTCAAGGCCCTTCGAGCCAGGCTCTGACCCGCTCCGCCACCTCCGCGCCGGGACCGACGTACCGGGAGGCTGGCGGCAGGACCTCGAGGAACGTCTTGCCGTAGTCGCGGCCGAGGATCCGGTTGTCGAGGATCACGACGGCGCCCCGGTCGGTCGAGCGCCGGATCAGGCGGCCGAAGCCCTGCTTGAGCCGGAGCGCCGCCTGCGGCAGGGCGAGCTGCAGGAACGGGTCGCGCAGCTGCTCGGCTCGGGCGGCGTAGACCGGGTCGCTGGGCACCGGAAACGGAAGGCGGACCACGATCACGCAGCTCAGTCTCTCGCCCGGGATGTCGATCCCTTCCCAGAAGCTCGACGTGCCGAGGAGAAGCGGCCGCTCCGCCTCCTCGAAGGTCTTCAAGAGCTGCCGCCTCTGTCCGTCGATACCCTGGCCGAGGATCAGCACCTCGTCCAGGTCGACGCGCTGCTTCAACCCAGCGTGCACATCGCGCAGCTGGCGGTGCGAAGTGAACAGCGCCAGCGTGCGTCCTCCCACGCTTCGGGCGACCGCCGCGATGATGTCTTCGACCGCGGCGTCGAACATCTCGTGCTCGGGCAGTGGCAGGTCGGTCGGCAGGCACACGAGCGCCTGGTGGTAGAAGTCGAAAGGCGAAGGCAGGATCATGTCTTCGACCTCCGGGCCGAGGCCGACGCGGGAGGTGAAGTAGTCGAACGTCCCTCCCACCGCCAGCGTCGCCGATGTGAACACCGTCGACCGGCGCTCGGCGTACACGTGGTCACGAAGCAGCGTGCCGACGTTGATGGGCGCCGCCCGCAGCAGGAGGTTCTCTGCCCGCGAGACCTGGCTGAACCAGTAGACGCGATTGGGATCGGGCCGGAGCAAGGCTTCGTCGAGGACTGTGAGCGCCGCCTCGAGCCGGCCGCGGATCATCTCGAGCTCGCGTATCCCCTGGTCCGGCTCCTCGCCTCCGAGCCATTCGCGGACCCCGCCTACGGCCTTGCGGAGCGAAGCGTCGAGGGCGCCGAGCGCCGTGGTGGCGTTCTCACCCGCGAGCCGGATCGCAGGCCAGCCTCCGTCTTCGCGGAGGGCAGGCGTGAGGCGCAAGGACTCTTCCCGGCGCTCCGCCTCGCCCAGCCGGGCGGCCACCCACGCATCCGCGATGTGGAACACCTCGCGCACCCGCTCGGCCGCCGTGACCGCCTGCGGGCCCGCGGTGTCGAACGCCTCCCCCGACGCGCCAAGGTGAGGCTGCTTCTGGAGGTCGGCGAGCAACCCGCCGGACAGCCGCTCCAGCAGCGCGACCACTCCCGGACCGTCGACCTCCTGCCGCAGACCGCGCGTGGCCGCCTCCTCCAGGTGGTGCGCCTCGTCGATCACCAGGTGGTCGTACTCCGGCAGCAGGCCGCCTCCGACCTCCGCGTCGGCGAGAAGCAGCGCGTGGTTGACGACCACCAGGTCGGCCGTCTCCGCCTCCGCTCGCGCGCGGTGGACGTAGCAGTCCTCCTTCGTGCAGTGGATCCCGACGCAGTCGAGCGGGTCGCTCGCGATGCGCGTCCACCACACCTCCTCGCGGCCGTAGAGGCGAAGCTCCGACCGGTCCCCGCTCTCGGTCGTGTGCAGCCAGGCCAGGATCTTGAGCTTGAACATGAGCTCCTCGGCGTCCTTGCACGGGTCGACCAGGTAGCGCCGCCAGCGCCGCAGGGAGATGTAGTTGGAGCGGCCTTTGAGCAGACAAGCCTTGAAGTTCCAGGGAAGCCACTCGCGGAGGCCCGGGAGGTCTTTGACCATCAGCTGTTCCTGCAGCGTGTGTGTGTTGGTCGAGACGATGACCCGCTCCCTGTGCGCCACCGCCCGCGCGATCGACGGCACGAGGTAGGCGAGGCTCTTCCCGGTGCCGGTGCCGGCCTCCACGACGAGCATCCCACCCCGAGCCTGGATCTGGGCCACCGCGAGCAGCATCTGGAGCTGTGGCTCGCGGTGCTCATAACCCGGCAGCAGGTCGGCGAGCGGGCCCTCGGGACCAAGCAGCCCGGCCAGGGCGGTCGGGTCGTCCGGCGGTCGCTCGGCCGAGCGCCCGCGGCCCGCCGGTTCGAGCCGGACCGCGGTCTCGGGCTCCGGGTTGGGGTTGGGGGCGGTCAGCGCGTCGGCGAAGAACCGGGCGACCGGCCACCCGTAGGGCGCGACCAGCGCCAGCATCGACTCCTTGAGTCCCTCGTCCAGCGCCACCGCCTCGTCGCGAAGGCGGAGCAGGAGCTGGCGGGTGGCGTCGGCGTCGTCGAGCGCGCGGTGCGGGCGCGGCTGGTTGAATCCCATCTCGGTCGAGAGCAGGGGCAGGCTGTGGCTCCCGGCAGTGGGCAGAAGGATCCGGGCGAGGTCGAGGGTGTCGAGTATCTCCTGCGACTCATCCCAGAGGCCCGCCGCCTCCAGGAACTCGACGTCGAGCCGGGCCCCGTGTCCGACGGGCTGCCGGCCGCGGAGGAACTCGGCCAGCTCGCGGAGCGCGAGCGCGGGGGCGGCCGCACCGCGAAGCTCCTCCTGCTTGATCCCGGTCAGGCGCAGGACGGTGTCCGGGACCGGCCGGCCGGGGTCCACCAGCTGCTCCAGGGTCGAGGTGACCTGCTCGGCGGTGAAGGCGACCGCGCCGATCTCGATGACTCGGTCTCGGGCTGGATCGAGACCGGTGGTCTCCAGATCCAGGGCTACATATTCCGGCAAGTTTCTACCGATTCTAGTAACCGCCGGAATTGGCGGTTC
>VBHA01000134.1:0-5409 GCA_005889495.1 Chloroflexota bacterium
AAAACCCCCGGCCGGCCCGCCACGCCGGCCGCGCCAGCGGACAGCCGTTGATGACGCTTGTGCGCGAGGACCGGAAGTGGAAGGTGCTCACGCTTCCGCCACCCACGACGAGCGGCGAGGACGGCGACTGGATCGAGCTGGTCGAGTCGACGGTCGAACGGGCCTGGGACCGCTGGTGCTATGCCCAGCAGCAGGCCGTCCGCGCCACGCGGATGGGGGTCAAGCCGTCGCTGGCTCTGGCGGTGGCGGGTGCCGCGTGGCAGAACTACTGGGGGCTGCTGCAGGACGCGCAGCGGATCAAAGCGCGGCTTGCTGGAGGAACCTTCTCAGCTCGTCGGCCCTGACCGGTTCGCTCGATGTCCGGACCCGCGCCGCGAACAGCTGCAAGAAGCGGCGAAGACCCAGGTCGTCGAGCATCGTCGCCGCCTCGATGATCCCGGCCGCCGCCTCGCGCTGAGCGGGATCGATCACGCGCGCCAGGGTGTCGGCGAAGCCCTCCGGCAGCTCGTGCATCGACTGAGAGAATAGACAGCGTGCAACCGGTCGTGATCGGAGACGTGATCTGGGAACCGGGCGCGGACGTGGTCGAGCGCAGCCGGCTCAAGCGCTTCATGGACCGCCACGGGATCGAGACCTTCGAGGAGCTGCTCAAGCGTGCTGACGAAGACGTCGAGTGGTTCTGGGACGCCGCGATCAAAGACATCGACGTCGCCTTCTACCGGCAGTACGACAAGGTCGTCGACCTGTCGCAAGGCAAGCAGTGGGCGAAGTGGTGGGTGGGCGGACGGATGAACGTCGTGCACAGCTGCCTCGACCGCCACCGCGACGGCGAATTCCGTGACAAGAAGGCGATCGTGTGGGAGGGTGAGCCGGGCGAGGTCCGGGAGCTCACCTACGGCGAGCTCGACAACCAGGTGTCCCGACTCGCGGGGGCGCTGCGGCGGCTCGGTGTGAGGCAGGGCGACCGGGTCGGCATATTCATGCCGATGTGCCCCGAGGTCGCGGTCTCGGTCCTGGCGGTGGCCAAGATCGGCGCCGTCATCATCCCGCTGTTCTCGGGCTATGGCCCGGAGGCGATCGCCACGCGCCTGCGCGACGGCGAGGCGAAGCTCCTGATCTGCGCCGACGGGTTCTACCGCCGCGGCCACGTGGTGGCGATGAAGGAGACGGCGGACCGCGCGCTGGTGAGCTGCCCCTCGGTGAAGAAGGTCATCGTCCACCGCCGGGTCGTGCGCGAGATCCCCTGGACGCACGGCCGCGACCAGGTCTGGGAGGTGCTGCTCGAGGAAGAGCCCGACCGGGCCGGCACCGAGGAGCTCGACCCAGAGGACCCGATGATGATCATCTACACCTCGGGAACGACCGGCAAGCCGAAGGGCACGCTGCACGTGCACGGCGGCTTTCCCGTCAAGGCCGCGCAGGACATGGCGCACTGCTTCGACATCGGCCCGGACGACCTCGTCTTCTGGTACACGGACCTCGGCTGGATGATGGGTCCATGGCTCATCTTCGGGACGCTCATCCTCGGCGCGACCATGCTGCTGTACGAGGGCACGCCCGACCATCCGGCGGCCGACCGGCTGTGGCGAATGGTCGCCAGGCACGGTGTCACCGTGCTCGGCGTATCACCGACGCTCGTGCGCGGGCTGATGACGCACGGCGACGAGCTGCCGGCGCGTCACGACCTGACGAGCCTGCGCATCCTCGGTGGGACAGGCGAGCCGTGGAACCCGGAGCCGTTCTCCTGGTACTTCAAGCAAATCGGCGGCGGGCGGATCCCGGTCATCAACTACACGGGCGGGACGGAGATCTCGGGCGGCATCCTGTGCGGCAACGTCCTCACGCACCTTCGCCCGTGCTCTTTTGCGGGACCGGTGCCGGGGATGGCCGCGGACGTGATCGACGCGGACGGGAGGTCCGTGCGGGGAGAGGTCGGAGAGCTGGTGATCCGCAACCCATGGCCGGGCATGACTCGAGGGTTTTGGGGCGACAAGGACCGCTACCTCGAGACGTACTGGTCTCGCTTCGAGGACCTCTGGGTGCACGGCGACTGGGCCTATGTCGACCCGGAGGACGGACTCTGGTACGTGCTCGGGCGCTCGGACGACACGATCAAGATCGCGGGCAAGCGGTTGGGCCCGGCCGAGGTCGAGTCGGTGCTTGTCGGCCATCCCGCGGTCGCGGAGGCGGCCGCCATCGGGGTGCCGGATGAGCTGAAGGGCGAGGTGCTCGTGTGCTTCGTGATCCTTCGCCCGGGCCAGGAGGCAAGCGACGAGCTCGCCCGCGAGCTGCAGGACCTGGTCGCGGGCGCTCTCGGGAAGCCGCTTCGTCCTCAGGCCGTGCATTTCGTCGGCGACCTGCCACGGACCCGGAACGCCAAGATCCTGCGGCGCGTGGTCCGGTCGGTGTACACGGGCAAGGACCCTGGCGACCTGTCCTCGCTGGAAAACCCGTCAGCCCTGGCCGCGATCGGCGCCACGCGCAGCTAAAAGCTGAGGACTTTGTCGGCCTCCATCGTCAGCCGGACGAGGTCAGGCGGCGTGATGTACTTCGCGTTCGGGGTCAGCATCTCCGGCAAGACCCCACGGGCCTCGGCACAGCCCTTTCAAACGTAGACGCGGACGTCCTGGGCGAGGCATTTGTCGAGCAGGTCGCGCAGGGGCGGCACGCCAAGGCCGACGACGTTGGCGATGACGTCGGGCTTGACCAGCTCGGCCGCGTCGCCTGCCAGCGCCACCGCCACCTCCGTCCCGGCCGGCTTGGCGCCGTTGACGGCGATGTGGAAGGGGACGCTCGCTCGTGTCGGATCGACAGGTCCGGTGGCCGCCACGATCAGTAGCCCAGGCACGGCGCACAGTATGGGCCACGGCAGTCGATGAGGCTGACGCGCGCCGAATGGGTGCGCCTTCTCCTTTTGTGGCTCGGAGGCATCGACCTGCGCCTGACGATGCTCGCCGTCCCGCCGCTCGTGCCGCTGATCCATCGCGAGCTTCACCTCGACGAGAAGGCGGTCGGCGCTCTCGTCTCCGGACCCGTGCTCCTGCTGGCCGTCGCCGCGGTCCCGGGGTCGCTGCTGATCGCCAAGCTGGGAGTTCGCGGGGCGGTGATCGTGGGCCTGGGCTCGGTCGCCGTGTTCGGGGCGGTTCGCGGCTACGGCCCGAGCGCACCGGTGCTGCTGGCGGCGACCTTCCTCATGGGCGTCGGCGTGGCGGTGACCCAGCCGGCTTTTCCGTCATTGGTGCGCGAGTGGTTTCCGCGCCGGATCGCGATCGCGACCGCGGTCTACAGCAACGGCATCCTGATCGGGGAAACGCTCCCGACCGCGCTCACGACGCCGGTCGGCGTGCTGCCGCTCGCGCACGGGGACTGGCGCTGGGCGCTCGCGTCGTGGTCCGTGATCGTCTTGTTGAGCGCCGTCGCCATCGCGACCTTTGTGCCGGCCCGGGTGCGGGGTGCAGCGGTGGCCGCGCGGTGGTGGCCCGACTGGCGCCGGCACCAGGCGGTCCGCATCGGCCTGGTCATGGGGATGGCGTCCGCGACTTACTTCGGCGCGAACGCTTACATACCCGACTTCCTCGAGCAGACCGGCCGCCACGACCTCATCTCCCCCACGCTCGCCGTCCTCAACGGGTCGCAGCTGCTCACGGCGCCGGCGGTGGCGCTGTGGCCGAACCTTCTCACCGGGCGCGCCGGCTTCGTCGGTTCGGCGGCGTTCATGGCGCTCGCCCAGGCGGGCATCGTGTTCACGCCGGGTCTCGGCGTCGTGGCGTGGGCGTTCGTGCTCGGCTTCTCGACCGCCCTGGCGTTCGTGGTCGTGCTCAGCCTCCCGCCGCGCGTCGCCCCTCCCGGTGATGTCGCGTCCATGAGCGCGGCGATCTTCACGATCCAGTACGCGACGGCTTTCGTCGTCCCGCTCATCGCGGGATCGCTGTGGGACGCGACCGGCCAGGCGGCGTTTGCGTTCGTGCCGGGCGTCGCGGCCGGGGTGGCGATGGCCTGGGGAGCGATGTCGCTTCGCATACCAGGCCGCGGCTCCGCCGGGCCTTAGGGAAAGATGCCGGCCTTGTAGTCGCCGATGATCTCACCGGCCGCCCGGGCGCCTTGCTCGGCGCCGCCTTCCATGTAGCCCTGGAAGTCGGTCGAGCAGTGCTCGCCGGCGAAGTGGATCTTGCCTGTGATCGGGTCGGGCTGCCGCGCCTTCTCGTACCCGCTGAACAGGGTGTACTGACCGACCTTCCAGTACGAGTAAGAGCCGAGCAGCAAGGGGTTGGCGAGCGGCACGTCGAGCGTAGCCAATCCGTTCCACTGCTGGGTGATGCCGGGAAACAGCGGCTCGATCTGGCTCAGAAACGTCTTCGCGAACCGGCTGACGACTTTCGGGTCGTCCGGATTGCCACTGAAGGAAGCCAGCGGAACGCCCCCGCCGGTGTAGTCGACAAGGATTCCGGTTGTGCCGTCCTGCCCGCGGGTGACCTCCCACGTGTTCTGGTATCCAGAGTCGGAATACGTATTGCCGTTGCCAATCCCCCACTGCCCAGGTCCGTACCAATAGCGCGTGTTGAACTGAAGCTGGAGCTTGGCGTTCTTGCCGTAGCCGAGCTGCGTGATCGCGGTCTGCTTGAGCGAGTCGAATCCCGCGGCCTTGTAGTTCAAGGTCCGCAAGACGGAGAACGGGATCGTGAGGATCACGCGGTCGAAGTTCTTGACCGTACTCGTGCTCCCGGTCTTCAGGGTGAGGTCGAAGGTCCCGTCGGACCTGCGGGCGATCGCTGTTAGTGCTGTGTTCAAAACGACCGTGCCCGCGGATAGGGCGGCCGCGATCGCCTGCGGAAGCCGCTCGTTGCCGCCGACGATGTGGTACCGCTCATCGGACGCGCCGAAAATGACGAAGTTGCCGGGCTTGGGCGAGAAGCCGAGCAGGTAGACCAGGTTCAGGGAGCTCTGTTGCTGGCTGACGTTGCCGTACTCGATGTTGTAGGCGACGTCGAGCAGCTGACCCATCGGGCTCGCGTGGCCACCGGGCACACGGCTTTCGATCCAGTCGTAGACGCTCATCGCGTCGAGGTCGCGGCCGGCCTGGGTCGAGCTGTTGTACAGGGTGGGATAGCCGGCGTCTGTGACGTCCTTCTTGACATTGGTCCAGACAGGGTTGAAGTCCGCCTGCGCCTGCGTCTCGGTGTAGTAGCGGCCGAAGAAGTAATCGGTGTCGGTGGAGTGGTTCGGTTCGGCACCGAGCAGGTCGGCGGTCGGCAGGTTGAAACGGTTGGCCAGGCCGAGGATCGTCTTGTGGCCGCTGTCGATCAGCTCGCCGCAGTGCTCGCTGGTCTGGCCGTTGAGCCAGCTTGTCGTGTCGGAGTGCATTCGGCCGCCCACACGGTTCGACGCCTCGAAGACGGTCGATGTGATGCC
>VBHA01000134.1:5460-14160 GCA_005889495.1 Chloroflexota bacterium
GCGACCTTCAAAAAATCCCGGCGCGTGAGACCGCCCTGGCGCCGTTCCTCACGCACCGCGGCGACCGAGCGGCCTGAGCGCTTCGCCTCTTCGAAGTCCTGGGACAGGGCTTGAAAACGGCTCAGAAGCGGGCTACGGGCCATGGACACAGCCTCCTTCGTGGGGTGACAGGGCAACACAGTTTATTGGCCGCCGGTGGCCGCCAGCGTGACTAACGCCTACATGTCGAGGCCGGGCCGGCCGTGGATGCCGAGGATCAGCGAGATCTCGCCGCCGTGATGGATGTCGTGCTCGGCGACATGCCAGACGATGTAGCGCCGGTCGCGCCAGGGCCGCTCGCCGGCCGCGTTGGGGCTTGGCCGTTGGAAGGTCGCGACAAGGTCGGCCTCGGTCCACCGTCGCAGGCACACCGCGACGTCGGACCACGACTTTTCGAGCGCGGCGCAGATCTCGGCGGCGGGCCTGGTCGACGACCCCTCGTCTTCGTCGAAATCGCTCATCCGTGCCAGCGCCTCGTCGCCCTCCCCCATCCAGCGGTTGAACCACCAGGCCCGGGCCGCGACGATGTGGCAGGCGAGCATCCGGATCGGCCAGAGGCCCTCTTTTGGCGACCACGACAGCTGCTCGAGGTCGAGGGGCGAGACGGCCTTGATGAGCAGGGCGTTGTGCTGTTCCCATCCGCCGAAGAAATCGATGACGTGGGCCGGCACCCGTCAACGCCTCCGCAGGTGATACCAGCGGCCGGGAAATCGGTCGGACTGCTCGCCGCCCCACACCCTGACGATCTCCCAGGCCTTGCTGAACAGCTGCTCGACCTCCTCTTTGGTGAGCCGGGCGTTGATGACCGGACTGGGTCTGGCGTAGAAGCCCCAGACGAGGAAGTCGGCGCCAGGCGCTGCCGCCTTCGTGACGCCGGCCGCGTAGGCATCGCGCCTTGCTTGCGGGATCGAATGGAGGCAGCCGAGGTCGAAGACCAGGGTGTAGCCACCGCCGACGCCCAGATCGTCGAGCCTTGTGACATCGCCGCGGATGAGGCGCGGAGCGACCTTCGCGGCCGCGGCCTTGGCCTTCGCCATGGCGATCGCCCTGGGAACAAAGTCGATCGCCGTGACCTCCCAGCCGTGCTGCGCCATGTAGATCGCGTTGGTGCCGGTGCCACAGCCGAGATCAAGCGCCTTTCCGGGCGCGCGCGCGTCGGGTCCCTCGATGATCTCTTTGAGCTCGGGTGGCGTGACGCCGGAGTCCCAGGGTTTGAACCCGAGCCGGTACATGGTTCGAAACATGAAGCTCATCTCGTCGAACGAGAGTACCGGGCTGAGCGTCCGGAGAATTTGGAGCGGGCGACCGGCCTCGAACCGGCTACCTCAACCTTGGGAAGGTTGCGCTCTACCAGGTGAGCTACGCCCGCTCGGCAGAACCTCGATTCTAGGTTTCTACGACGGCCTCCGCCTGCGGCGCCGCCTCCGCCACCACCGACCGCACCAGCGCCGCGTACTCGTCCACCAGGCGGTTCGTAACCGCCGCATCGGTGGTCGACGCGATCACGTAGTACTCGGGCCGGTCCGGGTCGGGCGCCACCAGCACCCAGCCGCCGTCGACGAACACCTTGACCCCGTCTGTCAGATCCACGCGGTCCTTCAGGTGCCGCTCCATCATCGTCCGCATCACCCGGCCCTTGACCTCCCACGGGCAGAACTCGACCGCCACCCGGTGCGTCACCGACGGAATCTTCGAGCGCAGCGCGCTCAGCGACGTACCTGTGTGCGCGAGCATCTCCAGCACCCGCGCGATCGTGAAGATCGCGTCGAACGAGATGGCGAAGTCCGGCCAGCAGTAGCCGCCGCCACCATCCGATGCCAGCACCGCCTCCGCGTGCTGGGCGGCGCGCAGCACCGCGCCCGGCGTGATCTTGGTGGGCACGAACCGGCCGCGCAGCTCGTCCGCGATCATCGAGAAGGCCAGCGACGACGAGGCAGGTCCGAGCACCATGCCGGGCTTGACCGTCAACGCCAGCCGGGCGAGCACGGCAAAAGCCGCGTCGTGGTCCAGCAGCGCCCCGGTCTCGTCGACGATGAAGCACCGCTCGCCGGGAGTGTCGATGAACACGCCGAGCTTGGCCTTCACCGCGGAAGTGATCACGCCCATCTCCTGCAGGTGCGCCTGGAACGTGGGGTCGTCCTGCTCCATGACGATCTCCGCCGGCGCGGCGTTGAGGGGGATCACCGTGCAGTTGAGCTCACGCAGGATCTGCGGCAGCACCATCGCGGCGGCGCCGTTGTTGTAGTCGATCACGACCTTGAACGCCGCCCCGCGCACCCCCTCGAGGTCGAGCTTGGCCAGCATGTCTTCCATGTAGCGGTCGGTCTGCTGGTCGCGTCGGGTGATGCGGCCCATCTCGTAATGCGAGACGCGCCGGATGTCCTCGCGGAAGAAGAGGCCCTCGAGCTTGCGCTCGCTCCTCTTGTCCACGTCGAGGCCATGGTCGTCGAAGATGCGCACGTCGCCGGCACGCGGGTCCACCGGTGACGTCTGCACGTGCACCGCCGAGACATGGTTGTGCCGCGCCCAGTAGCGGCAGACAGGTGCCGGCAGCACCGAGAGGTCGATGACGTTGCTGCCGGCGGAGATGATCCCGGACATCAACGCGCGGCCGATCATTCGCGCCGACCGCGTGTAGTCGCGCGAGAAGGCGATCTCGGTTCCCTTGGGCGTCAGCGCGCCGATGGCCGCGCCCAGACGCGAGGCGAACTCCGGCGTGATCTCGATGTTGATCAGGCCGTTGAGCCCGTAGGAGCTGAACAGCCCTCGCTTCCAGGAGCCCGCCCAGATGATCGACTCGTGCACCACCGCGCCGGGCTCGACCTCCTTGTTGGGCCAGATGCGGACGTTGGCGTTGACCGTCGAGCCCGAGCCGATGGTCACGTCGCTGCCGATGACCGCTCCTTCCTCGAGCAGGCAGCCGTTCTTGACCGTGACCGAGCGGCAGACGACGGCGCCGCGCAAACGTGAGTTCAAGCCGATGTAGCTGTGGTCCCAGACGATCGAGTTGGAGATCTTCACCCCGGTGTCGACCGTGGTGTAGGCGCCCACCACCGCCGGCCCGTTCACCCAGGCGCCCGCGCGGACCTTCGCGCCGGCGCCGATCAGCGCCGGGCCGTCGATGCGGGCCCCCTGGAACACCTCGGCGTCCGGGTGGATCCACGTCGACTCGCCGACCCGGTCGCCCGGCAGCTGGACCTTCACCTTGCCCTCGAGACAATCGAAGTTGGCCTTCATGTAGGCGGAGTGGCTGCCGACGTCCTCCCAGTAGCCGTCGGCGATCCAGCCGAAGACGTGCTCCCCCTCCTTCAGCAGCTTGGGGAACACGTCGCCCGACCAGTCGGTGACCTCACCAGGCCGGAAGAACTCGAACACCGCGGGGTCGAGGATGTAGATCCCCGTGTTCGCGAGGTCGGAGATGACCTCGCCCCAGCTGGGCTTCTCGATGAAGCGCTGCACCGCCCCGCCCTCGTCGACCACGACCACCCCGTACTCGAGCGGATTCGGGACGGGCTTCAGCACGATCGTGGCCAGCGCCTTGCGCTCGCGGTGGAAGCGTGCGGCGGCGCCCAGGTCGATGTCGGTCAGCGAGTCGCCCGAGATGACGACGAAGGTCTCGTTGAGCTGCTGGCGCGCGAGCATCACCGAGCCGGCGGTGCCCAGGGGCGAGTCCTCGACCGAGTAGGTCAGCGCGACCCCCTGCTCGGAGCCGTCGCCGAAGTAGTTCCGGATCGACGCGCCCAGGTACTGCACGGTCGCCACCACGTCGCGCAGCTGATGGCGGCGCAGGTGGAGAAGGATGTGCTCCATGATCGGCCGGCCCGCGACCGGCACGAGCGGCTTGGGCATGTTGCTGGTGAGCGGCCGCAGTCGCGACCCCTCGCCGCCGGCCATGACGACTGCCTTCATATCCCCTTCCTCACTACGATCTTATTCGGGTGCTGGAAGAACTCAAGCAATTCGCCTACGACCTGCTCTGGACCTGGCAGCCTCGAATCGAGAACCTGTTCCGCACCCTCGACCCCGAGCTCTGGAAGTCGACACGCGAGAACCCGGTGCTTCTCCTCAACCAGCTGGGTGAAGATGGCGTCGCGCGCGCTTTCGAGCGGACGGAGGTGCAGGCGGCGTTCGACGGCGCGAAGGCCGCGTATCGCGAGTACTACGAACGCCATCCGCGGTTCATGGACGCCCAGGCCCCGCTGGCGGTCGCGTACTTCTCGCTCGAGTTCGGGCTCTCGGAGTGCCTGCCGATCTACTCGGGCGGCCTCGGCGTCCTGGCGGGGGACCACCTGAAGGCCACCAGCGACCTCGGCCTGCCCCTCGTCGCCGTCGGTCTCCTGTACCGGCAGGGCTTCGGCCGCCAGGACATCGACCAGGCCGGCCGCCAGTTCGAGGTCTATTCCGAGAACCGCGGCTCCGAGCTGCCGGTGCGCAAGCTCGAAGGCGTCGAGGTCGAGGCTCCGATCGGCCAGCGAAACGTGCGCATCGCAGTCTGGCGGGCGCAGGTCGGTCGCGTGCCGCTGTTCCTGCTCGACACCGACGTCGAGGCCAATGCCCACGACCTTCGCAACATCACCGATCGCCTGTACGTGCCCGAGCCGGACCGCCGGCTGCGCCAGGAGATCGTGCTCGGCATCGGCGGAGTGCGCGCCCTGCGCGCGCTGGGCCTGGACTCGGGCGTCTTCCACCTCAACGAAGGGCACAGCTTCCTGTGCGCGATCGAGCGCATCCGCGAGCTGCGCGCGTCACGCCAGATGACGCTCGAGGAGGCCCGCCTGGTCGCCCGGGCCGGCATCGTCTTCACCACCCACACCCCGATCGCGGCCGGCAGCGACTATTTCGACGCCGGTCTCGTGTGGGACCAGCTGGGTCCCTACCTCGCCCAGGTCGGGATCTCCTTCGACCGCTTCATGGACCTTGGGCGGCAGCGACCCGGCGACCCGCGCGAGCGCCTGTGCACGACATACGCCGCCCTGCGCCTGGCCGACCAGTCGGTCGGCGTGAGCCGGCTGCACGGGGCCGTCTCGCGGCGACTGTGGAAGGACGCCTGGCGCGGGCTGCCGGAGGCGCAGGTCCCGATCGGTTCGGTCACCAACGGCGTCCACATGCCGACGTGGGTCGCCCCGGAGATCGCGGCGTTGCTCAGCCGGTACGTCGGCCCCGACTGGTGGGACCTCGACCCCGCCGACGGCCGGTGGCACGCCGTGTCCGAGATCCCGGCCGGCGACCTCTGGAGCGTGCACTGCGAGCTCAAGCGCAGGCTGCTCGAGCTGGCGAAGGAGCGCGCGGAGACTCCACACGAGCTGGACCTCAACGCCCTGACGATCGGCTTCGGCCGGCGTTTCGCGCCCTACAAGCGCGCGAACCTGCTGCTCCGGGACCGCACCCGGCTCGGCAAGCTGCTGCGCAACTCGAAGCGGCCGGTGCAGATCCTCTTCGCCGGCAAGTCGCACCCCGCGGACCAGCCTGGGAAGGACATCGTGGCCGGGGTCGTCGGGCTGGCGCGCGAAGAGCCTCGGGTCGTCTTTCTGAAGGACTACGACATCACGCTCGCCCGCAACCTGGTCCAAGGCGCGGACGTGTGGCTGAACAACCCGCGCCGATTTCTCGAGGCCAGCGGCACGAGCGGCATGAAGGCGGGCGCCAACGGAGGGTTGAACGTCAGCGTGCTCGACGGGTGGTGGGACGAGGCGTACAAGCCCGAGCTCGGATGGGCGATTCCGTCGGCGGCGACGCTGGACCGGCAGGACATCGATGACCTCGCGGAGGCGGAGGGACTCTTCCGCCTGCTCGAGCGGGAGGTCGTGCCGGCTTACTTCCAGCGCGACGAGAACGGGATTCCCCACCGCTGGGTCGAGATGATGAAGGCGTCCATTCGCAACGTGGTCACGCAGTTCGCGGCGCGGCGGATGGTCATCGACTACTTCAACGCCGCCTACGGCCCCGGCGCGCGCCGGGTCGAACAGCTCCGCCTGCTACCTGATTGGGGCGGATAAAACACCCGATAGTCCGGACAATCCGGTGTTCCCGGCGTCGCGTTGCTCGGATAGTCCGGACTATCCGATGTTTTCAGGGGTCGTGTTACTGCCCGACTGGGGTGGCTGAGGGCTCGGGGGTCGCGACTCCATGCCGCTCCCGGTGGGCGGCGATCGCGGCCTGGTAGAGCTGCACGTACTTCAAGGCTGAGCGCGACCACGAAACGTCCTCTCGCATCGCGTGCTGGACCAGCCAGGCCCACACCTCCGGGTGGCGGAACGTCTCGGCGCATCGCACGACCGCCGCAAAGAACTGCCACGGGTCGTACGGCCCGAAACGGAACCCGTTGCCCTTCTTGGCCGCCGGGTCGTAGTCGCGGATCGTGTCCGCCAGGCCGCCGGTCGCCCGCACCACCGGGACCGTCCCGTAGCGCAGCGCGATGAGCTGCGCCAGACCGCCCGGCTCGAAGCGCGACGGCATCCACAGCATGTCCGCGCCCGCGTAGATGCGCTGCGCCAGGGCCGCGTCGAAACCGATGGCGACCGCGACCTGTCGCGGCCGCTCGCCGGCCCAACGCCGGAACATGTCCTCGTAGCGCCTGTCGCCCGTCCCTATCACCACCACCTGCAGGCCCAGCTCCAGGAGCTCCGGCAGCGCCTGCTCGATCAGGTCGAAACCCTTCACCTCGTAGAAGCGAGAGACGATCGCGCACAGCGGCCGGTTCGACTCTTCGAGTCCGAGCTCGGTGCGCAGCGCCGCCCGGCACTGCGCCTTGGCCTGAGGCGAGTCGGCGGAGTAGTGATAGGGGATGCTGGGGTCGCGCTGGGGGTCGAAGATGTCGTAGTCGATCCCGTTCAGGATCCCGTGCAGCTTGTGCGTGTTGCGGCGGAGCAGCTCGTCCAGGCCCTCGCCGTACTCGGGGGTCTGGATCTCCTTCGCGTAGCGCTCGCTCACGGTGTTGACCACGTCGGCGAAGTGGATGCCGCGGCCGAGCACGTTGACGACGTTGTCGAGCCCGGGGATGCCCAGGCGGATCAGGCCCCACTCCTGCAGGCCGGCCAGCATCAACGCCCCGAAACCGAAAACGCCCTGCGCCGAGAGGTTGTGGATCGTGAGCGTGGTGGCGATGTCCTCGTAGGCCTCACCCTCGTAGACCCGGTCGAGCAGGTTCGGGATCAGCGCACCCCACCAGTCGTGGACGTGGATCACCTCAGGGAAGAACTCGAGCGCGGGCAGCATCTCGAGCACGGTGCGGCAGAAGTAGACCGACCGCGCGTCGTCGTCGCCGAAACCGAACATCCCATCGCGGTCGAAGAGCGGCGGGCAGTCGACGAAGTACACGACCAGGTCGCCGAGCCGGCCCTCCAGGATCGTCGCGGGCATCGTCTCCGTCCCCAGCGGCACCTGCAGGTTGGCCACCGGCCGCAGGCCGTGCGCTCCGGTGTCGACCTGCCTGTACCGGGGGAGGACCACGCGCACGTCGTGGCCCAATCGGCGAAGCTCCTTGGACAGCGCTCCAGCCACGTCGGATACTCCACCGAGCTTGGCGAACGGCGCGAGCTCGGCGGTGACGACCAGGACCTTGAGCGGGCGCGCGTCCACCTCGACGACGGGCGCCTGGCCCGGCACGCGGATGCCGAGCGCACCTGACGGCGGCACGACCTCGATGTCCTTGCCCTCGCGGCTGACGACCAGGGCCAGCTCGAATGCGTCGCCGGCTTGCTTTCCAAGCTGCTGGAAAGGAATCCCGACCGCGAATGGATCGTCCACGTCCCAGCTCGTCTCTGTCACCGCCTTCGTCAGAGGCTCGATCACCTTCAGCACCGACACCCCACCGCCCTGTGCCCGCGGCGTGATGCGCGCCACGTAGGCGGGCTCGAAGCCGAGCTCGCCCAGCGAACTTCTCGTCAGCGGCAGCTCTATGTCGCCGTCGCCATCGGCCGCCGGCGGGCCGGCGCAGTAGAGCCAGAAGACGATCTTCTGCTGCTCGAGCTCGCTGCCCGACCGCGGCGAGTCGATCCGGAAGTAGAGGTTGTCCTCATCGGTGCCATAGAAGACGCGCTCGACGACGCCGGCCGGCCTGTGCAGCGCTCCAAAGCCCGAGCCGACGAGGAAGTAGCCGGCCTGGGACCATGCCGGGTCGTGCCTGGAGCGCGGGCTGATCGAGGCGGCCGGCACTCCGCGCTCGGGCGTCGGCGTGCGCTTGATGATCGGCTGGAACAGGCGCGCCGGCGCGCGGGCCTGCTGCGAATCTTTCGGCCGCTGCTGCGACTGGGCGTCGAGCCAGTCGCGCGTCTCCGCGAGCAGGTCCCACGCCACGTTGTGCTCGGGGTCGCCGATCCAGGTGTCGAGACTTGCCCCGATCCAGCTGCCGGTGTGAAGGCGGTGCAGCGGACGCCGGTCAGGGCTGCGGTCCAGGAGCTCGGACACCGTGGTGGTGACGATGTTCTCGTCGGCTTCCAGCTCGCTGTAAAGGGCGTTCAGAAAGTCATGGCCGTCACGCGGGTAGAAGTCCCACGCGTTTTCGCCGTCCAGGGCGATGGTGACGAGATATTCCTCGTCCGCCTGCTGCTCGCGTATTCGGCGCAGCCGTGCCATCAAGTCGGCGGCCGCGTCGAGGGCCGGCAGGCGGTGGTAGTCAAACCCGATCATGTTGGAGAGCAATGCGTCGCGGAAAATGACGCT
>VBHA01000077.1 GCA_005889495.1 Chloroflexota bacterium
ATGGCTTCGGCGGCGAGACTCCGGACGTCCCGGTCGCCGCTTGCGAGCCCGTCGGCGAGGGCCTCGGCGTACCCGGAGTGCCACTCCGCCGGCGGCGCCCACCGCTGAGCCTGGCGCAGCGCCTCGCGCCGGACCTCGAGCTCGGCATCCCGGAGACATCCGATGAGGGCCTCCGCGACGCCGCCGACCTCGCCCTTCATGCGGGCGAAGCTGCGCAGCCCCTCCAGGCGCACCTGTGGATCCGGGTCGCGAAGGGCCTTGACGACGGCCCGGTCATCCGCGACGAAGGCCGCCGCCCACGCAGCTGCCGCCCGGTCACCTGGCGCGTCGGAATCGTCGAGCGCCCTGAGCAGCTCCTCAGCGCCCTCCCAGCGGTCCTGCCTCATCACCCCGGCGACAGCGGCCGCTGCACGGACCCAGCCGTCCGCATCATCCCTCGCGCCTTCCAGCTGGCCTGGCTCGATGCGGTCTGGCGGGCTCATCTGAAAGGCCAGCCGGCGGACCACGGGGTCGTCCGAGCCAAGAAGCTCGGGCAGCATCGAGGCAAACGCTTCGGGAGCGGCCCGGGCAAGGGCCGCGGTCGCGAACTCCCGGGTCCTGGGATCGCCGCTGCGGACGAACGCCTGCAGCTCAGCCACCTGCTCCGGGGTCGGGCTGCCGACGGCCTGCTGGAAATCGGCCAGGCTCAGAGCGTGGGTGCGCAGCCGCGCGTAGATGGCCTCGACGTACAGCCCGCGGACCCGCCAGGCGGCGGCGATGAACAGCAGGGCAAGCACGATGCCCGACAGAGCGAGCACCTCGATGTTGGTGCCGATCGCCCACTGCAGCACCAGCAGGCCGGCGCCGCTCAGGAGCGCCGCCGCGGGAAGGACCACGTTGTCCAGCAGGAAGGTCAGCCGCGGCACCACCTGCGCGGGCAGGGCTCCCGCGAGCACGTTCTGGGCCGGGTCGTCGAGCCCCGTCTGCAGGCCGTTGCGGACGATGAACAGGAACAGCGCCGTGGCGAGGACCGGGTTGACGGCGACCGCGGCAAACCCTGCCAGGGTGAAAAGTGGCAGCGCCAGGAGGGCGTTCTTCACGCCGAGGCGGTTGAGCACCCAGGGAGCGAGAAACAGGCTGACGGCGAGCTGCACGGCGTAGCTGGCGAGCCACGCGTTGCCGATCAGGATGGTCAGCTCCTGGAGGTTGTTGTGCGTCGCCGCGACGAACAGGACTGCGACCAGGTAGTCGCCCACGCGGCTCGTCACCTGGAGCACGAGCGCAAGCAGCAAGAGGGCGAGCACCAGCCTGCTCCCGGTCACGTGCTCGACCGCCCGTTCCAGAACAGCGACCGGTCCGTGGCGCTTGCGCTCCACCTCGTGCTCGGCTAGGAGCTGGTCCGCATCGTCGACGAAGGCAGGACGGAACATCGTCCGCTCGAGCCCCACTGAGATCACGGCCGAGACGATCGACCCGAATGCCCAGACGAAGATCAGGGGCTCGGTCGCGACGACGGCGACGACGGTGGTGGTGACGCCGGAGAGGATGTAACCGACGCTCGAGCCGGCGGCGATGACCGGGAAGATGCGCTTGCCTTCGAGGATGTTGAAGTGCTGCGTGACGAAAGCCCAGAAGTTGAGCATCACGAGCTCGAAGGCGACCGAGTAGACGACGTAGGCCGTAAACGCGACGGCGGCGTCTTCACGGACCGAGTAGGCGACGAAGACCGCGATCGCCGCCACGGCGTTGGCCGCGAGGACGATCCGAAAAGCGCCGCCGACGCCGAATCGATGAGTGAGGGCACCTTGCAGCGTTGCCGTGGGCCACACGGTCAGCGCGAGGATGATGAAAAACAGCGGATAGGCGTGCGGGCCCGCCTTGTTCAGGAAGATCGACTGAGCGGCGCTGAACGCCGTGTACATCGCCCAGCCGAGCACGATCGCGAAGCCGGCGACCTGGAGCGTGCGCCGGAGCTCGGTCCGGCGGACGTGCAGCACCCGCGCGAGGAGAGGGGTGACGGCCTCCCGCTGGACGGTGAGCTGCCTAGGTCTGCTGGACGCTGGCGATCCTCTGCAGGGCGGCGATCCGCTCCGCGATGGGCGGGTGCGTGTCGAAGAGGTGGCTGAAGAGGCTGCCGTGATGCTCTTCGGGGTTGTCGATCATCATCGCGGCGACCGCGTGGTTGAAGCGCTCGGGCGGCCTGTCGTTCTGGGCGATCTTCTGCAGGGCGCTGATCAGGCCGGTCGGGTTCCGCGTCAGCTCGACCCCGCTGACGTCGGCCAGCGATTCGCGCTGGCGCGACAGCGCGAGCTGCATCAGCGGGCCGACGATGAAGGCGATCAGGGTGAAGACAAGGCCGATGGCCAGGACCACTAACGCGCCCTGACCCCGCATCCGCATCCTGCCGACGCTGTTCCAGAAAGCGCTCGCGATGAGCGCGGCCATGCCGATCATGGTCGTCACGACCAGGAGCAGCCTGACGTCGAAGTTCTTGATGTGGCTCATCTCATGCGCCAGCACGCCCTCGAGCTCCTCGCGGTTCATCATCTGGAGAAGTCCGGTGGTCACCGTGACCGCGGCGTGGTTGGGGTCGCGTCCCGTGGCAAAGGCGTTCGGGCTCGCGTCTTCGATCACGTAGACCTTGGGCAAGGGCAGCCCGTCGCCGATCGCCAGCGCCTGGACGACGTTGTAGAGCTGCTGGTACTGGCGCGGGTCCGCCTCGCGTGCGCCCATCGCGGAAAGCACCGTGGCCGAGCCGAAGTAGTAGGCGTAGAGGGCGGCCGCGACGCCGAGCAGTCCGAGCAAGATCGCGCCCGCGACGGCGCCTCCCTCGCCTGACGCCAGGACGCCGATGATCGACCCGGCCGCCAGCCAAACGATGAGGAACCCGGCGACGACCAGGATGCTGTTGCGCTTGTTGCGCGAGATCTGGTGATACATCTACGTCGTTTCGCGCCTCGAGCGCCGAAACGTGCTCGCGACCCGATCCGCCGCGTAGCGGCCCCAGATCTGGGCCCACACCAGTCCGTTGCCGAACGCCGAGGTGTCTTCCGAGTGGTGTTTGAAGTGATACGTCCACATCGCGCGATGACGCTCGTACGAGATCTGGCGCTCGCGCTCCCGGGACACCGGCTTGGCGTTATGCGTGGCGGTCGCCGCCGGAAGGTAGAACACCTTCCAACCGCCGAGCTTCAAGCGGTAGCACAGGTCGAGGTCCTCGCCGAACATGAAGTAGCGCGGGTCGAAGAAACCTACGCGGTCGAGCGCGGAGCGGCGGAGCATCAGGCAGGCTGCCGTGCCCGCGTCCATCTCGTGTGCTTCCGTCTCTGGTAGGTGGCCCATGTTGTGGCGGCCGAAGCGAGGGCTCCGCGGAAGGAGCTTGCTCAACCCGACGGTCTGGTAGAAGAGCGTGGTCGGGCTGGGGAACGCGCGCCGGGCGTCCGGGTCGAGGCGTCCGCCGGGAAGGACCAGGCGCGGGCCCACGGCGCCCGCGTCGGGTCGCGTGAGCAGAAAGTCGGCCAGCCGGCCGACGCACTGCGGGTCCAGCGTCACCTCCGGGCTGAGCAGGAGCACGAATCTGCCCTGGCATCGCTCCAGGCCCACGTTGGCCGAGCGCCCGTAGCCCAGGTTCCTGGACTGGACGAGCACGGTGGCCTGCGGAAAATCGTCGGTCACCGCGGCCGGCGAACCATCCGATGAGTCGTTGTCGACGACGATCGCCTCTACGGGCACGTCGGCGCTCGCGAAGAACGTCTTCAGGCATCGCAGCAGCTCGTCTTTGGAGTTGCGGCTGACGACCAGCGCCGAGACGACAGGCTTCCCGGATTCAGGCATCGGCAACGAATTATCCCGTTAGTGGCCGGGCCACTACACTCTTCCGGACGTGCAGCGACTGGGATCGGGCCAGCGGCTGGCCCAGCTGCTGCGAAACAGGCTTGTCCGCCAGAACCTGGTCCTTTTCTTCGGCGGGCTGGTCGCCGGCATCGGCGGATTCGTGTATCACGCGATCGCCGGCCGCGTGCTCGGGCCCGAGACCTACGGCCAGGTCGCCTTCCTCATCGCGGTCTACGCCGTCGGCACCGGACCCGCGCTGATCCTGATCGTCGTCCTCGCCCGCTACACCGCGATGCTCTCGGCGCGCGGCGACCCCGGGGTGCGCTCCCTGTTCGTCCGCACGGTGCGGCTGATCGCCATCCCCTGCCTGTTCTTCATCCTCCTTACGGCACTGTTCGCCCGCCCCATCGCGCTCTACGCGCACGTCGGCTCGACGATTCCCATCCTCATCCTCGGCTTCTCGATCGCGCTCATCTGGCAGGTCGCGATCCCGCGCGGCATCCTCCAGGGCATCCAGCGCTTCACCGCACTCTCGCTCAACCTTTCGCTCGAGCTCGTGGTGCGCACGGTCGTCGTGTTCGGGCTCCTGCGCGCCGGGTACGCGGTGTCGGGCGCGATGGCGGCCGTGTTCATCGGCCTGGGCTTCGTCTTCTGCCTGGGGATCATCTCTCTGCGCGACCACTTCTGCGGCGTTGGGCAGCGCGTGCGATTACGAGTCATGGCGGGTTTCTCGCTGACGGCGACGGCAGGCATCATCGGCGTCCTCGTCCTCTACAACCAGGACGTCATCCTCGCCAAGCACTTCCTCAACGACCACGACGCGGGCATCTACGGCGGCCTCAACAAGATCGGCACGATCCTTTACTTCCTGACCCTGAGCGTCAGCCAGGTCCTGTTCCCCCGGGTGGTCGAGGCCGTCGCCAGGGAGCAGCACCCCGGACGGATCCTGCTCTCGTCGGCCGGCATCCTGAGCGCGCTCGGGGCATGCGCCCTGCTGGTGTTTGCCGTGGCGCCAAGCGTCGTCGTCAACGTCCTCTTCGGCCCCAGCTTCCGGGATGCGATCCCGCTCGTCTTTCCAGTCGGGGTGATCGGGCTCGCGCTGGCCCTCGACAACTTGCTGGTCCAGTTCTTCATGGCCGTGCACGACCGCGCGTTCGTGCCCATCCTCGCCCTGGGAGTGGTGGCCGAAGGCGCGCTGATCTTCCTTTTCCACGCGCGCGTTGGACAGGTGGTGCTGGACGTGCTGGTAGCGTTGGTCGGGTTGCTGGTCTTGCTGACGGTGCGGTGCTACGTCCTGCTGCCGAAGCTCCACGCCGAGAGCGTGGCCGAACCGGAGCCCGCCGTCTGATGGCCGAGGTTTTGCTGTTCCATCATGCGCAGGGCCTGACGCCGGGCGTGACCGCGTTTGCGGGCGAGCTCCGGGCGGCCGGACACACGGTCCACACGCCCGACCTGTACGAGGGCAGGACGTTCAGCGACCTCCACGAGGGCGTCGACTTCGCCAGGCAGACGGGCTTCGAGCAGATCCTCGAGCGGGGCAAGCTCGCCGCCGAGGATTTGCCGGGTCGGATCGTGTACGCCGGCTTCTCCCTCGGCGGGATGCCCGCACAGATGCTGGCCCAGACGCGGCCGGGAGCGAGAGGGGCGCTGCTGTTCCACAGCGCCATCACCCCGTCGGAATTCGGGGGCGACTGGCCACGAGACGTGCCGCTCCAGAT
Source organism: Chloroflexota bacterium (assembly GCA_005889495.1). Classification (GTDB taxonomy): domain Bacteria; phylum Chloroflexota; class Dormibacteria; order Dormibacterales; family Dormibacteraceae; genus 40CM-4-65-16. Next base: position 5,532 of record VBHA01000077.1, read on the forward strand.
CCACGCAATGGAAAAAGACGAGTGGTTCGTGTCCGACATCGACGCGGCCCGCGAGCTCGCCGGGTCGGCTGACGACGGCAAGCTGTTCCTCTACCCAGGTGACAGGCATCTCTTCGCCGACAGCAGCCTGCCCGACTATGACGAACCAGCGGCCGCGCTGCTGAAGCGTCGCGTGCTCGAGTTCCTGGGCAGGGTCGCCCCGGTCTAGAAAAGGTGCTCGGCAACGACCTACTCTCCCGCCGGGTTACCCCGGCAGTACCATCGGCGCTGGAGGGCTTAACTTCCGTGTTCGGAAAGGGAACGGGTGTCTCCCCTCCGCCATGGTCACCGAACCCGGGAATTATACCGAGGGAGCGGTGAGCCCCATCCCCCGCCTTCGGCGGGTACTTCCCCGCAAGCGGGGAAGACTTTTAGCGGGTGCGGCGGCGCCGGGCGCGGAGACTTTTGATCTTGCGCGCCTCAGCCGGCGGAACGTAGTGCGAACGGCGTCTCATCTCACGGACGAGACCCTGCTCCTGGACCTTGCGGCGGAACTCGCGCAGCGCCTGCTCGAACTCCTCGGGGTCCTTGACGACTATCCGCACAACCCGACAAGGATACAGGCCGAGCGAATGGGGCCGCTTTGTAAACCTACTCCAGGACGTCTGGCCGCACGGTGCGGCTCACCGCGATCGCGGCGAAGATCAGCGCATAGACCGCGATCACCACGAGCGCGTGGGTCGCGTCGACCGGTGCGAGCGGCGAGGCAAACACGGGCCTGGAGTGGTGGCCGGGCTCGATCAGGTTCAGGACCACGTTGAGGTTCGCGCCCAGCTGGTACTGGCTGATCGCGGTCCACGGTTGGTCGTGGCCGGTGGCGCGTATGCCCAGGATCTCGAGGATGTTCAGGAAGTTGTCCGCCGGGTAGAAGGCGAGCGCCGCGGCAATGGCAAAGGCGAGCGACCTGCCAACCCCCGCCGCGGCGGCCGCGAGCAGGATCGCCATCCCCATGCTGATCCCCTGGACGAGAGCCCAGCGCCCGCTGTCGGCCCAGAACTCGTTCGTGACCTGGCGGACCGGATCGAGGCTCCCGGACAGCGCGGCGACGATCAGCAGGACGATCGCGCCGGCCACCACGAGGTAGCCGGCGAACAGCGCGACTCCGACCACGGCGAGCGTGAACAGCTTCGCGAGCAGGAGTCGCAGCCGGCCGATTCCGCGCGCGTAGGCGATGCGGATCGTCCCGCTCGAATACTCCATCCCGATCAGGCGCGCGCCGAACAGCAGGAGAAAGATGCCGGAGCCGATCTGGAAGATCGTGCCGAACACCGCGAGCATGTTGTAGGCCCATGCCGTCGGATCCGCGACGAGCCCCTCCTTCAGGCCGGAGGCGCCCGAGATGGCGAGCACGATGACGGCAAGAAGGACGATCCCGCCCGCGAGCGTCAGCCAGAAGCTCAGCTGGCGGCTGAGCTTGAGCGCCTCGCCGCGGACGGCGCCCACAAACGAGGGGCGGAGCGCGACCACGGCCATCAGCCCTTCTCCTCCGGCCCGGTCAGGCTCAGGAACACGTCCTCGAGGTCGTGCTGTCGCCGGCTGACGTAGTCCGGCTCGTGTCCGTTCTGGACCAGGAACTTGATCAACTCTCGCCCGCCACCGTCGGGCGCGGTCGTCACGACCACGCCGTCCTCGGCGCGCGCGTTCCTCGCCCACGGCTGGAGGCGCAGGACAGCGGCGAGGTCCGCGGGAGAATCGACCTTGACCTCGAACTCACCGGGGGCCTGCACCAGGTCGGCGACCGTGGCGACGCGTACGAGCCTGCCGTGGTTGATGATCGCCACCCGGGTGCAGATCTGCTGCACCTCGCTCAGCACGTGGCTCGAGATGAAGACGGTCTTGCCCGAGGCGGCCAGGCCGCGCAGCAGGTCGCGCATCTCGACGATGCCCGCGGGATCGAGGCCGTTGGCCGGCTCGTCGAGGATCAGCAGGTCGGGGTCGTTGAGGAGAGCGACAGCGAGCCCAAGGCGCTGCTTCATGCCCATCGAGTAGGTCTTGACCCGGTCGCGCTCCCGGCCTTTCAGGGAAACGATCTCCAGCACCTCGTCGATGCGCTTGTTGGGCACACCTCCCAGCAGGTCGCCGAAGACGCGAAGGTTATCGCGGCCCGACAGGTAGCCGTAGAGGGCGGGCGACTCGACCAGCGCGCCCACCTTCGGCAACACCTCGGCCCGATGTGACCGAACCTCACGCCCCAGGACCTCCACGGACCCGTTTGTGGGCGCGATGAGGCCCAGGGCCATGCGGATGGTGGTCGTCTTGCCGGCCCCGTTGGGCCCGAGGAACCCGAAGAGCTCGGCCTTACCGACCTCGAGGTCGAGGCGGTCGACGGCGAGCCGCTTGCCGTAAGACTTGGAGACCGCGAGTGTGCGAAGTACCGGCGACGCGGTGCTCACACTCACTCAAGCACCGCGCTCGCCGGTTTTGTGACGGAGCGTTACGGGTTGATCGCGCCCAGGGTCACGCTCGCGGAGTGCTTCGCGCCGCTCTGCGCCGTCCAGGTCACGGAAACCTTCTCGCCCGGCCGGTGAGCCTTGATCGCTGTGCCCAGGCTGTCCGCCGAGGTGATGGTGGTCCCGCCCACGCTCGTGATCAACGAGCCGGCCGTGATCCCGGCGGAGGCCGCCGGCGACCCGCTCTGGACACTGACGACCTGCGCGCCCGACTGCGTCGGGTTGGCCTGGACCGAGACGCCCAGGTATCCGACCTGTCCGTACGTGATGTCGGTGGCGAGCTCGTGGCCGCGGATCCGGTTGGCCTGGGTCACGGCTGTGTTGGCGGAGACCGCGTAGCCGACGTCGGAAGCCGCGGAGCGGAAGCCCTGTGCCTGGCCCGCGGTGATCATGCCGACCACCTGCCCGGAGGTGTTGACGAGCGCGCCGCCCGAGTCGCCCTGGTAGATCACGGCATCGCTCTGCACCATCCCGTTCAGGGTCTCGGCGTTCTGCTGGCCTTCACTCGCGGTGATGGTCTGGTCGAGCGCGGTGACGTGGCCCTGAGTGACGCGCGGCGCGCCGCCCTGGCCGAGCGCGTTGCCGATGGCGAGGACGGTGTCGCCCACCTGCAGCGACGAGGTGTCGGCGAACGTAACCGTCGGAAGGCCCGAGACGCCGCCGTCGATCTGGATGACCGCGACGTCCTGGGAGACGTTGACGCCCACGACGTGGGCCGCATAGGTCTGAGACCGCCCCTGGACCGTGACCGTGATGCTCGTCGACCCGGTGACGACGTGGTTGTTGGTCAGGATCTCACCAGTCGGGCTGATGATCATGCCGGTGCCGGCCGCCTGGCCGTTGCCAAGCGTCGTGTTGATGTCGACGATCGCCGGGATGACCTTCGCTGCGATGGCGGCGCTGTCGCTGCTCGATGTGCTGCCGGGAGATGGCGTGACCTGCGTGATGGGCGATTCCGTCTGACCGGGTTGGGTCGTCGCCTGCGCGATCGGCTGCTTGTTGTTCACGGCGCGGGCGAGGCTCCAGCCGATCCCCGCGCCGGCCGCGGCCGCGACCACGGCGATCAGGACGAGAAACGCGGCGACCCGGTTCCAGACCGACTGGTCGGGGGCCGGCGGCGGCGCGGGCGCCCAGGGCGGGGGCATGGCGGGGCCCGGCGCTGGTGGGAGCTGCGGGTCAGGCGGGGTCAACGAGTGTTGGTCCCACTGCCCCGGATTCTGTTCTGACATCTCTCGATCTACCCTCCGCATGCCATCTGGATTTGCCGATTCGTTGCTCTCAGCTTCGTCCCGCCTGCTGAGAGCAGGCTCGACGAATCCTTAACGTTTGCTCAGAGCTCTACGTTAGAGGGCGATCCAGCGCGGAGGCTTGTGAGGTGTCGCCAGGCAATCATTTTCCTGTTGCGCGATTGCAAGACGTGTGAAACGATCAGTTGCGGCCGAGCGGTTCGGAAGGCGCAAGCCGGACGGATCGCTCGGTCACTTGTTTTGGTGACCGCATCCTCCGGGTCCCGGGTGAGTCACCGGCGGTTGATGAGGTCCCTCCCCGCGAGGCCCCACAGGCACCGGCGGCGGGGCGCTGGTCGGGTTGCCGTGGCAGATCCGAGCGCTCATGACGACCACCTCGGCCGAAGCGTGCTTCGGGCCCGCGGTTGATCCGTCCTTGCCCAGGAACGCCTGGGCGGCGACCTCCAGGACCGGCTGGTTCGAGACGGCCACCGACGCCTGATGGCCGGCCGTCGGCGCGACTCGCGACGGCTGGGCCACGACCGGCGCCGAGGATCGCTCCCGGCCCGACGTGACGGTAGGCGCCATGACGAAGGTGGTCAGGGCGACCGTGGTGGCGGTGCCCGCGGCGACGAGGGCGACGGTGCTCGGCCAGCGGTTCGTCCGGACGAGGTGCGAGATCCGCTCGAAGCCGGCCAGGGCCAGGAGCGCCAGCGAGGTGATCCACACGCCGGCCCGGCGCATCGACTCTTCGAGACGGGCGAGCGCCCCGGAGAGCCGGCGGCTGACCGTGCTGACCGAGACCTGCAGCATCGCCGCGATCTCGCGGTTGGTATGGCCGCTCAGGTAGGCCAGGGACAGGATCTGGCGGTCATCCTTCGAGAGCTGGGCGAGCTCGCCGTGAACGGTGTGGCGCTGCAGCGCCGAGACCAGGCCTCGCCAGGCCCCGTGCCGGCCCTCTTCGACCTCGCCGTCGGTGGCCAGCATGCGCCTGGCGCCTTCGTGCTTCCCGAAACGACGGCGTGGATCGACGGCGAACCTACGCGTGCCCCGCACCAACCACGTCCTCATCGTTCCCGCCTGCGAACCGGCGCCCTCTTCCTGACCATCAGGCCACTCCGACTCAATGCGGGCTCGCAAGGCCCTAGAACGCTACACCTCTTGTGGAAAAAGTGAGCCGGCTACATTCTGTAGGCGGCCGGCAGAAGGCACCCGAGCGAGGTGGATCAGCTCGAGCGTGACCCCGGGGCCGATTCCGATGCCCAACCCTTCCTCTCTCCTCGCCGCGGGCCGGAAGAGCAACTTCTCGAGCGTGAAGAAGATCGCGGCCGAGGACGTGTTGCCGGTCTCGGCGAAGACCTGGCGGGAGACATCGAGGGCGCCCGAAGGCAGGGCCAACGCGGACTCCACCGCACCGAAGATGCGCGGACCGGCGGCGTGCACCGCGTAGAAAGCGGGCGCACCCAACTCCCCGGCGTCGAGGAACCTGTCGACCACGGGCCTGAGCTCCTGGGCGAGGATCCGGGGCAGCCGGCGGTCGAGGACCACGTGGAAGCCGCTGTCACGCAGGTCGAAGCCGAGCACACCGGCCGTGCCCGGGATCAGATAGGACGCGGCCCGGACAACCTCGAGATGATCGGTCCCGGGGTCCGGTCTCCCCACCACCGCGGCCCCGGCGCCGTCACCGAAGACGAGACACGCCGTCAGGTTGTCGACCGATCGGTCCGAGCTGTGAAAGCTCAGGGACGGGACCTCGACCGCGACGACCAGGACCCGGTCGTCCGGATAACCGGCAAGGTGGCGGTGGGCCGCGGCGACCGCCGCGGCGCCGGCCGAGCACCCCAGCTCCGTGATCGGGAGGCGCAGGACGTCGGGACGCAGTTCGAGCTCTGCGGCCATGTAGACGTCGAGGGACGGCACGAGGTAACCGGTGCACGAGACGGTGATCACGAGGTCGATGTCGCGACCGCCCACGCCGGCTCTTTCCATCGCCTTGCGGGCGCTCGCCAGGGCCAGGCGGCCGGCATGGCGCAGGTACGCCTCGCGGAGGTCGGTCAGGCCGCGCGGCGCCAGCAGCCGGTCGACCGGCTCGCACGTGTAGCGCGTCCCCAGCGTCGCATCGGCCTCCTCGAGCTTTTCGAGCTGCGGAAAGAACCTGCGCAGGTGCGCGAGCGCATCGGCGGCATCGAGCCTGTGCGCGGGCAGGGCGGTGGCGACGGAGAGGATCGCCGTCGCCATCAGATGCCCACCAGCGCCGACCAGTCTCTCCAGGAGAGAGACCACAGGCTCTGGCTGCCGTCGTTGACCTGGAGCAGGCGGTCGAGGGTCGAGGGTCGCTGCTGCAGCCGGCGCAGCGCGCGGCGTGCGAGCAAAGACGACCCGGTCAGCGTGAGAGCGAGGCGGTTGACGAGCACGCGCCTGCGCCACTGGCCCGCTTCCCACCGGCGGTACGCGCGCTCGGGCTCGGGCCTTTTCGACGAGATGATCTCGGCGAGCCTGCGCGCAGCCACCAGGCCGTCGCTCATGCCGTCGCCCGTCAGCGGGTCGAGGAAACCGGCCGCGTCGCCGACCAGGAACACTCCGCGTCCCGCCACTGACGATGGCCGCACCCAGAAAGGGCCCGCGCCGTGGACCGCGGTCCCCGGACTGACGGCAGCCTCGGGGTGCGCCGCGGACACGCGTCGCGCGTAGGCCTCGCGCACGGTCTCGCCCTCGCGCCGCAGCGCATCCTTGGTACCGAGGACGGCGATCAGCAGCTCGTCGGGCTGGGTTGGTGCCGCATAGACCTCGCACCGGTCGAGGAGCGTGACCACCACTCTGTCCAGTCCGTGGCGTGGCGCGGCGACGTGACCCGCGAACGCGAAGCGATACGGCTTGCGCGGCGCGCGCGACCACCCCATCCACCGGGCCACCCGTGAGCGAAGCCCGTCCGCGCCGACGGCGTAGTTCGCCGTCACGTCTCCCGACGCGGTCTTCACGACCACGCCGCCGCCGGCGTGTTCGATCCCGTTCGCCGCGCACCCGAAGCGAGCCTGCACGCCAGGCGTGGCCGCGGCCCCCTCGGCCATCAGCTGGTCGAATCGGAACCGGCGCACACCCCGGCCCCCACTTCCATTCATGAACAGTCCCCTGGCGCTACCGGCGCCGGGTACGCGATAGGTGACGCCGCCCAGGTTCTGAAACTCGTCGCATGCCATGCCGAGCCCAGCCAGCACCTCGACGCCCGCGGGCATCAGGCCCTCGCCGCACACCTTGTCGCGCGGAAACACGGCGCGATCCAGCAGGATCGCACTGCAGCCGCTCCGGCCAAGCATCATCGCGAGCGCGGAGCCGGCGGGCCCGGCACCGACGATCACGACGTCGGCGTCTCTCACAGGGTCAACTTTGATCGTACGGGGCCCCGATCGCCACGAACGCCAGCACCGTGATGGCCGCGGTCGCGATGGTCAACCAGAAAGCCGGCCTCGGTTTTGCGATCGCGACTCCGACCGCCGGCACGAATGCGACCAGCGGGATGGGATTGCGTGTCGCGGCCGCGACCACCGCAGCGCCCGCGGCAAGAAACAATGCGGAGATGATCCCCGACATCGTCTCGCCGACCAGCTGCGGCAGGCCGCGGATGCGCTGTGCGCGGTCGCCCTCGACGTCCGGCCGGGCCTGCGCGAAGTGGGCTCCGACGCCGATCAGGCCCGCCGCGCCCATGATCCAGGCAAGGGGCCAGTGGGGATGGACGAGGCCGAGGGTGATGAAAGCCGGCAGGAGGCTGAAGCTCACGGCGTAGGGAAGAGCACTCAGCGGAGTCGCCTTGAGACCCAGGTTGTAGGCCGTGGCCGAGCCGATGGCCGCGAGATGCACGACGGTCGCGGGGACTCCGGACGCGAGCGAGAGTGGCACCGCGGCGACGAGCGCGGCGATGGCCGCGATAAGCACCCTCCTCGGCTGGAGGTGGCCTCTCGCCACGGGCTTGTCGGTACGGCCGGACCCCAGGTCGAGGTCCCGGTCGAGGTAGTCGTTCGACCAGCCGACGAAAAGCTGGCCGGCGAGGACGGCGAGCACCACCAAGACGGTCCCGATTCCGCGACCCGCGACCAGGGCCAGCAGGCCGCAGATGGCGGTGACGGCGACCACCGGTCCGGGGTGGGAGGAGCGAGCAAGTGCCAGGAGCGTGCGGCTTAGGGTATCGGTGATGCGGGTGCCCGGCTGGTACGTGCTGCTCCTCGCCGCCGCCGGCGTCGAGCGACTGCGCGAGCTTTCGATCTCGCGCACTCATGAGCGCGCGCTCGGTGGCCCTCGAGCGGCGACGGCGACCTGGCCGCTGATGGTGGCGGCTCACGCCGGCCTTTTGACTCTTCCCCTGCTGGAGGTGGCGGGCCATCCCCGGCGCCGGCCGCACTGGGGCTGGGCGGCGGTGCTGCTCGGGGCAACCGCGCTGCGAGTCTGGAGCATCCGGAGCCTGGGACCGGCATGGAACGTGCGCGCGGCGGTCCCGCCAGACGTCAAGCCAGTGACTTGGGGGCCATACCGCTACATCCGGCACCCCAACTACCTGGCGGTGATACTCGAGTTCGCCGCGGTCCCTCTGGTCGCGGGGGCGTGGATCAGCGCGGTCGTGCTCTCGGCGCTCAACGCGATCGTCCTGGTCGACCGGATCAGCGCGGAGGAAGGATTGCTAAACGAGTCCGCCGCGTACCGTCGCGCTTTCGCCGGGCGCGCCCGATTCATTCCTGGCGTGTTCTGATGCGGAAGATCGACGCCTTCGCCCACATCCTGCCAGAGCGCTATCTGGCAAGGCTCGAGAAGCACCTCGAGACGTCGATGGCGAGCGAGCGCCTGCGCTACTACCGCGAGGGTGTGTTCCGTTTCAACGACGCGCTGACCGACCTCGACGCGCGATGGCGCGCCATGGAGCCGTTCGGTGAGTACGCGCAGGTGCTCGTCCTGGCTGTGCCGCCCCTCGAGGAGGTCGGCCCGCCCCCGGTCGCGGCCGATCTGGCGCGCCAGGCCAACGACGAGATGGCAGAGCTGGTCGCCGGGCACCCTGACCGTTTCGTCGGCTTCGCGGGGGCGCTGCCCCTCAACGACACCGACGCGTCGCTGCGCGAGATCGACCACGCCGTGCGGGAGCTGGGAGCGCTCGGCGTGCAGATGTTCACCAACATGAACGGCGTGCCGCTGGACGATCCGCGGTTCGAGCCGGTCTTCTCGCGCGTCGAGGAGCTGGACCGCATGGTGTGGCTGCACCCGACACGGGGCGCGGCGTTTGCCGACTACGCGACGGAGCGCGAGTCGGACTACGGCCTTTGGTGGTCGATCGGCTGGCCCTACGAGACGAGCGCGGCGCTGGCCCGCCTCGTGTACTCGGGCCTGATGGAGCGGCATCCCCGACTGAAGGTCATCGCCCACCACGGCGGCGGCATGGTGCCGCATCTCTCAGGCCGGCTCGGCATGGGACCCGGCTACCGTCAGGTCAAAGGCACGCTGCCGAGGCCACCCCTCGACTACTTCAAACGGTTCTACGCGGACACGGCCCTGTTCGGCGCGCCGCACGCGGTCCGCTGCGTGGTCCATTTCTTCGGCGCCGAGCACGTTCTGTTCGGCACCGACATGCCGCTTGGCCCGGCACACGCTGTCGCGGCGACGATCGCTGACATCGAGGCGTGCGGCCTGGCCGAGGGCGGTCGGTCGGCCATCTTCGAGGGAAATGCGGAGCGCCTCTACCGCTTGAAGTGAGCGCTGTGGAGGATGGCCTGAGCCTCGGAGCGCTCGGCCTCGATGCCCGGGCCTTTGAAGCACGCCTGAAACGCGAAGTAGTTGGCCGTGCCGCGGTCGATGAGCACCTGGATCGCCGAATCCGCCCCGATCTGCTTGCAGACCTGGCTCATGTCGGCGGGGTCCTGCATCTTGGCGTCGAGGCCGTCCAGCTTGAACGCGACCCCTGGCTGATCGGCAAAGTTCCAGGACGGAAAACCGTTCTCCCACCACTCGACGAGCAGCGTCGCCGGCTCCAGCGTGGCGACGGGAGCGCCGCAGCTGGAGTACATCAGCGAGACGACGCACGGTGACTTGAGGGTCCGGTTGCTCACGGCGGCCACCATGTAGGTGAAGCTGCCGCGCGAATCCCACGCCGTCCTCGACCAGTCGGCGGGGTACGAAAACGTGATCGCGGATGTGGTCACCGTCGCGGTCGAGCCCGAGGCGGTGAAGCCGGACGTTTCGGCGGCGTTGCAGCCAGCCGGCATGAGCGCCGCCAGCGCGCCCGCGGTTGCGATTGGAATTCGAAGTCTCACCACCCGGGTCCGGGTGTAGATTGCCACGAAGCCCCCGAGCGCGAGTGCCCGGGGGCTTCGATCAGCGCGCGCTTACTGGGTCTTGCAGAACTGCGAGAACCCGGACTCGGTCGGACCCGTGTCGTGGCCGAGACCGCCATCTTCCTTGGCGTCGGCGGCGATCCAGTTGACGCCGCCGTTGGCCGCGAAGTGATGGGAGAAGGCGCCGAACGCGCCGTGCCCCGCGTCGCAGTTGTCGGCGACGGCCGGAGGCGGGTTATAGCCGGTGTCGTCGGCGCTGGCCTGGACGAGGCCGAGGCCGAAGAACAGGCTCAGGAACCCGATCAGGGCCAAGAACTTCCTGGTCATAGACACCCCCTAGGTGACCGTGGCTGGAACCTGGCAAGTATGCCACTCAACGGCTGGTCCTTAAGGCCTTCTTAAGTAAGACGTCAGGGCATCAAGAGCTGGCCGAGGCCTTCCAGGTCCTGGGCTTCCTGGTCGGTCAGTGACTTTCCGCTCTGCGCCTCGACCTCGTTGACGTAGGCGCCGAGCTTGCCCGTGGCCGCGGCCGTGTCGCCGGATGCGACCGCATCGGCGGCTCCCTCGAGCTTGACGCAGAGCGAGTGGGCGACTCCGCCGTTGGTCACCTCGAGCCTGGTCACCCGACACAGGCTGTCGAATGTGTTCTGCACGGTCACCCGGAAGCCGGCGGTCGCGCTGTTCCCTGAAACGTCGGTGGCGGTGCAGGTCACCGTCGTGTCGCCCACGGCGAAGCTGCTTCCGGATGCGGGCGAGCAGCTGATGGAAACCGCGCCCGGGGCGTTATCGGTCGCGGTCGGCGCCGGGTACTGCACGACGGTGTCCGCCGGCCCGGTCGCGTCGACCGTCATGTCCGGAGGCACGCTGGAAAATGTGGGCGGGATCTCGTCGACCACGGTCGCCCCGGCCCCACTGACCGCGACGGGCGACGACGCACAGCTCGACGGTTGGGGCGCGGGCTGGGGCGCCGGACAGAAGGTCGCCTCCTGGACGATGGCGGCGCCCGGCACGACGGTGTTGGGGATCGCCAGGACCTCGGTGCCGATGAAGACTCCGCTGCCGGACACCGACGTGGCGAAACGGTAGTCACAGGTTGTCGTGACCTCGCCGGGCCTCCTCGCGCCGGTGTCGGTCACCGGCGAGTCGCCACACGTCACCGTGGTCGCCTCAACCGGCGATACGCGGGCGATGGTCACGATGTCTCCCTGCACGAACTGGCCACCCAGGCCGGTGGTGTAGATGCGGCAGGTGTCCACCTGGGTCTCGGACACCGTCCCATCCTGGTTCGGGCCACTGCAGATCTTGTATGCATAAGGAGCTGCAGGCAGGAATCGCGGGCGGAACGGAGTCCCGACCACCGCTCCCGGCCCATCGATCCTCAAGGACACGGAATGGCAGGTTGGAGTGCAGGCCTCGGCCCCCTGGGTCAGGGGCGCGCCGCCGCCCTGGCTGGGGCCGTCTGGAGCAAAGTGAATCGTCTCTGTTCCCAGGAATCCATGCAACATGGTCGTGCTGACCGGGAAGGAGCAGGGTGCGCGCTGGCCCGACGGCGAGCAGCTGAACGTGGTGGCCGCAGGCGAAGGCTGCATCAGCACGACCTCTGAGCCGGCCTGGAGTGTCCCCCCGGTCAGGTCCACGCCACACGTGTCGGTCTGCCCAGCCGCGACAGTCCCGTTGGGTCCCGGCCCCGAGCAGTACATGGAGAGGGTGACGGGACCGGGCTGGCCTCCAGCCGATGCCGGCACGGTGGTCGCTGCGACGACCGTCCCGAGGACGAGGCTGAAGAGGACCCACCGCCGCCGCAAAGAACGTCCGCCCACCGTCTCCAATCGTGGTAACGCGAGTCCGAAACGCTCTACCTATGCCCGTCCGAAGATCGGGGAGCGCGCCTTGATTCGGCGCACTGGGCACAAAAGGAGCGAATTGACGTGTGCTCAGAGGCGCGTTTTGCGCAAGACGTGCGGAACCCCGAGAGGAGACTGGTTGGAGCCCACGCCCGGATTCGAACCGGGGACCTTTTCCTTACCAAGGAAATGCTCTACCGCCTGAGCTACGTGGGCGGGACTCCATCCGATTCTATCTGCTACAAACTCAGGGCCCGATCCATGGCGAACATCGACAACATCCTCGAAAACGCACGGCGCGGCCTCCACCGCCTGACCCCGGAGCAGGCCGCGGCCGAGCACGCTCGCGGGGCGCTTCTCGTCGACACCCGGACGTCCGAGCAGCGTCAGCGAGACGGCGCGATCCCGGGCGCGATGGTCATCGACCGCACGGTGCTGGAGTGGCGTCTCGACCCCACCTCGACCGACCGCATCCCCGAGGCCGCGGACCACGACGTCCGCGTGATCCTGGTCTGTGCCGAGGGCTTCTCGTCCAGTCTCGCCGCGGCTTCGCTCCAGGACCTCGGCCTGCGCAACGCCACCGACGTCATCGGCGGCTTCGAGGCGTGGAAGGCGGCCGGCCTTCCGGTCGAACCCTAGACTCCCGCCGAGACCTTCCCCACGTCGGTCATGATCTCCGCCTTGCCGCGGATCTTGATCGCCGCAGTCAGCTCCGTGAACTGCGCGACCAGCACCTCGCCCGCATCGAGCCGCTCGGAGTGGTGGGAGCGCGTGTCCTTGCCGCGGGTCAGCCCCATGATCACGACGCCGTCCTCGAGCGCCTTGACGACGATGTACCGACCGCTAGCCTCTTCGTCCTCGGTCACCGTTCCCACCCCTTCCATTGCCGCCCCAACCATTCCCGCCGGACTGGGCCTTGGGCCGCACCGTCTCGAGCCGCGTCGTCGCCTGGCCCACGAGGTCGTCGATCTCGGCGATCAGCGCCGGACCGGCGAGCACATGATAGCGATCGGCGTTTACCACGACTTCACGGCTGCCGACCACCACGTGCAGCACGACCTCGTCGGTGCCAGGATGCCGCGCGAGCACCGACTCGAGCCTCTCCGCCAGGCCCGCGTCTCCGCTCGGGACGCGCACGTGGACCAGCTGGCGGCGCGCTACGGGCAGGCACTCCGGGTCGTCCCACAGCCAGGCCCCCTCGGCGACCACCGAGGCGGTCTCGACCTCGGTCTCCATCTCCGGGTCCACCGGCGGGCCGGCACTGCCGGTGGCGCGCGTGCTCCCAGCCCGGGCATCGACCTTGCCCTGCACGACCACGACCTTGTCCGGCTCGAAAAGCAGGCGCGTCTGCTCGAACACGCGCGGGAAGAGCACGACATCGACCGATCCCGTCAGGTCCTCGAGCGTCGCGTAGGCCATGATCTGCCCCTTGCGGGTCACGACCCTCCTCACCTCGCGGACCAGTCCCGCGACGCGCACCTCGGTGTCCTGCAGGGCGCTCGTGATCTCCACCGCCTGAGCGTCTGACAGCCGCGCGAGCTCGGCCGAGATGCGGCGCAGGGGATGGTCGCTCAGGTACAGCCCGAGGAGCTCTTTCTCCAGCCGCAGCTTCTCGTCGCCCGGCATCGGCGCGACGTCGATGGTCAGTCCGTAGTCCTCGGTCTCGACCTCCGGCGAGCCCACCATCTCGAGGAGCGACGTCTGGCCCGACTCACGGTCCCGCCGTGCCCGCTCGGCGCGGCTGACGGCGTGGTCGAGCGCCGCGATCAGTCGCGCCCTCTCCCCCAGCGAGTCGCATGCGCCGGACTGGACGAGCGCCTCGAGCACGCGCCGGTTCACGTCCTGGACTGCCGACGTTCGCTCGCACAGCTCGTCGAGTGACTTGAACGTACCGTCTGCGTCGCGCAGGGCGACGATGCTCTCCACCGCGTGCCGGCCGACGTTCTTGATCGCAGCGAGCCCGAAGCGAATCCGGGACTCGGCCATCGTGAAGTCGGTGCGCGAGGCGTTGATGTCGGGCGCCAGCACGTCGATGCCCCGCAGCCGGCAGTCCACGATCGCGGTCGCGACACGCTCCGCGTTGCCCTCCATGTGCACCAAAAGCGCGGTCATGTACTCGAGCGGGTAGTTCGCCTTCAGGTAGGCCGTCTGGTAGCTGATCACCGCGTAAGCCGCGGAGTGGCTCTTGTTGAAGCCATAGGACGCGAAGGCCGCGATGCGGTCGAAGAGCTGCTCGGCGCTCGCGTCGGCGATTCCCTTGTTGACCGCGCCCTGGACGAACTTCTCGCGCTGCTTGGCCATCTTGACCCGGTCCTTCTTGCCCATCGCCGAGCGAAGGATGTCCGCCTCCGAGAGCTTGAAGCCGGCCAGCACGCGCGCGGCCTCCATGACCTGCTCCTGGTAGGTGAACACGCCATAGGTGCTCTCGAGGATCGGCTGCAGCCACTCGTGCGGGTAGGTGATCGGCTCACGTCCGTGCTTGCGCGAGATATAGGCCGGGATGTCCTGCATCGGTCCCGGCCGAAACAGCGCGATCGCGACGATGATGTCCTCGAAGCGCGTAGGCCGCATGTCCATCAACATCCGGCGCATCCCGGCACCCTCGAGCTGGAAGGTCCCGTGTGTGTCGCCGTTCGAGATCAGCTCGTAGGTCTTGGTGTCGTCGAAGGGCAGCTTCTCGAGGTCGATCTCGATGCCGCGCGTCTCTTTGACCAGGCGCATGCACGTGGCGATGATGTCCAGGTTCTGCAGCCCGAGGAAGTCGATCTTGAGCAGGCCTATGTCGCCGACCGCCTTCATGTCGTACTGCGTGATCACGGCCTCGCGGCCCGGGCCGTACTGCAGAGGCGTGTAGTGGACCAGTGGCTCGGGCGCGATCACGACGCCGGCCGCATGCGTGCTGACGTTGCGCGACACGCCTTCGAGCGTCCTGGCCACGTCGACCATCCGCTTGGTCTCCTCGCTCGACTCGTACGCCTCGCGGAACTCGGACACCTCTTTGATCGTGTCCTCCAGGGTCTTGGAGCGGCCCTGCCAGACAGGCACCAGCTTGGCCAGGCGGTCGGTGTCGCGGAGCGGGACCTCGAGCACGCGGCCCACGTCGCGGATGGCGGCCTTCGACGCCATGGTCGTGAAGGTGATGATCTGGGCGACGCGGTCCGCGCCGTACTTCTCGGACACGTAGCGGATCACGCGCTCGCGGCCCTCGACTGAGAAGTCACAGTCGATGTCCGGCATCGACACCCGGTCGATGTTCAAGAACCGTTCGAAGATCAGGCCGTGCTCGAGGGGGTCGAGGTTGGTGATGCCCAGGCAGTAAGACACGAGGCTGCCGGCGGCGCTGCCGCGGCCCGGGCCGACCACGATGCCGTTCTTCCTGGCGAAGTTGTAGAAGTCCCACACGATCAGGAAGTAGGAGGCGTAGCCGGTCTGGCTGATGACCGAAAGCTCCTGGTCCGCGCGCTCCTTCGCGACCGCGGGGGGCTTGCCGAACCGCCACTCGAGCCCCTTCAAGACGAGCTGGCGGAGGTACTGGTCCGGCGTCAGGCCGTCAGGCACATCGAATGGTGGCAGCAGCGTCGCGCCGAGGTTGAGCTTGATGTCGCACTGGTCCGCCACCTCGAGAGTGCTGGCCAGCGCCTCCGGCATGTCGGCGAAGGCCTCGATCATCTCCTCGGGCGTCTTGAGGTAGTTCTCCTGGGTCGAGAAGCGCCAGCGGCTCGGGTCGTTGAAGCGCGCGCCGGTCTGCAGGCACAGGAGGACGTCGTGCGCCTCAGAGTCGTGACGGTGGACGTAGTGAAGGTCGTTGGTCGCGCACAGGCGGAGGCCGAGCTCCTTGCCGAAGCGGGCGAGCACGTCGTTGACCTGCGTCTGCTTGTCGATGCCGTGCCGCTGCACCTCGAGCAGGAAACGGTCCTTGCCGAAGATGTCGCGGTACGCGCCGACCGCCTCGCGTGCGCCCTCGACGTCGCCGTCGACGATCCGGCTCGCCGCCTCGCCTTGCAGGCACCCGGACAGCGCGATCAATCCACTCGAGTGCTCGGCGAGGACCTCCTTGTCGATGCGGGGCTTGTAGTACATCCCTTCCATCTGGCCGACCGTGCAGAGGCGCATCAGGTTCACATAGCCGGCGTGATCAGCGGCGAGCAGCGTCAGGTGGTTGGGGTCGCGGTCGACGCGGCCCTCGCGCATGAGCCGCGAGCGAGGCGCGACGTAGACCTCGCAGCCGATGATCGGCTTGATGCCCGCGTCCTTGCAGGCTTTGTAGAAGTGGATGGCGCCGTACATGACGCCGTGGTCCGTGAGGCCGATCGCGGGCATCTCGAGCTCCGCGGCGCGGCCCACCATCGCCTGGATGCGGCTGGCGCCATCGAGCAGCGAGTACTCGGTGTGATTGTGGAGGTGGACGAAGGTCTTGGGGGCGTGCGGCATCGTTTTGGCTCGGGTTGGCGGTACCCCGCGCTCTAGTCTATCGACAGACATGGCACGGACAGCGCTGCCTTCTCTCGCCGCCGGTCCCGCCGAGATGCTGCACTCCGGCATCCGCGAGATCGCCAACGAGGCGCTCCGCCGGCCAGGGACGATCCGGCTCGACGTCGGGCAACCCGACTTCCCCACACCCCAGCACATAAAGGACGCGGGCAAAAGGGCGATCGACGAGAACAAAACCTTCTACACCCACACGCAGGGTTTGCTTTCGCTCCGCGAGAAGCTCGTGGACAAGCTGGCCCGCGTCAACGGCATCACGTCGTCCCCGGAGCGAATCGCCTGCGCGGCGGGCGGCGTGGGCGCGATCGCGGCCATGCTCGCCGCGGTGCTCGAGCCGGGCGACGAGGTGCTGCTCCCCGACCCCGGCTGGCCTAACTACCGGATGATGCTCCCCTGGCTGGGTGCGCGGCCGGTCTACTACCCCTGCCCGCCGGCCATCGGCTTTCAGCCCGACCTCGACGCGCTGGAGAGCCTGGTCGCGCCGCGGACCGGCCCACATCGCCCCCGACGACCCCCGCATCGCGACCGCGTTCACCTTCTCCAAGACCTACGCGATGACGGGCTGGCGCCTCGGCTACCTTTCCGCGTCCGACGGGCTCATCGACACGGTGACCAAGGTCCTGGAGTCGAACTCGTCCTGCGTCTCGACGATCACGCAGGTCGCTGCCGAGGCTGCGCTGGCGGGCCCGCAGGACTGCGTGACGGAGATGGTCGGCGCCTACCGGCGCCGCCGCGACCTGGTGGCCGGCATCCTCGAGGAGGCCGAGCTCCTGATCGCCAGGCCGAGCGGGGCCTTCTACATCATGGCCGACGTCTCCTCCGCGGGCCTGCCGGCGCGCGAGTTCGCCTTCACGTTCCTGCGCGAGCGCGGAGTCAGCGTCGCCCCGGGGACGGCCTTCGGGCGTGAGGCCGGCGACGCGGTCCGGATCAGCCTGGCCAGCTCCGACGCCGATCTGCAGGAGGGCGTGAGCCGGCTGGCCGAATTCGTACACGGGCGTACTTAACCGGGATCCGATCGTTTAAGCTGCCGCCGTTGATCTCGGGCGTAACCGTCCCCGCACACGTTCCGTTTGGCCCGACATGCAGATCCTGAGGCCGATCCTGACCATGGTCGTCAGATCGCTCGGTCCTGGCCGGCTGCGGATCTCGGTGGTCAAGCTCGCACGGAGACTCGACCGGATCTAGAGGCGCGGCTTCAGCTCCGTTCCAGCAGGGCCACCGACTCGATGTGGTATGTCTGCGGAAACATGTCGACGATCGCCGCGCGCCTGACCCGGTAGCCGCCCCGCACCAGCGCCACCAGGTCGCGGGCGTGCGTCGAGGGCTCGCAGCTCACGTACACCAGCCGGTCGAGGCCGAGCCGGATCAGCTCCGCCAGCGCCGCGGGTTCGCAGCCGGCGCGTGGAGGATCGAGGATCGCCCCTTGATGTGTTCCGAGGCGGATGCCACGCAGGACCGCCTCCACCTTGCCCGGCGAGTAGTCGACGCGGACCGAGTTGATCCTGGCGTTGAGGCGCCCGAGCTGGACGGCGCGAGGGTTCTCCTCGACCGCGGTTACCACGGCGCCCTGACGCGCCACCGCGGCAGAGATCGTGCCGATCCCCGCATAGAGGTCCAGGACGTGTTCGCCCGGCCTGGCTCCGAGCATGTCCAGCGCGGTGCGATAGAGCACGAGCATCTGCCGGTAGTTGGTCTGGACGAAGGTGTCGCTGCGGACGCGGAAGGTCAGGTCCCAGAGATCGAGGGACATCGCGTCGTCGAGCAGGGTCAGCTCGGGCAGCCGATCCGCGACCAGGCGCGCGAACTCATCGCGCGGCCACCGCGGCTCGCCTCCCGTGAACCGAAGACGCCAAAGCAATCCCCGTCCGGTGGGTTCGACTGTGAGCATCAGGTTCTGCAGCCCGACGAGCCCCATTTCGCTCGCCGTCCGCGCAAAGGCCGGGAGCGCGGCTTCGATCCGCTCATCGTGGATCAGGCAGCTGTCGATGGGCAGCAGCGAGTGCGAGCGCTGGCGATGGAAGCCGAAGCGCCATCGATCGCCCTCCCGAATCGCCTCGAACTCGCCGCGGATCCGGTAGCGCCAGGGGTCTTCCATGCCGAGGACGGCGGTGTCCGGCGGCAGGCGCAGGCCGGCGCGTGCCCAGGCCTCCTCGACGACCTGCCGCTTGAGCTCCAGCTGGTGCGCGTAAGCAGCGTGCTGCAGCTGGCAGCCGCCGCACGCGCCGAAATACGGGCACGGCGCGGCGACGCGGTGCGGCGATGGCTCGATGACCTGGGTGGCCGCCGCCACGGCGACCCCGCCCTGCCGGCCACGCGGCTCGGCCTCCACGACCTCGCCTGGCAAGGCGTAGTTGACGAGCCAGACCTTGCCTTCGTCCCGAGCCACGCTCGCGCCGCCGTGCGCGGGCGCGGTGGGTCTGAGGATCAGCGGCGCCACAGGGACACGGGGTCGCGAGCGGGCTTGAAGCCTGCGGACTCGACCATCTGGGTGGCGACCCGGAAGCCTTCCGCGACCCTGTCCGGGCTGTGGGC
>VBHA01000078.1 GCA_005889495.1 Chloroflexota bacterium
GGCCGTCTCCGCGGGGAACCAGTGCGGCTCGCCGAGCTCCACCCCGCTGAGAATGCGCAGGCCGGTGAACTTCGCCCGGCACCGCTCCAGGCAGTCCAGGTATCCCGCGATGTCGACGCAGTGCTGCTCCTCGTGGACCTTGACGAAGTCGGCGTGGTCGGTGAAGGCGATCGCCGGCAGGCCGATCTCGATCGCCCGCTCGCAGCTGCGCTCCATCGAACCACGGGGTCCGTCGTACGACCAC
>VBHA01000135.1 GCA_005889495.1 Chloroflexota bacterium
CTGACGAGGCCCCGATGCCGAGCCAGCAACCGCACCTGGCTCTGCACAGGCGCCGTCGCCTCCAGGCCGGCTCCCGCCACGGCGGCTGCCAGCCGGCCGGCCGCGACGTCTTCGTGCAGGTCGCCGGGCTCGAGCTCGACCAGGTGGATCTCGCCGCCCCACTGCCGCACCCTGTCCAGGTGGCCCTCTCCGAGCACTGTGCCCTTGCGGAGGTCCGATCCCAGGTCATGAACCAGCACGCGTCCTTTTATGTCATGCGCTGTCGCCGAGGGTCCGGACACTCGGATTGCTTTCATCTGAATGCGAGCATAGAGAGCGAATGAACACGGCCACGGTGCGCCTCTACAACACGTTCACGAGGAGAAAGGAAGACCTTCGGCCGCTCGATGACGGCGTCGTGCGCATCTACTCGTGCGGTCCCACGGTCTATCGCTTCGCCCACGTCGGCAACCTGCGGACGTTCATGCTGCCAGACCTTCTTCGCCGCAGCCTCGACTACCTCGGCTACCGCAGCGAGCAAGTCATGAACATCACCGACGTCGGCCATCTCACCGACGACGCGTTCGACCGCGGCGAGGACAAGATGCTCGTCGCGGCGCGACTCGAGAAGAAGGCGCCGGAAGAGATCGCCGCCGCCTACACCGAGGCGTTCCTCGACGACATCGGCAAGGTCAACATCCGCCCGGCGGCGCAATACCCGCGTGCCACGGCCTACGTACCGCGGATGATCGAGCTGATCCAGCAGCTGGTCGCCAACGGTCATGCGTATGAGGTTGGCGGCAACGTTTACTACGACATCGCCAGCTTTCCCGCTTACGGGAGGCTTTCGCGCAACACCACGGACAAGCTGATGGCCGGCGCGCGCGGCGAGCCCGACCCGCGCAAGCGTCATCCCGGCGACTTCACGCTGTGGAAGGCTGCCGGCCAGCATCGCACGCAGGTGTGGGACAGCCCGTGGGGGCCCGGCTTCCCGGGCTGGCACATCGAGTGCTCCGCGATGTCGATGTCGATCTTCGGCGACCGCTTCGACATCCACACCGGCGGCGCCGACAACGTGTTCCCGCACCACGAGGCGGAGATCGCCCAGTCCGAGGCGATCGCCGGTCATCGGGTGGTGAGCCTGTGGATGCACGGCGGCCTGCTGATGCTCTCGGGCACGCGCATGGCCAAGTCGGCGGGCAACTTCTTCCGCATCACCGAGCTCGAAGAGCAGGGCTTCGACCCTCTTGCCTTTCGCTACCTGGCCTTGCAGGCGAAGTACCGGGCGCCGTTGAACTTCGGCACCGAGGGCCTGGCGGGCGCCGACCGGGCCCTGGACCAGCTTCGCGAGAAGGTCGCCCAGTGGTCGCGCCAGGCCGGATCCATCGATGAATCGTGGGACTCGCGCTTTCGAGCCGTGCTGGCGGACGACCTCGACCTGCCGGTTGCGATGGCGCTTGTCGCGGACCTTGTCAGGTCCGACGTGACGCCCGGCGCCAAGGCGGCCACCCTCATCGCCTGGGACAGGGTGCTTGGCCTGGACCTGAACCGCGCCGCGCGCGAGCGTCCTCTACCGGCTGGAGCGTCCGCGCTGCTCGCCGCCCGTCAGAAGGCCCGTGACGCCAGGGATTTCGCGAGGTCCGATGAGCTGCGCGACCAGCTTGCGTCTCTGGGCGTGACGGTCATCGACACGGCCGAAGGCCAGCGGATCAAGCCCTAAAGAAGGAGCCGAGCCTTGCGGCCCGGCCCCACGAGAGGAAGGGGTCGAAGGAAAACCGCCTGTTACGGCTGCGGCGAGACGGTCACCGTCGGATGGATCGCCGGGTCTGTGGGTTCGGGATCGCTGGGCGGGTCGCCTTTGGTCGGCGGCGTGTGGCCCTTGTTCTTGTCCTTCGCATGGTCGTTGGCGTTGCCGTTGTTGCCGTGAGCGTTCGAAGACCCGTTGCCATTGGTGTTGCCGTTTCCATTGCCGTTGCCATTGCCGTTGCCGTGGTGGCGCGCGTCGCTGGCGACGGCCTGGCCGTGCTGGCTGACCTGCTGGCCCCAGTCGAGCGGGTTGATGCTGCCGGTGGTGGCGGCGCCGGCCACGGTCACGGCCGCGGCGGCGACGGCCACGCCGGTCATGAGCTTGAGGGCCACCGCCGCGCCCGCCCCTCCGAGCACGGTGCGGACCGCCCCGCGGGCCAGCCGGCCCTCGCGAGGCGGGATCGGCATCGCGGTCAGCGGGTCGAGCACCCGGTGCAGCTCGAGTTCCAGCTCGCGCTCGTTGTCGCTCATCTGTGAGTAGCCATAACGCCGGCCCGCCGCCCTTCAACCATTTTTCGGTTCACCTTCCGAGCACGGCCTGGAGCTGCTTCCGCGCCGCGGCCAGCCGGGAAGCGACCGTTTGTTCGGGGACCCCGAGCGCTGTGGCGATCTCGCGATTGCTGTAGCCGTGGTAGTGGCGGAGCACCAGGGCTGCCGCCTGCTTTGGCGGCAGCTTCTTCATGGCCCGGAGGAGGTCGGAGCGCTCGGCCGCCAGCGAGGGGTCGGATCCCGCCGCCGGCCGTCCAAGCCGCCGGATCACCTCGCCCGCCTGGCGCAGCCGCTCGCGCCGGCGGTCCGAGATCGCCACGTTGATCGCGATTCGATGCAGCCACGCCTCGGCCGGGGCGTCAGGCCGCCATCGGCTCCAGCTTCGGAAGGCCCTCTCATATGTCTCCTGGGCGCAGTCCTCCGCCACCGCGCGGTCGCGGACGATCGTGATCAGGGTGCCGAGGATCCGGCGGTAGGTATTCCGGTACAGCCGCTCGAAGTCGGCCTCCGATCCAGGCTCGTACGACTCGGGCCTGGGCGGATCCGCGGCGGGTTCATCTATTGACTGCAAACGAATGTTCGTCTAACCTCCCCGAACATATGTCCATAGGCGCTTACTTCGACCCCTCCGAGTATCCAGGGGACATAACGCTGGATCACGTGATTCCAGCAGCGCCGGCCAATTTCACCACGTTTCCTTCGGACCTCCGACCTGAGCTTGCCGCCGCGCTCCAGCGCCGCGGCATTGAGCAGCTGTACTCGCACCAGGCGGAGGCGTATGCGGCGGTTCGCAGCGGCCGCCACCTCGTCGTGGTCACCCCCACCGCGAGCGGCAAAACGCTCTGCTACAACCTCCCCGTCCTGCAAAGGCTGCTCGAAAACCCGGAAAGACGGGCCCTCTATGTCTATCCGACCAAGGCCCTGGCCCAGGACCAGCTGGCAGAGCTCGGCGCGCTGAAATCGGGCCTGCCGATCGAGGTCAGGGTCGACACTTACGACGGCGACACACCGCCAGGCCGGCGCACCGCGATCCGCGAGGGCGGCCACATCGTCATGACCAACCCGGACATGCTGCACACGGGCTTGCTCCCCCACCACACGCGGTGGCGCCGCCTCTTCTCGAGCCTCGAGTTCGTCGTGATCGACGAGCTGCACACATACCGCGGCCTGTTCGGCAGCCAGGTCGCGAACGTCATCCGGCGGCTGAAGCGCATCTGCGCCTTCTACGGCTCGCGTCCTACTTTCATCTGCGCCTCGGCGACGATCCGCAACCCGCGCGAGCTGGCGCGGCGGCTGCTCGAGGAGGACGACGTCGCGCTCGTCGACCGGAGCGGCGCACCGCGAGGCGAGCGACGGCTGATCTTCTACAATCCGCCGCTCGTCAACCGCGAGCTGGGAGTGCGGCGCAGCTCCATGCTCGAGGCCAGGCGGATCGCGGCGCCCTGGATTCGCGGCGGCATCCAGACGATCGTCTTCTGCCGCAGCCGGCTCCAGGTCGAGGTGATGCTCAGCTACCTGCGCCAGGACCTTGCTCCCCGACTCGATGCTTCGAAGCGAGTGCGCGGATATCGCGCCGGATACCTGCCTCTGCACAGGCGCGAGATCGAGGCGGGGCTGCGCGACGGCCAGATCACCGGTGTCGTCAGCACGAACGCGCTCGAGCTCGGCATCGACATCGGCACCCTTCAGCGGGCGGTGCTGGTGGGATACCCGGGCACGATCGCCTCGACCTGGCAGCAGCTCGGACGCGCCGGTCGTCGCTCGGGCTCGATCGGGGTCTTCGTCGCCTCGAGCTCGCCGCTCGACCAGTTCATCGTCCGCCATCCCGAGTACTTCCTCGGCACCGATCCCGAGGAAGGGTTGATCGATCCCGACAACCTGCTGCTCCTCGCGGGCCACCTGCAGGCCGGCCTCTTCGAGCTGCCCTTCATGGACGGCGAGCGCCTTGGCGCAGCCGACGTGCGCGAGCTGCTTCAGGTCTTCGAGGAGGATGGTTCGGCGACGCACTCGGCCGGCCGATGGTTCTGGAGCCGGCAGGCGTTTCCAGCCGAGGAGGTCCACCTCCGGCGCATCCTCGCCGACAACGTCGTCATCATCGACACCTCGCAACCTCGGCCTCAGGTCATCGGCGAGATGGACCAGTTCACCGCGCCCGTGCTTCTGCACGAGGAAGCGGTCTACCTGCACGAAGGCGCGCAGTACCACGTCGACCGGCTCGACTGGGACGAGAAGAAGGCCTACGTGCGGCCGGTCGAGGTCGACTACTACACCGACGCGCTCGCGTCGGTTTCGGTGCAGGTGCTGGAGACGTTTGCGAGCGCGGAGGGCGACGGACTTTCGCGCAGCCACGGGGAGGTGAAGATCACATCCCTCGCGAGCATGTTCAAGAAGATTCGCTTTCACACGCACGAGAACATCGGTGCCGGACCGATCCACCTCCCCGAGCAGACGCTGCACACGACCGGCTACTGGATCACGGTCGACCCCGCGCTGTGGGCCTCGCTGGGAAGGGAATCCCTTGACCACCCGATGGAGGCGGGGCTGCAGGGCATGGCGCACTCGCTACGGCACGTCGCAAGCCTCCGATTGATGTGCGACCCGCGGGACCTCGGCTCGGTCGCGGAGGTGAGATCCATCACGACGCAGCTCCCGACCGTCACGGTTTTCGAGGTCTATCCCGGGGGCGTGGGGTTCGCTTCGCGCCTCTACGAGCTGCACCGCGATCTCCTGAACGACGCGTCGGCGCTGGTGCGCGATTGTCCGTGCGCCGCGGGCTGCCCGTCTTGCGTCGGCCCTCTTCATCTCGTGGAAGGAGCGAAGGAAGCGTGTCTCAAGCTACTCTCCGCGAGCGCCTTACCCGTCTAGGCGCACCGCCGCGACCACGGCCCGCTCGGAGCTGGGAGCTGCCTCGCGGCTTCGAGGAGACGTCGACGCCGTTCGGCGTGGCCGCCGTGCGCCAGGACGTGATCTCGCTTCCGTCACTCGACCCCGACCCGGGGTGCATCGCCTATTTCGACACAGAGACCACCGGGCTGTCCGGTGGCGCGGGGACGTACATCTTCGCCGCCGCGGTCGCCACGCCAATCAGACCGGGGCTGCGCGTGGCGCAGTTCTTTCTGCCGGAACCAGGCATGGAGTCCGCCTTTCTGCACGCTCTGCGCGAAGAGCTCGAGCCTGCGGACGGGCTTGCGACTTTCAACGGCGGGTCGTTCGACCTGCCCATCCTGCGCACTCGTTGGGTGATGTCCCGGATGCCCGGCGACTTCACGCACGGGCCCCATGTCGACCTGCTGACGCTCGTGCGCGCGCTCTATCGGCATCGGCTCGAAAACTGCACACTGCGCTATGTCGAGCAGCGCGTGCTCGGCTACGAGCGCGATGACCCTTTGCCGAGCGCCCTCGTCCCAGATGCGTACTTCGGCTACCTGCGCGCGGGCTCGCACGAGTTCCTCGAGGCGGCCCTCGAGCACAACCGCCTCGACGTCATCAGCCTCGTCCACCTGCACTCGCGCCTGCTGCGGCGGCTCGACGGCGCCGACGTCGACATGGACGCCGACGATTGGCTTGCGCTCGGCCGCCACCGGTGGCGGCGCGGCGCCCGGGCGGACGGCTGGCGGGCGCTTCGCAACGCAACTTCCTACGCGCGCGGAGAGGCGGCGGCGACGGCTGGTCTGCTGATCAGCCGGCGACTGATCAGGCGCGGGGCGATCGTCGCCGCCGACAGGCTGCTGGACTGGCTCGAGTCGAAGGCTCAGGCGGACATGCGCGTCTCCCTGGCTCGGGCAAGGCTCCTGGAGTGGCGGAGGCGCGACCCCCGCTCAGCGCTGGCCGTCGTCGAGGCGGCTCAGCGCCGGATGCCGGAGCAGGCACCTCAACTGGCGCATCGGCGCGAACGGCTCCGGAGGAAGGCGACACCGCGGCGATCGGGAGCCCAGGCCCAGCTGGAAGCACCGATATAGCGTTTGACAGATTTCTTGCTTTTGGGGCGAACGAAAACGGCTTTTTCTCCGTTAGCGCGAACAGAATGCGTTCCCGGTTGCTTAAATGTCGCCTGACGATGCCGGCTGGAGGTCGAACTCTCGTTCACCGCAAGCGGCAGCGAGGCCAGTCGCTGGTGGAGTTTGCGATCTCCTCGATGGTGCTTTTGCTGCTCGCCATGGGTTTGATCGACCTTTCCCGGGCCTTCTACTACTCGGTCAGCCTTCAGGGAGCAGCGCGCGAGGGCGCCCGGCACGGGGCCTGGTTCAACACCGCCGCCAGGCAGAACAACTTCCTCTACGACGACGCGGTGCTGACGGCCGTCAAGCAGGCGCTCTACGGCGCCGGTTTCACCGACGCCCAGATCCACCCGATGCCTTCGGGCGGCTGTCTCAACCCCTCGGACGCCAACGCCGACGGCAACAAGCCGTACCCCCAGGCCGCGTACCCCGCGTCGCCGCAGAACGTCAACGTCTACATCTGCTACACGGACCCGTACGGCAACATGTCGGGCCAACGGGCCTCCGCACCGCCGGACAACTCCTGGAAGCTGGGTGACATCAACGTCGCCTTGCTCATGAACTTCCAGCTCATCACGCCCCTGATCCAGGGCCTGTTCGGCAGCGGCATAGACCTTGCCTACAACGAGCACTTCACGATCCAGGGAAAGCCATGAGAGCACGCCTCAAGCGCTACTTCCGAAGCGAGCGCTCCCAGGGCATGACCGAGTTCGCGATCATCGCCCCGATCATCCTGCTGCTCACCTTCGGGATCATCGACTTCGGCCGCGCTCTCTACCTCTACATCACGCTGCAGCAGGCGGCCAACGAAGGCGCCCGGGTGGCGGTCCGCGCCTCCTACTTCATCGATCCCAACGGCACCTCACACACCTGGCCGACCGACAGCGACGTCGCCACCGCCGTCACCGGCCACGCCGTGATCATGAACCTGGCCAACAACCCCGCCTGCCCGAACGGACCGCTGCCCAACGGCGGCGTCGCCCAGGGCTCGCCGACCAAACCGGCGTCGAACACCGGTTGGATCTTCATCACCGACCCCACCACCGCCGGCAACGGCACGCCCAACGGCCCGCGTGGTGGACTCGGCACCTACCCGCCGCCTAACGTCGGCGCCGGCTGTAACAACGTGACGCCCGCGACCGGCAACGAGCCGATCAAGATCACCCTCTGGTACACGTTCCAGCCGATCACGCCGATCATCCAGCAAGTTGTCGGTAACAACATCGTCATCACTGCGTATGCGGTCTACCGTGCTGAGTACTCGAACTAAATCCCCGCAGCGAAAGCTGCAGGAAGGACAGGCGATCGTCTTGATCGCGCTGCTCATCCTGGTGCTGTTCGGGATGCTCGGACTTGCCGTCGACTCGGGCCGTGGCTACGTCGACAGGCGCGACCAGCAGACCGCTGTCGACGCCGCCGCCCTGGCCGCGGGCGACTGGTGGGAGAACTACCAGGACCTCAACGGGGTCGTCGTCCCCAACTCGGTTGCCCTGTATGAATCCGACCTTCGCATCTACAACGGCTGGCAGACCCAGAGCCATACCAGCACCCTGGTCGGACCCCAGGCCAACCTGCCGCAGGACACGTACACGTACACCTTCTCGGGCAGCTACAGCCTGACCCTCGTCGCCACCGACACCCAGTTCAACGGCTACGAGTTCCAGTTCACCAGCAGCCACCAACTCCCGCTGGCGTTCATCCAGATCTTCGGCGGATCGCCCAGCGTGCCCATCGGCGCCACCGCGACCTCGATCGTCGGCAACCAGCGCCAGACGCCGGCCCTGCTGACCCTCAGCAACGGCTCGTGCGCGACCAACCTCACAGGTGCGGCCCAGCTGACCGTCCTGGGCGACGTGTACACGAACGGCACGGCCTGCATCGACAACAACCTGCACGAAGCCGGCAACTGCTACGGCGCCGCCGGCTCGAACTGCGGCGTCGCGCAGTACTACTGCTACAACTCGACGCCGGGCTTCATCCCCTACCCGCCGCCCTGTCAACCCGGTGACATCACCGGGACGGCCGTCGTGCCGGCCCCCACTCTGCCCGACCCTGGCTACCTGGCGCCGTCCATCGGTTACTACGGCAGCGGCCAGGCGTACAGCAGGGACAACCGGGGCACGTGGACTGAGATGTACCCGGGCTCATACGGCAGCTTCCACCTGACCGGCGGTTCGGCCAGCTGCGCCTTCCTGAACGCCGGCGTCTACCAGTGGTCGAGCGGGTACCAGTCCGACGCCAGCGGCAGCCTGCTCTCCAACGAGCTGAAGGCGCCGGACGAGGAGCTGTCGAGCGCCGGCTCGCCGGGCACGACCGCCGTCGCTGACCCTCAGTTCTGGGACCAGAACGGCGTCGGGTGCGCCGGGCACTTCAACGTCACCAATGGCGTCGCCCAGACGATCCTGACCGGGCCGACGTGCACCAAGCTCTCGCCACAGACACCGAACCCGTGCCACTCCGGAGCGACGGACACCCTCCAGCGCAACAACAAGTGGGGCATCGAGCTGACCTCAGTCCGCTATGACCAGTTCCTGGACCCGACCATCACGCCGAGCCCGTGCTTCACCGCGCCGGGCTGCCGCCGCGAGAGCGCGCCGTCGGCGTGCAAGCTGACGCCGAGCACCGTGGTGGGATCAAACAATGCGCCCTCCAACGTCGGGATCAGCGTCAACATCACGCAGAACGCCCCCGGAGCCCAGTACTACAACGTCTACCTGAACCCGTTCGGGTGCGACGGCAACCCCAACCACTTCGGTTGGGTCCAGCGCTTCAACGCACCCGGCTTCGTCAACGGAGTTCCGACCGGGATATACCCGAACGGGGCCAACTGGACGCTGGGCGCCGCCGCCCCGGCCGTGCCGCCGGCAGCGGGCGCGAGCCTGTACGACATCAACGACACCATGATCGCCAACCCCGCGGCGCAGTGTTTCGCGCAGACGCGGTCGCTTGGCTGCGCGACACCCGACGACGAGCAGGACCCGCAGTGCTTCAGCAACTGCCCGCCGCCGGCCAACCTGCTGTCGCAGGAGAACGCGCCCATGCAGCTGCAGTACGCGCCTTACACCGGCGGCGACGTGGCGAACGAGAACTACTGCCAGATCTCGCAGAACCCCGGCAGCACGGTCTCACCCTGTGAGAACACGACCATGACACCGGGCGCGGTCCAGTTCTACTTCCCCAACGGCTCCTGCTTCGACCAGAACGCACAGGGCGCGACCTACGTGTTCTCCGGCGAGCAGTACAACTGGATCGTGATCTACGCGCCGCCCGGAAACACCTGCGCCGAGAAGCTGAACGGCGGTTCCTCGACCCAGTACATCGGCACGATCTATACACCAGGCGCCGACTGGACCATCAACGGCGGCAACCGCTCGCCGCTCGCCGGCCAGGTCATCTGCTACACCGCCAAGGTCAGCGGCTCCGCGGCCGTGGGCATCGACTTCAACCCGAACTACGCGCCCGCGCCACCCGCGGCGAGGCTGATCAACTAGCCGCCGGTCGGCCTGGCCTCGTAGCCCAGCGCGCGCAGGGCTTCGTCGATCCACTGCAGGGCCATCTCTTTCGTGTTGGGCCAGACTTCGGGGGAAGCGCCCGCCGCCGCCGTGTCGATCACGACCCGGCCGGCGACCCGCAAGAGACGCCTGACGAGGGGCGCCGCCTCAGGCGTGCTGAACTCCAGGCCTTCGAGCGCGCGGGTCAGCATGAAGCACGCCGCGTTGAACGTGTCCGCATCGACTGCCGTACTATTCGCCAGCCGTTCGGCAAGCTCGGCCCTGAGATCGGAGGGATCCATGTGCCGGGCTATTATTCAATCAAGGCTGGCCATGGATCTGACCGAACCTGTTTTGCTGACCCCGGAGGGCCTCGAGAAGCTCAAGCGCGACCTCGGAGTCGCGCTGCAGCGGCGCGCCGAGGCGGGTGAGCGCCTCAAGGAGGCCTTTCAGCCCGGCGACATCGAAGACAACCCGGAGTACGAGCAGGCGAAAGAAGAGGTCGGCATGCTCGACAGCCGGATCTACGAGCTGCAGGAGATGATCGGCCGGGCGCAGATCATCCGGGACACCCACTCGAGCGTCGTCGGTCCGGGCTCCACCATCGAGGTGGTCGACCACGAAGGCGAGAGCGAGACCTATCACCTCGTCGGCGCCGTGGAGAGCGACCCGTCTGCGGGCCGCATCTCGGTGGACTCGCCGGTGGGCCGGGCGCTGGTGGGCCACAAGAAGGGCGACAGGGTGACCGTTTCGGTGCCCTCGGGAATGCTCACGCTGACCATCAAGGCGGTCAAATAGCCACCACCACCGGCGCCATCCAGGGAATCGACCCCGAAACCATCGACTCGCGGACCACGCTCGGTGTCTTCTTCCGCCAGGCCGAGAAGTACCGGGACCGCCCGCTCATCCATCATCGGATCGGGGAGGAGTGGCAGGTCGAGAGCTGGGACGCAATGCGTCGGGACGTCCTCGCCGTCGCGTCCGGGCTCATCGAAGCCGGCGTCCAGCAGGGCGACAGCGTGATCCTGATCGGCGAGAACAGCCTCGCGTGGCTGTGGTGCGACTTCGGGATCCAGGCCGCCGGCGCGATCACCGTGCCGATGTATCCGGGCTCGACCGCCGAGACCGCCGGCAAGATCATCGAGAACTCGGGGGCAACGTACGCCATCGCCTCCAACCCAGAGACCGCCGCCAAGCTGACGTTGAAACGGATCGGGCTGATGGGCGAGGAGGTCGCCGAGTGGGTGCGGCGGGGGCCGACCCAGGCCATCGAGATCGGCACCCGATTGGCACGCATCAAGCCTGACGACCTGTGCACGATCGTCTACACGTCGGGCACGACCGGCGATCCCAAGGGGGTCGAGCTGGCGCATCGCAACCTGGTCGACATCAGCAGGGCCGCGGTGAAAGTCCACCCGGTCTCAGACGAGGACCACTCCCTGTCCTGGCTTCCCTACTCGCACGTCTTCGGCCGGATCAACGAGATCTTCCTCGGACTCGTTTACGGAGGCCAGACCTGGATCTCGCACGGTCCCGACCACCTGGCGCACGAGCTCCAGCAGGTCAAGCCGACGGTCATGTGCAGCGCCCCGCGTGTCTACGAAAAGATGTATGCCGCCGTGATGGCGCGGGTGCGCGAGTCCAGCCCGCTGCGCCGCGCCGTGTTCGAATGGTCGATCGGCATCGGCAGGCGCCACTTCCACGCCCACACGCCAGGCCCGCTGCTCACCGCGCAGCACCGCCTGGCCGACCGGCTCGTGCTCGCGCCTCTGCGCGCGCGGCTCACCGGCGGCCGCCTGAGGTTCTTCATCAGCGGCGGGGCCGCGCTGTCAAGTGAGATCGAGGAGTTCTTCTGGGCGATCGGTGTCCCGATCTTGAACGGCTGGGGCATGACCGAAACCTCGTCCGGGGTTTGCTCGAACACGCTCCACGAGCACAGGTTCCTGACCGTCGGCAAGCCGTTTCCGGGCGTCGAGATCAAGATCGCCGACGACGGCGAGATCCTGGTCAAGGGGCCTGGCAACATGCTCGGGTACCACAACAACACGGCGGCCACGGCCGAGATGCTGAGGGAGGGCTGGATCTACTCGGGGGACATCGGCGAGTTCGACGCCGACGGCTACCTCAAGATCACCGACCGCAAGAAGTCGCTGTTCAAGACGGCGGGGGGCAAGTACATCGCGCCTGTGCCGCTCGAGCAGGGACTCATGCGCAACTCGCTGCTTCAGCGGGCGATCGTCATCGGCGACGGCAAGCCCTACGTGACCGCGCTCGTGGTCCCGGACTGGGACGCGGCCAAGAAGCAGGGGCTGGACGAGGCGGCCGTCCGAGCCTCGGTCCAGAAGACCATCGACGAGCTGAACGCTCACCTCGGCCGGTGGGAGGCCATCAAGTACTTCACGATGCTGAAGCACGACTTCACCGAAGATGCGGGTGAGCTCTCGCTGAAGCTGGACGTCAAGCGCAAAGCGGTCGCCGAGCACTACCGCGACCAGATCGAGGCGATGTACACGGGGAAGTCGGCAGCGTCGTAGATTTGGCGCCGTGGCGGGACCGATCGACCTTTCCGAGCTTCACGCGGCGCTGGACCGGCTGCGGCCCCAGCTCTGCCACTGCGGTTTGAAAGGCGAGTGCCTGGGCTGTAAAGGGATCGAGATGGTGCGGGTGCAGGCCGAGGCGGTGGTGGCCGCCGCGAGCCAGCCGATCCTGATCCAGGTCGCCCAGGAGACCGCGATGAAGGACATGACATCTCGCTTCCAGGCCATGTCAGACCGCCTCATGTCCGACCCCGAGATCCGGCGCTCCGCCGAGGAGATGCAACAGAAGCTGATGGCCGACCCGGAGACGCGACAGCTCCTCGAGGAGCTGATGCGCCGGCTCGGCGGCACCCCGCCGACCGAGGAGTTGAACTAGCCGGAGCCGCCGCCCCAGTGCGCAATTTTCCGGAAAAACGTGGGCACGCGTCGGTCAGCTGCCTCAGGCCGGCGATGGGGAGGCGGTAGTCGACGGCTTCGGTCGCCTCGCCGCCTTCTGCCACAGCGGAAGCGGTCCCGTCTGCAGGCGGTTGACGATCGCCTGCTCCTGGGCGGCGGTCAGCTTCTTGTCAGCGACGGCCTTGTCCAGGGCGGGCTTCAGGTTGGCGATCAGCCTGGTCCGGAAGTCCGCCTCCGAGACCTTCTGGGCGGCTGCGATCTGGGACAGCGACTGGCCGTTCTTCAAGTCGGTCGTCAGCTGCGCCTGGGTGATTCCCAGGGCGGAAGCTGCCGCGCTCATGTACTGCTGGAGGTAGGCGCCGATCGCGCCTTTGTCCCCGGTTCGTCCGGCGGCGCTCGGGAGCGTGCAAGGAGTCTGGTTGGCGAGCTTCTGTTTGATCGCGTCCGCCTGTGCCTGTGTGATCTGACCGCTCTTGACCTCGTCGGCGAGGGTCTCTCCGACCGCTTTCTGGAAGGCCGCGTTGATCTCGGCCTGGCTCTTGCCGATGTCGACGGCGAAGTGCTTCATGAAGTTGCCACATGCCGCCGACGAGGCGTTGGCCTGGGCAGCTGTCAGCGACGCCTGGTTCGACTGGGGAGCGCCGGCGGGCCGAAAGCCAAAGCTCATGCCGGAGGCGGAGGCGGTGACTACGACCGCAGCACCGGCCACGGCCACCGCGCCGGCGGCGAGCCCGGCGACGCGCAGATAACGCAGCTTCAAAAGTCGTGTGATCATGCGTTCACTCTCCCACGACATGGCGGCGGCGTTCTTTATGCATTTGTAAGTCGCTTCTCTACACTCGGCTCATGGAAGCGCCCCCCAGCTCGGGATGGTCGGGCAAGCATGCGGTCGAGCTCTACGTCCGCACCTACCCCTTCTCTACGCGGTGCGCCGCCTGCCCGAAGCCATCAACCGCTGCCGGCATGTGGTCATGGGACAAAGCCCGCAGGGATTCCGAGCGGTGCTCGGCGCCGACATCCTGGGCTGGGAGTCCGTCAAAGCGCCGGCCCGGCGGCGCCGCTGGTACCACGACGGCAAGAACACGCTCGCCGTCCTGATCGCATCGAGCTCCGACATCGACGACCTGATACCCACGCTCGTCGCCTTCCAGATCGAGTGGAACAAGCTCCACCGCTCGCTCCAGGACATCGACCTTGCCGACGATGACGCGAGGCAGGCAGCAGGTGCGACGCCGGACGACTGGCGCAGGCTCCGCGAGGCCTGGGGCGACGGCTTCAACGCCAATCTTGCCGCGATCAAGCGCGACGAGTGCCGGATCACGCTCCGCCTGATCGGCGGCAGTCACCTCGGTTTCGCTCGCAACGCCAGCCGGTGGTGGCTGCCGATCGCGGCCGCGATGGATGAGCTCGGCGCCCGCGAGGCGCCGATCTACTTCGTCTCGTCGAACGCGCACAGCCTCGTCAACGTGCTGACGGGGGTCGCCCGGCGCATCGAGACGGAGATCGTGGATTGGATCGGCAGGACGGACAACGACCTCGACACCGAGCGGCAAAAGCTCGAGGCGGGCCACAGCCGCGCCTCACGCCAGAACTGGCTCTACTACGGCGCCCGCCAGCTCTTCGACTCGAGCCCGCAGCGCGATCGCCTGCGCAAGTGGCGCGCCGAGCTGGAAACTGCGAACGGCGTGCGCCACATCCCGGCTGTCGGCACCGGTGTCGACTCAGCCGCGCAGGTGTTCATGCTCTCCAAGCTCGACGCCTCGGCCATCGACCCGCGCGTCGGCGCGGTCGACGAAACCCGGCTGCGCCAGTCCGACGCATGCATCGTCAACGTCGACTATCCGCTGGGCCAGGCCGCGTATCACATCCTCCGCCAGGTGGCGGAGCAGGCCGCATGGGTCGCGGGTGTGTACGTGCTGGGCAAGGCGGCGACGCTCAACGCGGATGTCGGCGACGTGATGATCCCGAACGCCGTTTACAACGAGCATTCGGGGAACACGTACTGGCTCGACAACTGCTTCACCGCCGCCGACGTGCAGTCGAACCTCGTTTACGGCTCGGCGCTCGACAACCAGCGCGCGGTCACGGTGCGCGGCACGTTCCTCCAGAACCGTGACTACCTCGACTTCTACTACCAGGGCCGGTACACGGTCGTCGAGATGGAGGCGGGTCCCTACCTGGACGCGTGCTATGAGATCGGCCAGCCGGACCGGTATCCGGTGAACGAGAGCGTGAACATGGCCAAGGTCAACTTCGACCTCGGCATCGTCCACTACGCATCCGACACGCCGTACACCCAGGCGCGCACGCTGGGCGCGCGGGGGCTCAGCTACAGAGGGATGGACTCGACGTACGCGTCGGCTATTGCGGTTGCGCGGAGGATCCTGCAGCGCGAGGAGGCCCTGGTCGCGCAGAGGTCGAAGTAAACACGGCGTGCTCGTGCGGGTGGTTGTGCTCACCGGCGCCGTGGAGGATCTCGCCGCAGGGGTGGCAGCTCTCGACCTGGATGGTCGTGTGCCCGATGGCGAAAGCGTCGCAGAGCCGGTGCTCGAGGTCTCGGACGACATGCTCGGCATCTCCGAGTGAGATGTCGTCGACGACGACGTGGCAGCTCAGCGCCACCTCGTCCGGGGATAGGGCCCAGACGTGCAGGTCGTGGACGCCGGTCACCAGCGGTGTCCGCGTGATCTGCCGCGTCACTGCGCCGAGGTCGATCTTGCGCGGCGTGCCCTCCATCAACAGGTTCACGGTCTCGCGGATGATGGGAAACGCGCCCAGGGCGATCAGTGCGGCGATAGCGAGCGACAGCAGCGGGTCGATGTAGTACCAGCCGCTGAGCAGGACGACGGCGCCCGCGATGACGACACCGACCGACGCCGCGACGTCGCCCGTGACGTGGAGCATCGCCGCCCGCAAGTTCAGGTTTTGCGCGTGGCCGCGAAGCGTGAGCAGCACGAACGTGTTGATCGCGATGCCCACCAGCGCAACCGCGATCACGACTCCGCCCTGCACCGGCTGCGGGACCATGATCCGGCGCACCGCCTCGAAGGCGATGGCCAGCACGATCACGACGAGGGTGATGGCGTTGACGAGGGCGGCCAGGATGCCCACCCTCTGGTAGCCGTAGCTCCGGCGCCGGTCCGCCGGCCGCCTGGACTGTTCGAGCGCGAACCAGGCGAGGCCGAGGGCGAAGACGTCGGCGAGGACATGGCCCGCGTCGGACAGCAGGGCCAGGGAGTGGGCGAAAAGGCCGCCCGCGAGCTCGACCGCAAGGGTCGCCACCGTGAGCGCAAGCGCCAGCCGCAGCCTGCCGCCGGACTCGCTTACCCGCTCCACAAGCCTAATTTACCCATCTCGCCACCAATCTCCTCCGCGTTCGAGGTAAGCGAGCAGCATCCCGTGGCGGAGGCCCTCGTGGCTGACGTGCAGCAGCGCCAGGCCGAACCAGTCGAGGAGCAGGAGGAGCGCCTCGACCCCTCCGCGCATCGCCTTGACCCGGTTGGCCGGAAGGCCGACTGCTCCCGCGACCTGGAGGGCGCGATGGCGGTCCAGGCGGGCCTCGCAGGTGAGGATGTCGGCGGTCGTCAGGACATGCGGTGGGTTGCGGCGGGCAAGGACCCCGGGCAGGTTGGAGGCGGTTCCGCCGGTGGCGACCAGGCGCTCGACGTCGCCTTCCGGTGCACGGAGGAGCTCGCGCAGGGCGGCCTTTCGGAGCCGCGCCCGCTCCTCGGGCCGCGGCGGGTCGGAGAGGTACGTGGCGGCGAGGACGCCCGAGCCGACCGGCAGCGTCGCCGAGCGAAGTATCTGGTGTCCGCGTGCGATGACGATCTCCGTCGAGCCGCCGCCGAGGTCCACGAGCGCCCACTCGCGACGGACCGCGTGCCGGCTGGCGGCGCCCAGGAAGCTCAGCTCGGCTTCTCGCCTCGCGGGGATCACGCGGACCGGCACGCCGAGGGTCTTGCTCGCCGAGCGGACGAATGCGCCGCCATCGCGGGCGCGGCGGACGGCCTGCGTGGCGCCCGCGATCAGCAC
This sequence comes from Chloroflexota bacterium, assembly GCA_005889495.1. Taxonomy (GTDB): domain Bacteria; phylum Chloroflexota; class Dormibacteria; order Dormibacterales; family Dormibacteraceae; genus 40CM-4-65-16. The sequence goes on from VBHA01000135.1 coordinate 16,729, forward strand.
GTCGAAGCCGTGTGACCTTGCCCGGTTGTAGACCTTGCGCACCGCGCGCAGCGCAAGCGGGCCGCGGCTCCCGATCGACCCAGTGCGGGCGACATACGGCCCGAGCTCCGGCATCTCGACGTAGTGGGCGACGTCCTCGAGCTTGCCGCGGACCACGTCGGCCACCAGGACGTGGACGGTGTTGGAGCCGATGTCAAGCGCGGCGAGACGCATCGAGAAGGAACTCTAGAATCACGGCGTTGGCTAAACGAACTCGCATCGAGCGCGACTCGATGGGCGAGATGGAGGTCCCCGCCGACGCGTACTTCGGCGCCTCGACCCAGCGTGCCGTCCTCAACTTCCCGATCTCCGGGCAGCCGTTTCCCCGGCGCTTCATCCGCGCCCTCGGCATGGTCAAAAGGGCGGCGGCGCAGACCAACCGCGAGCTCGGCCTCCTGCCCCGGCGGCGCGCGCGCGCGATCGCAGCCGCGGCGCAGGAGGTCATCGACGGCAAGCTCGACGGCCAGTTTCCAATCGACATCTACCAGACCGGGTCGGGGACGTCGACCAACACCAATGCCAACGAGGTAATCGCCAACCGGGCGACCGAAATTCTTGGCGGCGAGCGCGGCTCGAAGCTCGTCCATCCCAACGACCACGTCAACCTGGGCCAGTCCTCGAACGATGTCATCCCGACCGCGATTCAGCTCGCGTCGGCGATGGCGATCGACGAGGAGCTGATCCCCTCCCTCGAAAGGCTGCAGCGCGCGCTGGAAGCGAAGAGCAAGGAGTTCTGGCCGGTGGTGAAGACCGGCCGCACCCACCTGCAGGACGCGACGCCCATCCGGCTGGGCCAGGAGTTCAAGGGTTACGCCGGCCAGGTGGAGGAGTCGGTTCGGCGCGCGCATGGTGCGATCGACGAGCTCGCCAGGCTTCCGCTCGGCGGGACCGCGGTCGGGACCGGGATCAACTCCCATCCGCAGTTCGGACGCCTCGCGGCGGCGCGTCTGGCCAAGGCGAGCCGCGTCCCGGTGCGGGAGGCGCCGAATCACTTCCATGCCCAGGCCACGCTCGATGTGCTCGTCGCGGCCCACGGCGCCCTGCGCACCATCGCCACGAGCCTCTGGAAGATCGGGTCCGACATCCGGCTCATGGGCACGGGGCCGGTCGCCGGGCTCGGAGAGCTTCGACTTCCCGAGACTCAGCCCGGGTCGAGCATCATGCCCGGCAAGGTCAACCCCGTGATCGTCGAGTCGCTGCTCATGGTGATCGCGCGGGTGTACGGCAACGACGCCACCGTCGTCGTCTCCGGCCAGGCGGGAAGCCTCTTCGAGCTCAACGTGATGATGCCCGTGGCCGCTGTCGCGACCCTGGAGTCGATCACGCTGCTCGCGGCGGCGACGCGCAATTTCTCAGACCGCTGCGTCGAGGGCCTGCAGGCGACCGACCGCGGTCCAGAGCTGGTCGAGCGAAGTCCCATGCTGGCCACCGCGCTGAACCCGGTGATCGGCTATGACGAGGCGGCCAAGCTGGCCAAGGAGTCGATGCGGACCGGGAAATCCATCCGGCAGCTGGCCCGCGCCAAAGGGGTCGGCGAGAAGGAGCTGAACAAGGTCCTCGACCTGGGCAAGATGACAAAGCCGGGTCTTGAAGGACCGGGCGGGGGAGGATAGGCTCCGCCTGCAGTGACGCGCATGGAGCATCCGCTCCTACGTTTTCGCCTCGCCGCCGTTCTGCTCGTGATCGTGGTCACCATCGGGGTCGCCGGCTACGTGCTGATCAACGGCTGGAGCCTGCTCGACTCCTTCTACATGGTCATCATCACGATCAGCACGGTCGGCTATACCGAGGTGCACCCGCAAGGCCAGGCCGGGCGCCTGTTCACGTCGGGGCTGATCGTCGTCGGCGTGGGCACCATGCTCTACGCCTTCGGCGTCTTCGCCGAGACGCTGACTGACAATGCATTCGGCAGATATCGGAGGGATCGACAGTTGCAGAGAGACCTCGACCGGCTCCGCGACCACTACATCATCTGTGGATACGGCCGCATCGGCACCCAGATCGTCGCCGAGTTCGAGCACCACAAGATCCCGTACGTGGTGATCGACCAGACGGAGGAGGCGCTCGAGCGCATCCGGGCCGAGGGCCGGCTGCACATCGAGGGCGACGCGTCCAAGGAGGAGATTCTGAAGCTGGCTGGAATCGAGCGGGCGCGAGGACTGGTCTCAGCGGTCGACCAGAACCATCTCGCCGTACGTGATGGCCGGTCACCGGATGGCCGAGCTGGCAATCCGGCCCGCGATGGTCGACCTCCTGGACACGCTGCACCGTGGCGAGGCCGGCATCGGGGTCGAGGAGATGGTGGTGTCCCCTGGGACAAACGCGATCCAAAAAACCCTCGACGAGGCGGGACTGCTCGCGCCAGAGGCGGCGAGGGTGCTGGCCGTGCGCAAGTCGGACGGGACGCTCAACGTCAACCCGCAGCCGGGGACCAGGCTCGACGATGGCGACCTGGTCATCGCCCTGGGCACCGAAGACCAGCTGTTCGCGTCGGCGTCGAAGCTCAGATAAGAGAGGAGCGCGCCGCAAGGGCGCGCTTTCCCTGCTCGGCGCGGTCAGGCCTTGGCCGCGATCTCCTTCTTGCGCGTGCCGATCTGGATCCGGACGGGCTGCGGCTTTGCCGTCTTCGGGATCGTCACCGTCAGCTCCCCGTTGTCGAACTGAGCCTCGATCTTGCCCGTCTCGACCTGCGATGGGACCTCCAGCCGGCGCACGAAGGACCCAAACGGCCGCTCCTGGCGCAGCCAGCGGCCGGGCGTCTTCAGCCCCTCCGCCTTGGCCTTGATGGTCAGGATCCCATCCTCGAACGTGATCTCGACGTGGTCCTGCTTGAAACCTGGCACCGAAGCTACGAGCGTGTAGGCCTCTTCGCTCTCGAAGATATCGACCGGAAGGTAGTACGTCGGCGGGTTGCCGGACGGGTCAGCGTCGGGCACCTGCTCGCCGAAGAACTGCTCGATGAGCCGGTCCATGGCCCGCGCCGCGCTCCTCATATCCGCGCTTGGGCTCCACCACGTGATGCTCAAGTTGCCACGCACCTCCTGATGAAATTTGCCTCTCGGCAAGAGTGCATTTCCCAGCCGGGCCGGGTGTCAAACGTGCCCTTAAAGTGAAGCCGTGAACCGGCTTGCCAGCCGTCCCGTCCTCGTCGCGCTCGCCTCGGTCGGCATCGGGATCTGCCTGGTCGTGGCCAAGGTCGTGGTGGGCCTGCTCACCGGGAGCCTGGGCATCCTCAGCGAGGCCGTTCACTCACTGTTCGACCTGGCGGCAAGCATCTTCACCCTCCTCGCGGTGCGCACGGCCCGCAAGCCGGCCGACCGCGAGCATCCCTACGGTCACGGCCGGGCTGAGAACCTGGCCGCCTTCGCCGAAGGCATCCTCCTCGTGATCACGGCATGCGGGATCGGGTTCGAGGCGATCCGGAGACTGGTCGCGGGCGGGCCGCCGGTCGACCCTACCGGCTATGCATTCGTACTTCTGATCGGCACCCTGGTGATCGAGGGCGGCCGCGCGGTCGTGCTGCGACGGGTCGGCCGGCTCGTTTCAAGCGAGGCCATGCTCGCCGATGCCACGGACCGCGTGGCCGACGTCCTTGCCAACGCCGGTGTGCTCGTCGGCCTAGTCGGGGTTCGCATGGGCCTTGTCTGGGCGGATGCGGCCGCGGCCCTGCTGGTGGCGGTGGTCATCGTGCGGGCTGCGGGGATGCTTGCCTGGCGGTCGGGCGACATCCTGATCGACCGCGCGCCGGCCGGCGCGGAGGAGCAGCTGCGGGAGGCCATCCGCGGCGTGGACGGGGTGCGCGAGGTGCGCTCTGTGCGAGTGCGGCGCTCCGGACCGAACCTGATCGGCGACGCGAGCATCGCCACCGGCCGCATGCTGTCGGTCGAGGCCGCGAGCGCGCTGGTCAAGGACGTCAAGGAGATGGCGCACCGCGTCCTCCCGCGTCTCGACCTGGCCGTGGCGGTCGAGGGCCAGGAGCAGAGCGGCGACCTCGTCGAGCGCATCCACGCGGCAGCCGCGCGCAATGGCGGCGTGCGGGACCTGCACAACGTGACCGTCGAGCGCGAGGCGGACGGCTCGCTGCACCTGACGATGCACGCCAAGCTTCCACGCGACGAGACGCTCGCCATGGCGTCGAAGACCAGCCGATCGTTGGAGCAGTCGATTCGCGCCGAGCTGCCGGACGTGACGCGGATCGACATCCACCTCGAGCCGATGGACCCGGACGTCGTGCCGGGTCAAGACGTGACCGCCCGCAACGCGCAGCTCGCGGCGCGCATGCGCAGGGTGGTGGAGTCGCACCCGGAGGTCAAGCGCTGCGTCGACGTCGAGCTGAGCGATCGCCACGGCCGGATCCACGCGCATGTCGTGGCTGAGGCGGCGGGTGAGATCGACCTCGAGCACGCGCACCGGATCGAGAGCGAGCTCGAGGAGATGATCCGCCGCGAGATTCCCGAGGCCCACGAGGTGGTCACTCGCGTCACGGCATGAGGCCGGGTAAGGCGGAGGACCTGCCCCTGCTGCTCGAGCTGTGGCGCGCGGAGGTTGCCGCGGGCCGCCAGGACATGCTGCCCAACGAGCGCACCCTGCGGCGGCTGCTCGCCCACTTTGACTGGGAGGCGCGCTCTCGCGTGGTCGAGGACGGCAGGCGCATCGCGGGCTCCGTGCTTGTGATGAGCCGACCGGCACCGGACGGGGTCATCACCAACGTCTACGCGGCGGGTAGCCCCGAGATCTTCCACAGCCTGGTCGGGTGGGGCGTCGGGCTCTCGCGTGCCGCGGGAGCGTCGGTCGCCCAGGTGTTCGTCGGCAAGGGCCTGGGCGGCGGGCTCGAGCGGGCCGGGCTCGGGCTCGAGCTCGTACGGCCCTGGTGGAGGATGGACAGGACGCTCGCCCGCCTCCCGGAGGTTGCCTCGGTGGCCGGTTACGAGCTCACCGACGCGACCACTGTTCCTGCCGGCTCCTGGGAGAAGATGTTCAACCGGACGTTCCTGGACCACTGGCGCTTTGCCCCTCGAGGTGAGCGCGAGATCATCGGCGACCGCGCCCCTGAGCTGTGCTTGATGGCCGTCACCTCTGCCGGCCGGTCGCCGGCTGCGATCACGGTGGGTGAGGTCGAGGACTACGGCGGCGACGACCCCAGGCCGCAGCCCGTCGGCCTGGTCAGCTCGGTGGGGACGCTGCCTGAGCACCGGAGGCGTGGCCTTGCGACCTGGCTGGTGACGGAGATGCTGAGGCGGCTGCGAACGGCCGGGGCGCGGTCGGCCTCGCTCTACGTGGACGGCGCCAGCCAGATGAAGGCCTATGACGTCTACCGAAAGATCGGATTCGAGGTCGCCAGGGAGGCCGAGGTCTGGGAAGCTACCTTCTCGTGAAATTCCGGCCGGCCCTCCTGGCTCTTGTCGTCTGTGTTTCCGCCTGCCAGGCGCCGGCCGGTCGGGCCGGGGGCGCCGGCCCGACCCCGACCTCCAGGCCAACGCCGACTCTCGCCCAGGCGATCGCCCGGGCCGCGGACCTGGGCCCGGCCGGCGCCTCCACCACCGTCAGCCTCGACTTCGGGCTGCGAACCACGCCACCTGACAAGGCCCGCGTCGAAAGCGCTTTGACCACCTTGAACGCGGCCGGGCTCCACGCGTCCTGGCGCCCACCTTCGAGCCTGATCATCGCCGACGGTCCGGCCCCGGCCGCCGCGGTCCTGCTCGGTGTCCGGATCGAGGCCTACCGCCTGCCCGATGGGACCGCCTTCTACGCCAGCCTCGGCCAGCCCAGGCTGCCCGCAACCGTGGCTGCGGTCTCGGCCGATGTCAGCGGCCTCGACAACTACCGCCGCTCGCGGGCTTACGCCGTCCGGCCTGGCGGCCTGGCACCGGGCGACGTGCTGACGTACTACAACCTCAAACCCCTGCGCGACGCCGGTCTCGACGGTACCGGCCAGACCATCCTCCTGCCCGAGATCGACGATCTTCCGAACCTCAGCGACCTCGAGAAGTTCGCCTCCGAGTTCGGCCTGCCGCCGTTCGCCCCGCTGGTCACCGTGAAGCGCGACCCGAACTGGGGCAACCCCCAGAAGCCGCAGGGCGAGGCGGCCCTCGACCTCGAGATCGCACATGCGGTCGCCCCCGGGGCCAAGCTCGTCGTCTACCTGGCCGCCGACGATTTCGGCCACTCCGACCGCGCCTTCGACCAGATGGTGACCGACCACCTCGGCTCGATCATCTCGGAGAGCCTCGGCTCGTGCGAGCCGGACACGCCGAGCGGCGCGCGCAACGTCTACGCGTCGATCCAGGACCGCGCGGTCGCCCAGGGCATGTCGCACTTCGTCGCCAGCGGCGACAGCGGCGCCTTCACATGCGGCTTCGACCAGGACCCCGCGGCCAGCTTCCCGTCGACGCTTCCCACCGTCACGGCCGTCGGCGGGACCAGCGTTTTCGAATCGGAGCAGGGCGTGTACTTCAAGGAGTACGCATGGGGCAGCCCGCTCGACCAGAGCGGGAGCGGCGGCGGCTCGAGCCTCTACTACGCCCGGCCGGACTACCAGAAAAACCTTGTGGTGGCCGGCGGGCATGGCCTGAGGCAGGTGCCCGACGTGGCCGCCGACGGCGACCCGTCCACCGGATTCCACATCGTGTTCAACGGCCGCGACGGCCAGGTCGGCGGAACGTCCGCGTCGACTCCTCTGTGGGCGGCGACAACCGCTCTGATCAACCAGGACTTGAAGAAGAAGGGCATGCGCGAGGTCGGCGTCGCCAATCCCGCCCTCTACTGGATGGGCGAGAACTCTTCCAGGCTCGACCCCCGGCCGTTTCACGACGTGACGGCGGGCAAC
>VBHA01000115.1 GCA_005889495.1 Chloroflexota bacterium
CCCGACGACATCCTCCAGGGCTTCCCCGAGATCGAGGCCGAGCCGGACCAGATCTTCCGCATCTTCGCCGCCTTCAAGGAGATCGGGATCGAGGTCACCGACGGCGAGAAGGACTTCGAAGAGGTCGAGCAGATCGACGACGAGATGCTGCTCGACATCGAGATGATGGACTCGGTCTCGCTGGACGACCCGGTCCGCATGTACCTGAAGGAGATCGGACGGGTCTCACTGTTGACGGCCAACGACGAGGTCGAGCTCGCGCAGGCGATCGAGGCCAAGCCGCTGCACGACGCGATGAAGGCCCTGAACGTGATCGAGGAGGTCGACGGCCGCCAGCGCTCCGTGGACGAGCTGCTGCCCGAGGTCGTCGAGCGCCTGGCGACGGTCAAGCGCAAGGGTCAGCAGCAGCACATCGCGCAGGAGCTGATCGGCCTCACCGACCTGGGCCGGCTGACCAGCCTCTCCGATGCCGCCGCGGCCGAGCGCCGGCGAATCACGAACGGCGCCAAGCCACGGGTCCGGGCCGAGGCTCTCGAGCAGTACCGGATCGCCCGCTACCGGCTGACCGAGCGCTACGAGCGCGCTTACGAGGCGAAGCAGCGCCTGACCGAGGCCAACCTGCGGTTGGTGGTGTCGATCGCGAAGAAGTACATCGGCCGCGGGATGTCGTTCCTGGACCTGATCCAGGAGGGCAACATGGGCCTGATCCGCGCGGTCGAGAAGTTCGACTACCACAAGGGTTACAAGTTCTCGACCTACGCGACGTGGTGGATCCGGCAGGCCATCACCCGCGCGATCGCCGACCAGGCGCGGACGATCCGCATCCCGGTCCACATGGTGGAGACGATCAACAAGCTGGTGCGCGTCTCGCGCCGGCTGCTCCAGGAGCTGGGCCGAGAGCCCTCCGACGACGAGATCGGCGAGGAGATGGGGATCACGCCGGAGAAGGTGCGCGAGATCGTGAAGGTCTCGCAGGACCCGGTGTCCCTGGAGACGCCGATCGGCGAGGAGGAGGACTCCCACCTCGGCGACTTCGTCGAGGACCGCGAGGCGGTCTCACCTTCTGACGCGGCGTCGCTGACGATGCTGCACAGCGAGGTCGAGGACGTCCTGGACACCCTGACCCCACGCGAGCGGCGCGTGCTGCAGCTGCGGTTCGGCTTGATCGACGGGCACCAGCGCACGCTCGAAGAGGTGGGCAAGCGGTTCGGGGTGACCCGGGAGCGCATTCGCCAGATCGAGGCCAAGGCGCTCCGAAAGCTGCGCCACCCGTCGCGGTCGAAGAAGCTGCGCGACTACCTGGAATAGCCGCGTCGGGATTTCCCGCCAGTGCCGGCACTGGGGCAATTCAAGCGACCGAATTACGCGCGAGTGCATGCACTCGCGGTAATTGAAACCAAATCCCGCTAGCGCACGTCTTTAGGTCGAGGATCTTGTGCAGCAGGCAGCGGTGGTGAGCGCCGAGGGCGACCGAGAGGGTGACTTCGATTTCCTGGTCGGCCCTCACCTGGAGGCGGGCTACCGGACGGCGCTCGCCATCCTCCGCGACCCGGACGAGGCCCACGACGCCGTCCAGGAAGCCGCCTTCAAGGCCTGGCGCCGGATCAAGCAGCTGCGCCAGGCCGGCTCGGCGCGGGCGTGGTTCCTCGCGATCGTGGCCAACCAGTGCCGGAGCACGCGTCGAGGCCGGTGGTGGTCGGTCGTCCGGCTCCCACGGGTGGACACCGGAACCCAGGAGTTCGATTCGGACCGCAACGACATCGGCAGCGCGCTGGCGAAGCTGCCCGCCGAGGACCGCCTCGCGCTGTTTCTGCACTTCTACCTCGACCTGCCGCTGGAAGAGGTCGGCACGGTGCTCGGCCTTTCCGCCGGCGGAGCCAAGACGCGCGTGTACCGGGCCGTGAAGAAATTGCGGCCCGACCTGGAGATGAGCTGATGGACGACCCGCGCTCGGAGATCCGCGACGCGTTCGAGAGGGAGCAGGCTGCGCACCCGCCGGCGGTGGGGCTGCGGCCGGCGACGGTCCGCGCGGCCTCGACCAGGCCACGGCCCGAACAACCCAACCTGCAGTGGCTGGCGATGGTGGCGACGATCGTGATCGGCGTGCTGATCGTGGTCGCGCTGATGTCCTCGCGGCTCACCAACCGCGGCGCCATCTCGCGGACGCCGGCCTCGTCGGCCGCAACGACAAGCCCCGCCGGGGACTATGGGCCGCCGCCCGCGGGTGTGAACCTGATCTACGTCCACGACCCGGGTCACCGCACATGGCTGATCGGATACGACTGGTCGGGGAAGCCGCGCGCGACGGTCAAGCTCGACCCGACGCAGACGGCGGTGACGATGGCCCCCGATGGGCAGACCTTCGCGCTCGGCCTGTACGCCAAGGGCGGCAACTGGCAATTCCTGGACAGCTTCGGCAAGCCGATCGGCGGCCCGACCGCACTGCCGGGAGTGATCAATCCGCGGTGGGCCGACGACAACAGGCATGTGTGCGGCATCACCCTCGACCAGCAGACATTCGCCTGGACCCTGTGGACGCAGCTGCCTGGCGAAGCCGCGAAGCGCGTGGCAGAGATCGCCCGCGACTCCGGCATCGGCCAGTCGTTCGTCGGCCTCGTTGCCTGCAGCTTCAAGAACGACACGGCCGTCGCCGTGCGCACGCTGAACGTGCCCACCGAGTACTGGGTGATTCAGCTGTCGACGGGCAAGCTGCTCAAGCATCGAGACAACCTCCCTCCGATGGCCAGCATCGTCGTCAGCGACGACTCTTCGCTGGTCGCCGAGAATTCGACCCGGTCCACCGGGATGGTCGATGCGCCCGCCTCGTCGACGCGGTCGGCCACCACGATTCGGTTCCTGACGAAGGACACTGTCGTCACCACCATCGACGGGTCGATGGGAGTGCTGGCCTTCAGCGGTGACAAGTCGCTGGCGCTCGTCACGCTGGCACCGTGGGTCGGAGGCCAGCCGGCCCATCTGGGGGTCGTCGACCTGAGCACGGGCGCGGTGGTCTGGCAGGACGACGGGACGACTGTCTTCGACTGGTTCGTCGTCCAGCCTGGAGGCCGCAGCTTTGCCCTCAGCTACTCAGCCTCCGGTCAGCCTGGTCCTGGACCCGCGACTGTGCTGATCGTCAGCGGTGACGGGACGGCGATCAAGCTCGGCGTCTACTCGCCGACCTGGTGGTGATGTAGGGCTCCTCCGTCGGCTGCTCCGGCCTGCCCCTCCGGCCTTTCAGGCCACCTCCCCATAAATGGGGAGGACAAGCCCTGCCCCTCCGGCGGCTGTTCGGGCCTGCCCCTCCGGCGCTTCGCGCCACCTCCCCATAAATGGGGAGGAGGAGGACAAGGCCACCTCCCCATGAATGGGGAGGAGGAGGACGCACAATTAGCCCGTGCCGGTCATCACGATCGGGCGGCAGTTCGGCGCGGGGGGCGCGACCGTCGGCCGGATGCTGGCCGACCGGCTGAAGGCCGACTTTCTCGACTCCAGGATCATCGACGAGGTCGCCAGGCGCCTCCAGCTGCCGAAAGAGGAGGTCGAGGCCGAGGACGAGCAGCCCGGCTCGCTGCTGGCCCGCCTGCTCGTGGCGCTGGGCTCGGCCAGCACCGAACCGCTGATCCCGGCCGAGACCACCGCCTGGACGCCGCCCAACGCCGACCCCACGTTTGACACCCGGAAAGCCGTGCTCCAGATCACCCAGCACGTGATCCAGGAGGCGGCGCGAAGCGGCAACGTCGTCATCGTCGGGCGCGGCGGTGCGTACCTGCTGCGCGACCTGCCGGGAGCTATCCATGTCTTCCTGCGCGCGCCGGATGCGGTGCGGGTGAAGGCGGTCAAGGACCGGCTGCACATCACCTCCGACGAGGAGGCGAAGCGGCGGTTGAAGCAGACCGAGGAGAACTGGACCGCGTACATCCGGCAGGTGTACGGCCACGACCGCACCCACCCGGCGCACTACGACATGGTCCTGGACACCGGCCGACTGGGCTACGAGGCGACGGTAGAGGCGATTCTCGCGGCGCTCGAGTCGCGCAAGTAGATAACCTAGTCGGGCCCATGGTCCACTCCCTCGGCTCGCGCACGTCCGGCGTCGACGGGTCCAGCGAGGGCGGCAGGATCAACACGATCGACATCCCGGGCGCGCTGGTGATCTACGGGGTCGCCCTGCTTCAGGCTCTTCAGCCGAAGAACCCCAAGAGCAAGCTCAGCGTGGCCCCCGTCAAGGTGGACGGCATCTGGTGCCTGGAGCTCACCTGCCAGGGCGAAGAGCCGGCCGCCGTCCCGGAGCGCTGGCACGGGCACCGCGTCGTCCTGAAGAAGGCTGAGCCGCCTCCCTCCGCGCCGAGTGCCTGAACGTTTCGGGCCCGGGAGCAAGGTCCGGCAGGTGGTCGAAGCGCTCGGCGAGCCCGGCCGCCAGGCGCTGCGGAAGCACGGCTACGACCTGGGTGACGGCTTCGTCGACGTCCTGTCGCAGTACCAGACGCTGGAGCACGCGGCGCGGACCGAGCGGCTGCGGGACCTGGACGGTCTGCTGGCGAAGCTGAACGGCCCGCAGTCGTGATTCCGCCGTCTGAAATTTACAGTCTCTTGACCTTCCAATTTCGAGGACGTGCGTGTAAGCTGCAACGAAATTCGGGACTGCGCCGTTATACGCATCGAGGTTTACGTCAGTGCAACGGTCGAAGTTGGAGTCGGACAAGGGCAAGTGTGCTTGCGGCAGACGTCTTAGGGACGCCGCGATCTACACCTACCGGTCACGGACTGACCGTTTTCTCTTCCACCGCTGCGAATGCGGCACGGAGTGGACCGAGCATCACACCGACATCGACCCGACAGACCCGGTCACGTCGGACGAGGTGATCGAGGTCCACAAGCAGCTCGCCAAGTTCGAAGGCTCGATCGCGGAGCTGCTGCAGCCTCACTCAGCCTGACGTAGGTCGATTGGGGCCCGGCCCCGGCGGTCGCGGTGGGGGTGTCACCACGCAGTGCGCGTAGAGGATGACGCATCCGTCCGGGCCGGCCTGGATCGAGTACGACTGACCGGGCGGCACGAGCATCCAGTCTCCGGCCTTGAGGGTCTTGCCGCTGTACTTCAGCGAGCCCTGCATGACGACCCGGAAGACCCAGACCCGGTGGGCGTGCTCGGGGACCGCCGCCCCCGACTTCATGCGGCTGGTGAACACGAGGACGTTCTCGAGCGGGAGCGCCACGGGAAGCTGCCACTGCTCGACGCCTGCGGGCATGCCGGTCCTCTTCAGGTCCTGCCTGACCGCGGCCATCCCTGGGTCGCGCGACGTGGTCACGCGGTTCCCAGCACGAATGCCGCGCTTGCGGAGGACATCGCTTACCCTCCGCGCTCCCTTGACCTCACCTTTCGCATTCCGGTCCAGCAACGAGTCATCCGGGCGCCAATCAGGGCTCACCTGTTCCCCTCCCAACGTTTTCGCCGTGCCGACAGCAGCAGGAGTCCCGGTCAGACCTTACTCGTGGGAGGACGCTTGTCAAGCGGCGGCGGGCGCAGGCCGTGCTCGATGGCCCATGTCGCCACCTCGGTCCGCGAGCGGACTCCCAGCTTGTTGCGGATTCGCTCGACGTGGCCCTCGGCGGTGCGCTCGGCGATGAACAGACGCTGCGCGATCTCCCTGTTCGTCATTCCCGAGGCGACCATCGTCGCGACCTCTCGCTCCCGCCTGCTCAAAGGGCCGGCCTCGGAAAGCGGTTCGCCCACCGATCCGCCCGCCGGCCAGTCCTGGCCGAGCGCGTAGTCCAGCGCCTCGGCCGTGCTCATGGCTTCCCCCTCGCTCCACGCGGCTTCGGCCCTGCCCCTGTCGCCCAAGCGCGAGCGTGCCTGCCGGCATTCCTCCTCCAGCTGCGCTGTCCTGTAGGGCCAGGTCGAGAGCGAGTACTCACCGGCCAGGCGTTGGGCGGCCGCGGCCAGGCGCAGAGTGCGGTCGTCCTGGCGGCGGGCGGCGGCGACCAGCGCGAGTCCCACGAGGCTCCAGACGATCCCGAACCAGTCGTTGACCACCCGAAACACCGACAGCGACTCATGCCACGACGCCGCGGCCTGGTCGACCTGGCCCAGGTCCAGCTGGGCGTGGGCCAGGCTCTCGAGGTAGCGGGCAAGGCGCGGCGGGTCGTCCTGGGAGCGGGCATAGGCGACGCAGGGGCTGAGGATCTCCACCGCGGCGGCGGAATCACCCTGAGTGATCGCGAGGAGGCCGCGCGCGTTGCGTACGTCGGCGAGCAGCTGCTGGTCTGGCGAGGCGGACAGGAGCGCGAGGGCTTCGTCGTACATCCGGCCCGCGACCGCAAGCTCACCGGCCGTCTCGTGCACCAACCCGGCACCGTTCAACGCTCGCGCGACCAGGCCCGGGTCCCCGACCTCGCGGGCCATGGACACGGCGGTGTCGGCGAGGGTCCTGGCTCCCGCACGGTCGGCCTGGCGCCAGGCGAGGCGGGCGGCCATGGTCATGGCGCTCGCGCGGAGGGCTGGGTCTCCGTGCGACGTCTCGAGCAGGTCGAGGATGAGCTTTTTGGCCCGCGCCTGGTCGCTGAAGTCGGAATCGGCGATCGCGAGCGCCAGTCCCAGCCCTCCGTCTGGTGTGTGGTCGCGCGCCCAGTCGAGGGCATGCCAGAAGTTCGCGGCCTCAGACGGCTCCCACCCGCGCGGCTGGAAATAATCAAAGTGCCGGCGCAGCATGGCGTCGAGCTCTCGCGACTCGGCCAGCTTCTCGCGGGCGAAGTCGTGGTGCGACTCCAGGAGCCGGTAGCGCGTGCTGCCGTCGTCCAGCCGGTCCGCCACGACCATCGACTTCTGGACGAGCCCGGTGAGCATGGCCAGAGTGTCGACACCGGCGGCGTCGGAGCAGACGGCGCGCGCCGCCTCGAGCGTGAAGCCGCCCTGGAACACGGACAGCCGGCGGAACAGCGTCGTTTCCTGTTCGGTCAAGAGCCGGTGGCTCCAGTCGATCGCCGCGGCCATCGTCTGCTGGCGCTCGGGTGCGGTGCGGGCTCCAGACGCCAGGACCTGGAATCGATCATTGAGGTTCGCCAGCAGCTCGCGCTCGGACATCAGGTCCAGGCGCGCGGCGGCCATCTCGATCGCGAGCGGCAACCGATCGAGGCGGTTGCAGATGTCGCCCACGATCCGCGCCTGTGGGGCAACGGAGAAGTCGGGACGCACGAGCCGCGCCCGTGCCTCGAAGAGCTGCAGTGCGTCCGGGTCGCGGAGCGAGGTCATCGGCCAGCGCGCCTCGCCCGGAACGCCGATGGGCTCGCGGCTCGTAACCAGGATCGCGAGCTCCGGGCACTGCTCGAGGAGCGCCTGGCAGGTGGCCGCGGAGGCCACGACGATGTGTTCGCAGTTGTCGAGGACCAGGAGCGCGCGCTTCGTCGCGAGCCAGGAAGCCACCACTGCCTGCGCCGGGCCTCGGCCTGGCAGCTCGAGCGTGGTCACGATCCAACCTGCGACGTCGTTGGCGGCCGCCAGCTCGATCCACCAGATGCCGTCGGGAAATGCGTCGGCGGCGCTCTTGGCGAGCTCGACCGCAAGCCTGCTCTTGCCGGCTCCGCCCGTGCCGGTGATCGTCACCAGGCGCGAGGCGCCGAGCAGGGTCCGCAGCGAGCGCAGCTCGGCTTCGCGGCCGACGAAGCTGGTCAGGAAACGCGGCAGGTTGTTCGGGGAGGCGGCAACCTGCCGGCGGTGCCGCACCGCCGGGTTCATGCACCGTATCTTGGCCAATCGCCCCGCGATTTGGGCGGCGCGGGGTCGGGACGCGAAGAGAGGGACCGGGGAGGTCCCTCTCTCCAGGGGTACGGGGATGGAGGTCGAGGACTACGGACCGTGGCCTTCGCGGACGGCCCGCGCGTCGAAGCCCTGGACCGGGTTGGCGCTGGCGCCGCTCTGCGAGGGGTCGATCAGCGAGTTGCCCGTGCTGCCGCCGTCGTGCTTGGCCGCGATTACCGGGTAGTCGTTGTCCTGCCGCAGCGGC
>VBHA01000079.1 GCA_005889495.1 Chloroflexota bacterium
CCTCGGCGTCGTCGGTCGCCGTGACAAAGCCCAGGTGGATCTCCGCGACGTAGGTCTTCGGCAGCTTGAGCGCAAACTCGGCGAGCCTGGTGGCGGACTCGAAGAGGACTGGGAGCACACCGGTCGCCAAGGGGTCGAGCGTGCCCGCGTGGCCCACGCGGTGGGCGCCGGTCAGCTTGCGGAGGCGGTTGACGACGGAGAACGACGTCTCCCCCGCAACCTTGTCGACGTTGAGGACCCCGGTGGAGAACCTGGGAGGTAGGCCCGGCCGATCCTGACGGGCATCTGCGCCCTGAATGCGGCCGATCCGTGCGTTGCCACTTGCGCTCCGGTCCTCACGCATGTTCCATGCGCTCCGGTCCGGTGCTCGTGGCGCCTTCGGCTCGGCTCGCCTCAGGTCGCAGCTGCCTCGTCCGGACGGCCGGGCCTACCTCAGCGTTGGGGCGAGGTGGCAAGGATCGCCTCCTTGGCGGCCGCCAGGACCATCTTCGTGGCCTCGTCCATCGACCTCTCGATCTCGGCGCCGGCTGCCCGGATGTGTCCACCGCCTCCGAACGACGCGCACAACGCCGCCGCGTCGACCCCGCCACGGCTGCGGACGCTGATCTTCGTCAGCTCGCCCGACACCTCTTTGAAGAGGATCGCCAGCTCCAGGCCGGCGATGCTGTTGAGCGTGTCGATGATGCCTTCGGATTCCGCCATCGCGGCGTTCGCCTCTTTCAGCATCCGTCGCGTGACCTTCGCCCAGGCGAGACGGCCCTCCATCTCGACGCGCATCGTGGCGAGCGCCAGCCCGTTCAGCTTGAGGGTCGTCTCCGGCCGCATCTTGTAGACCTGAGTCGCGATGTGACCTGGGTCCGCGCCGAGGTGGGCCAGACGCGCCGCGTCCTCGAGCGCCCGCGGAGTCGTGTTCTCGTGCCGGAAGCCTCCGGTGTCGGTGAGCAGGGCGACGTAGAGGTTGACCGCGATCGTCGGGGTGATGGCGTAGCCGAAGTGGTCGAGCATCTCCATCACCATCTGCCCCACGGCCGACGCATTGGCGTCGATCAAGTTGATGTCGCCGAAGCGCGAGTTCGACGGGTGATGGTCGACGTTCACGATCGTGGCGTGCGAGGCGATCTTGCGCACCGC
The DNA here is from genome assembly GCA_005889495.1 of Chloroflexota bacterium. Classification (GTDB taxonomy): domain Bacteria; phylum Chloroflexota; class Dormibacteria; order Dormibacterales; family Dormibacteraceae; genus 40CM-4-65-16. The sequence continues at coordinate 1,132 of VBHA01000079.1, forward strand.
GTTACCCGAGCGCTCGAGGTTGCCCGAGTCGAAGAAGAAGACCAGGTGCGGGTCCACGCCGTGCGGTGGCTCGGCCTGGATGTCCTCGAAGCCTGGGAGAAACGCGTACATCGGCGGGAGCGGGGGCGGAACCAGCACCCAGACGTCCTTGCCTTCGGTTCGCAGCGCCTCGGCAAACGCGAGGCTGCATCCGAGCGTGTCGCCGTCCGCGTCCTTGTGGCCGAAGATCAGGATCTCCTGGTTGGCCTCGATGAGGTCCTTGATCTCGTCGTAGAGATGCGGCTTGTCGCGTTGGGCGGTGACTATTGCGTTTGCTCCTGCTGGTCGTCCTCGTCCTGCGGCAGCACTTCTTTGAGGAGCTCGGCGATGTGCACGCTGTACTCGATCGAAGAGTCGAGCTCGAAACGCAGCTCGGGTGAGAACTTCAAGTTCTGGAGCCGCCGGCCGAGCTCGTGCCTGATCCGCCCCTTGGCCGACACAAGGCCTTGGATCGAAGCCTTCTTCTCATCGGGGCTGCCGAGCACGGAAACGCGCACGCGCGCCTGCCGCAGATCGGGCGACATGCGCACCGCGGTGATGCTCACGAATCCGATCCGAGGGTCCTTGAGATCGCGCCGGATGATGGACATGATCTCCTCGCGCACCTGCTCCCCCACCTGGTCCGCGCGGTAGCTGGTCAAGCCGACCACTTCCTTTAGCAAGACAGCACGCCTTGCCTAGATTTCTTCCCGCTCGAGTCGGTAAGTCTCCATCGTGTCACCAGGCTGGAAGTCTTCCCAGCCCTCGAGTCCGATACCGCACTCCTGCCCGGCCGGCATCTCGCGCACATCTTCCTTGAAGTGCTTGAGCGAGTTGATCCGGCCTTCGAAGAGCTGCTCTCTGCCCCGGAAAAGCTTGACCCAGCCTCCACGGCTGACCTTGCCCTCCAGCACGCGGCTGCCGGCGATGATCCCGGTCCGCGGAATCTTGATCGGGGTGATCACCTCGACACGTCCTTCCCGAATCTGGCGGTAGGTCGGCTCGCGCAGGCCCTTGGCGGCGCGCTCCACGTCCTCGGTGAGCTTGTAGATCACGTCGTAGTACCGGACCTCGACCTTGGCGCGCTCCGCCGCCGCGGTGTTGGCCGGAGTCGGCTTCAGGTTGAAGCAGACGATGATGGCGCTGGAAACGCTCGCGAGCAGCAGGTCCGAGTCGCTCACGGCACCCACGCCCTGGCCGACGATCTTGATCGCGACCACGGGGTCCTCGATCTTCTGGAGGGCCGCAAGCAAGGCCTCGAGGGTGCCCTGGGCGTCCGCCTTGACGACCAGGCTGAGCTCCTTGACCTCGCCTTCCTTGGCTCGCCGCGCCAGGTCCTCGAGGGTGATGCGTGGCGCGACGTCGCGCGCTGCTTCCTGCGTCCGCTTCTCGATCAGCTTGGTCAGGGCGATCTGCCGCGCCGCCTTTTCCGAGCCGACGACCTGGAAGATGTCACCTGCCTGCGCGACCTCGCTCATCCCGGAGACCACCACGGGAGTCGCCGGCGGCGCCTCGGTCACGCTGCGCCCGCGGTCGTCGGCGAGCGCGCGCACGCGGCCGTAGATGTGCCCGCACACGAAGTCGTCCCCGACCTTCAGCGTCCCCGCCTGCACGAGCACGGTGGCGACCGGGCCTCGGCCGCGCTCCAGGTGGGCATCCACGATGGTGCCGATCGCGTTGCGGTCGGGATTCGCCTTGAGCTCCAGGATGTCGGAGGACAGCACGATCGTGGTCAGCAGGTCGTCGATGCCCTTGCCCGTCCTCGCGCTGAGGTGCACGCACTCGTGCTCGCCGCCGTAGTGCCGGGTGACGATGCCCTGCTCGGCCAGCTGCTGGTGCACGCGGTCGACGTTGGCGTTCTCTTTGTCGATCTTGTTGATGGCGACGACGATCGGGACCTTGGCCGCCCTCGCATGGTGGATCGCCTCGATGGTCTGCGGCATCACCCCGTCGTCGGCGGCGACGACGAGCACGACCAGGTCGGTCACCTGCGCGCCGCGCGCCCGCATGGCGGTGAACGCTTCGTGGCCCGGCGTGTCGACGAACACCACCGGGTGCCCGTCGGCGGTCTCGATCTTGTAGGCGCCGATTCGCTGCGTGATGCCGCCCGCCTCGCCCGCGGCGACGTGGGTCTGCCGGATGGCGTCCAGGATCGAGGTCTTGCCGTGGTCGACATGCCCCAGGACGGTCACGATGGGCGGCCGCGGCTTGAGCTTGCCCGGGTCCTCGTTCGCCAGCGAGAAGAGCTCTTCGCGGGAGGTGGTGACGACGTCGCCCTGGCCTTCGGCCGACTCGACCGCGACCACGTCCTCGCTGGCGACCGGCTCGACGGTGTAACCGAACTCGTCGGCCACGATCTCGGCGGTGGCGAAGTCGATGACCTGGTTGATCGTGGCCAGGATCTTCGAAGCCATGAGCTTCTTGATGACCTCGACCGGGCTGACGCCAAGCTTCTCGGCCAGGTCTTTGACCGACAGCGTCGGCGGCAGGACAGCTCGACGGTCGCCGTTCGTCTCGATCTTGGTCGCGACCGTGGTTGGCTTGAACGCGGAACGGGCAGCCTCGATCGCGCCGGGCGCCAGCGGCGCGGCGGCGTTTCGGGTCAACCTCCGCTGCTGGAGGAAGTTGACCAGCTCCTTCTGGCTGATGCCAAGTTCGCGTGCGAGTTCGTGTGCCTTCATGCCGGAACTACTGATTATGCCGCCCGAGGCGAATTCGAAACCTCGGCGGGCTCGGCCTAGGGGGTCAGGTCAGCCCAGAGGTCCGAGGGCACAGACGCGCTGAGAGCGCGTTCCAGCACGTGCTTTCTGCGAGCGATTTCGAGACATTCCGGGGTGGGATGCAGGTACGCTCCGCGCCCTGGCGCCCGCTCCGAACGGTCCGCCATGACAATCCCGTCCGGCCGGCGGACCAGCCGGACCAGCTCCGACTTGCCGGCCTCCTGCCGGCACGCGGCGCAGGTCCTAACCGGTCGGTGCGGGCGCTTCATCGGCCTCGCTGGCCTTGATGTCGATGCGCAGGCCGGTGAGCTTCGCCGCGAGCCTGGCGTTCTGGCCATCGCGTCCGATCGCGAGCGAAAGCTGGTTCTTGGGAACCAGCACCGTGGCCGTGCGTGTGACCCGGTCGATCGTCACCCTGTCGGCCTTGGCCGGCCCGAGGGCCGCGGCCACGAACGCCTCCGGGTCTTCCGACCAGGGCACGATGTCGACGTGCTCGTTGGCGAGCTCGCTCAGGATCGCCCTGTGCCGCACGCCCTTCGGACCGACGCACGCGCCCACCGGGTCCAGCCCGGGCTCGCTCGAGGAGACCGCGATCTTGGTCCTGAGGCCAGGTTCGCGCGCGATCGCGCGGACCTGGACGGTCCCGGCCTTGATCTCGGGCACCTCGGCCTCCAGCAGTCGGTGGACGAACGCCCTCGCCGCGCGCGAGACGCGGACCTGCGCCTGCCTGCGATTGGCTTGCGCGTCGAGCATGACGACCAGGACCGGCCGTCCTGGGATCAGCTGCTCGCCAGGGATCTGCTCCTCAGGGGGCATCACGCCCTCGGCGCGGCCCATGTCGACGTACACGGTCCCCGCCTCGATGCGGTCGACGATCCCGGACGCCAGCTCGCCCTTGTGCTCGGCGACGTCGCGCAGCACCTTGTCGCGCTCCAGGTCGTGGATGTGACGGAGCACCGCGTGCTTGGCGGTCTGCGCGGCCATGCGCTTGAAGTCCTCTGAGGGAAGTTCCGCGACATCCACCGTGCCGTCCGGGTGAACGACCCGGCTCCGGACGTCCAGCGCGCCCGTCGCCGTGTCGAGCTTCACGATCACCTCGCCGTCGGGGCTGAAGGCGCGCTTGTATGCGACGGCTAGCGCTCCTTCGACGGTGTGAAGCATCTCGTCGATGGGGATGCCCAGCTCCGAGCAAAGCGCGCTCAGCGCTTCGGCGAGCGTCTGGGTGGGCGCGTCAGATCGCGACCGCGAGCCTGCCCGCGACAACGTCATCCCATGTGATATGAAGAATTACCGGCGCTCGGCCGCGAACGCCGAGGGCCTGGACCGCGATCCCCGCGCCGTCGACGGCCACGAGCTGTCCCTCCACCACCGTCTCAGATTCTCCGCTCCGGTAGCGGACGTTGACGCGCCTGCCGTTGAAGCGCTCGTAGTCATGGTGGGTGCGGAGCGGCCGCTCCGCGCCGGGGGATGAGACCTCGAGGTCGTACGAGCCCTCGATCAGGTGCGAGCGTTCGATCAGCGGCCCGGCGACCCTGCTCACGCGTTCGCAGTCCTCGATCGTGATCGGCTGGTTGTGGTCGATGGAGATGCGGAGGGTGCGCCCCGACTGACCCGACTGATCGAGCGAGTACAGCTCGTAACCCATGTGGTTGAGCGTCGGCTCGAGCAGGTCTTTGATCGACGATATGGGCCAGGTCGGCATGTCCGGTGTCTCGACTTACCTTACCGCACCAACCGACTTGCGCTCAGCGCAGGGGCTGCAGCCTGCGCCAGACGACCAGCAGCGGCGCGGCGTTGAAGATCGAGCTGTAGGTCCCCGACACGATGCCGATGAGCAGGGCAAGCGCCAGGCCCTGGAGGGTCGTGCCGCCGGCGAACAGGATCGCGGCCAGCACAAGCACGACCGTGAAGCTCGTGATGATCGACCTGGCGGCCGTCTGCATGATGCTCAGATTCACGACCTGCTCGAACGAGAGCCGCTGGCTCACGCGCAGGTTCTCGCGGATTCGGTCGAAGACCACGATCGTGTCATGGACCGAGAAGCCGACCACCGTCAGCACCGCGGTCACGAAAAACGCGTCGATCTCCCCCACTCGGAGCTTCAGGAAGGCCCCGAGGATCGAGAAGATGCCGGTCAGGATGAACACGTCGTGCAGCAGGGCCGCCAGCGCGGAACCGCCGAACTGAAAGCCCGCGCGCCATCCCCCGGGCACGTTGCGGAAGCGGATCGCCAGGAGGAGCAGGATGGCGACCGAGGCGAGGACCACGGCCAGCACGGAAAGGAAGATGGTCTCGCCGGCGATCGTGCCGCCGACCTCGAGGATCTGCTGCACGTTGGTCGGGCCGAGCCGGTTCTTGAGGTCGGCCTGAACGCTGGTCAGCTGGGCTGCGGCCAGGGGCGGGTAACGGATGATGTAGCCGTCTCCGCCCGTTGAGATGACCGAACCGTTCGCGCCCTCGGCGTCGACGGCATTCTGGACCGCCGCGAGCGAGGGGTGGCCGGCGAAATTGACCGTCAGCTCGGTGCCGCCGGCGAAGTCGATGCCCAGGGCGAAATGACGGGTCGCCATGGAGACGATGCCCGGGACGATGATGATCAGCGAGAGCGCGAAGAACCAGTTGCGCTTGCCGATCAGGTTGAGCCGGCGGACGCGCGGCTCGGCGGCCGGCTTGACGATCGCGGCCTGCTCGGCCTTGCCGTCCTCGACGAGGTCCGCGACCTGCTGCTCCGGGGTGACGTCAGACACTTCGGACACGATCCACCCCGAGCAGGCCCGCGCGCCGGAAACCGCCGCCGGCGAGCACGATCGCGAGCAGGTTGTGCGTCACCACGATGGACGAGACGAGGCTGGCGAACACACCGATGGCAAGGGTGATGGCGAAGCCCTTGACCGCCGACGGCCCGACGAAGCCGAGGATGACGCACGTGATGATGGTCGAGGTGTTCGAGTCGCGGATCGCGGGCCACGCTCGCCTGACCGCCGCGTCGACCGCGGCGGTGATGGTGCGTCCCGCCCTCACCTCTTCTTTGAAGCGTTCGAAGATCAGGACGTTGGCGTCGACGGCCATACCGACCGAGAGCACGAACCCCGTGATTCCCGCCAGCGTGAGCGTGACCGGGACTAGCTTGAAGATCGCCAGGACCGCGCCCGCATAGAACAGGAGCGCGAGGCTGGCGAGGAAGCCCGGCACGCGGTAGTAGACGATCATGAAGATGACGACGATCGCGAGCCCGAGCAGGCCGGCGGCGATGCTGAGCTTGACCGACTCGGCGCCGAGAGTGGCGCTGACCTGGGTGACGTCGAGCACCTGCAGGTCGACCGGCAGCGAGCCGGAGTTGATGCCGGTCGCGAGGTCGTTGGCGCTCTGCTGCGTGAAGGATCCGCTGATCTGCGCCTGGCCCCCGGCGATCTCTTCGCGGGTGATCGGGTCGGTCAGGAACTTGCCGCAGACGGTGCCTGCCGCCTGCGTCGCGAGGCAGCCGGGGTCATAGGGGGAGCTGACCTTCGCCACGTAGCTCGCGTCCTCCCAGTGGTCGATGTCGGTCTGGGTGAGGTCCAGCCAGATGGCGAGGTGCCGCTGGGGGCAGTTCGCGCTCGCGACGGTCGTCGAGTCGCCAGGACAAGCGGCAACGTTCGCGCGCGTCAGCCTGTCGAACGTATCGGCGCCATGCGAAGTGAACGTGATGTTCACGACCCACGCCGTGCCCGTCGAGTCGATGGTCGCGGTCGCGCTCTGGATGTCATCGCCGGTCAGCCCGGACAGCGCCGGTTTGTAGCCCGGGTACTCGCCGCCGGTGACCTTGGTGTCCGGGACCCACGTCGTGTACACGAGCTTGGAGACCGCGCCGATCGCCTTCTGCGCCTGCTCGGCGTTCACGCCCGCGAGGTCGACGGTGATGCGGTCGTTGTTGGTCCCGGCGCCGCGGATCTCCGGCTCGCTCACGTTGAGTGAGTTCACGCGCTTGTTGATCACCTGGATCGTCCGCTGCTGCACGTCGGCGCGGTTCTGGCCCGCGGGGAAGTTGGTCAGCTGGTAGTCGATGTGCGTGCCGCCGGCGAGGTCGAGCCCCTTATGGAAGTAGAGCTGCAGGCCCCCGAAGTTGGGCGGCAGGCCGGCGACGTTGCCCTGGAGGGGAAGCTTGTTGACGATCCGGTAGACATAGCCCGCGCCGTCGACGAAGAGCGAGATGATCAAAACGGCGACGACGAAAAGGCGGATCGGCCAGCTGAGGACTAACTGCATTGGCGGCGAATCAGTGTACGGTCGGCATGGTCATCGCTGCCGGAAGACCAGGTTCAGGACGAGGGTGGCGACGATGGACAGGATGATGCTGGTGGCGAGCGGGATGTAGACCGTCACGCTTCCGCTTCTGAAGGTGAAGTCGCCCGGCAGGTGGAAGCGCCCGAACAGCATCAGCGCCCCGCCGATGACGACGAGCAGCACGCCAAAGACGAGGAGCATCCTCCCGACATCAGCCATACGGTGCCTACAGTAAGCGCGTCTGTTCGGTCGCAGGCGCCGGCGGGACGAGGCCGATGTGGCGATAGGCGAGCTCCGTGGCCACCCGGCCGCGGGACGTGCGGGCCAGGAACCCGATCTGAATGAGGTACGGCTCGTGCACGTCCTCGATCGTCTCCGGCTCCTCGGAGAGCGAGGTCGCGAGCGTGTCCAGGCCGACCGGACCGCCCTTGAACTTGACGATCACCGTCTCGAGCAGCTGGCGGTCGAGCGGCTCCAGGCCGATCTCGTCGACCTCCAGCTTGGCCAGAGCATGGCGCGTGACGTCCACCGTGGCGCGGCCGTCGCTTCGCACCTGCGCGTAGTCGCGCACCCGCCGCAGCAGCCGGTTGGCGATCCGAGGCGTGCCGCGGGCCCGCCGGGCGATCTCCGAGACCGCGTCTTCGTGGATCTCGATGTCGAGGATCCGCGCCGACCGGCCGACGATCTTCTCCAGCTCCGCCTTCGTGTAGAAGTCGAGCCGGTAGACGGCGCCGAAGCGGTCGCGCAGGGGTCCGCTGAGCAGCCCCTGGCGCGTGGTCGCGCCGACGCAGGTGAAGTGCGGCAGGGGCAGCGTCGCCGCGCTGGCCCCCACTCCCTTGCCGAGCACGGCGTCGAACCTGAAGTCCTCGAGCGCGGGATAGAGGGATTCCTCGACCACTGTGTTGAGGCGGTGGACCTCGTCGATGAAGAACACGTCCCGCGAGGTGAGGTTCAGCAGGATCGACCCTAGAGCGCCCTGGTGGTCGATCGCCGGGCCGGAGCTGACCTTGATGGCCACGCCCAGCTCGTTGGCGATGATGTGCGCCAGGGTCGTCTTGCCGAGCCCGGGCGGGCCGCACAGCAGGACGTGCTCGACCGGCTCGTCGCGGCGGCGCGCGGCCTCCAGCAGGATGCTCAGGTTCTCGCGGACCTGCTCCTGGCCGACGTACTCGGCGAGGAGGCGAGGGCGAAGGGTGAGGTCGAACTGGTCGTCGTCGGGACGGGCGTCGAGGACCTTGTCCTTGGTCACTTTCGGCCGAGCGCCTTGAGCGCCGTCGCAAGCGCCTCCTGGGTGTCCGGTGACGACTTCCAGTCCACCGAGTCGATCCCGGCGCGCGCCTCCTGGGAGGAGAACCCGAGGTTGCGAAGCGCCGACTCGACCGCCCTGGGAACGGCGCCGTCGCCCGCGGCCGCGGCGGCGCGGGGCACCACGTCGAGCGCGGCCACCGCATCGAGGCGGGGCTTGAGCTCGATGATCACCTTGGCCGCGGTCCGGGGCCCGACCCCGCTGGCTCGCCTGATGGGTGCGGCATCCTCGCTCATGATCGCGCGCTTCAGCACTTCCAGGCTGGCGGCGCTCAGGATGTTCAGCCCGACTCTCGGGCCGACGCCGTCGACCTGGATCAGCATCTCGAAGAGCTCGAGCTCTTCCACGGAGGCGAAGCCGTAAAGCGCGAGCTGGTCTTCGCGGACCTGGGTGTGGATGTGGAGCTCGACGTCGCCGCCGGGCGGCGGGAGCTGCTGCCGGGTCTGCGTCGCCACGGCCACGAGGTAGCCGACACCGCCGACGTCGAGGACGACGAAATCGGGACCGGCTCGACGGACGACGCCGGTGAGGTGGGCGATCACGATATTGCGGCCCTCGTGAAGCGTCGGCTGCGCGCATGGCACAGCGCGATGGCGATTGCATCGCGCGCGTGTTCGTCGAGCCTTCCCTCCGGCAGCTTCACCTGGGCCGCCAGCATTCGGCCGATCTGGGTCTTGTCGGCGTTGCCGTAGCCGGTGAGGATGACCTTCACCTGGCTCGGCTTGTACTCGAACACGGGGACACCGCACTCCTCGAGCACGTTGAGGATCGCACCCCGAGCCTGGGCCACGCCGACCGCGCTGGTCGCGTTGCGGCCCATGAAGAGCTCTTCGATCGACGCCTCGGCCGGCGGGTGCTCAGCGATGAGGGCGCGCAGGTGGTTGGTGATGGTGAGCAGTCGCGCGCCATCGCGCCCCGGGATCGTCACCACTGTGCTGCAGGCGAGGACGAGGTTCGGCTCGACGAACAGCGCAAAGCCCGTGCCGGCCAGGCCAGGATCGACGCCGAGGATCAGCCCGTTGCTTGTTGCCGGCATGTGTCCTGCATGGTTCTACACCTGTGCTGAGACGCGTTCAAGGACGTCGGATGGGATGTCGAAGTTGGCGTAAACCTGCTGGACGTCTTCGTCCTCCTCCAGTGACTCCATCAGCCTCAGGACCGCGGCGGCCTTGTCTTCGCCGACCGCGACCGTCTGCTTGGGCTGCATCGTGATCTCGCCGTTCTCGACGGTGACGCCGAGGGCTTCGACAGCGGCCTTCACCTTCTCGAAGGCGTTCGGAGGTGTGGTGATCTCGACCGAGTTGCCGTCGACCTGGACGTCGTCGGCGCCCGCTTCGATGGCTGCAAGGCCGACCTCTTCGGGATCGTGCTTGCCGGCGTTGACGGTGATCACACCTTTGCGCTCGAACATCCAACCGACGGCGTTGCTCTCAGCCAGGTTGCCGCCGAGCTTGGAGAAGCGATGCCGGATCGATGCCGAGGTGCGGTTGCGGTTGTCGGTCAGGGTATCGGCCATGACCGCGACGCCGGCGGGGCCGTATCCCTCGTAGCGGACTTCTTCCAACCTCTCACCGGCGAGCTCCCCCGTCCCCCGCTTGATCGCGTTCTGGATCCGGTCGGTCGGCATGTTGATGTCGCGGGCCTTCTGCATCGCAAGGCGCAGCCGGAAGTTGCTGTCGGGGTTGCCGCCGCCCTCACGCGCCGCGATCGTGATCTCACGGCTGGCGCGGGTGAACGCCTGGCCGCGCTTGGCGTCGACGATCGCCTTCTTGTGCTTTATCCCGGCCCACTTGGAATGGCCCGACATCAGGAGCGGCCTCCGAACATGCTTTCGATGATTTTATCCCACGACCCGGGCAAACTGACGCCTGCCCACCTGGATCACGTCGCCATCTTTCAGTTCGTACTCTGCGTCGATCTTGGTCCCGTTGACGCGCACACCCTCCTGCTGAATCAGACGTCGGGCTTCACCGCGGCTGGTTGCCAGTTTGCCGTCGACCATCGTTGTCACCAGGTCGGCCGCTCTCCTGATGTCACGCATCTCACGAGGCGTCCCCCGTTGGCGAAATCTGAGTTCGAAATCTTCTTCCGCCCTGCGGGCGGCCTCATCGCCATGAAGGCGCTTGACGAGTTGATGAGCAAGCATTGCCTTCCGATCCCGTGGATGAAGTGATCGACTCGCGTCCCGTTCGCCGCTGTCCAGGCCTGAGATGAGCAACATGTACTTCTCGATCAATGTGTCCGGGATGGACATCGTCTTGCCGTAGATCTCTTCCGGCGGCTCGTTGATCCCGATGTAGTTGCCCAGCGACTTACTCATCTTCTGTACCCCGTCGGTCCCTTCCAGCAGTGGGAAGACGGCAATGTCCTGCGGCTCCTGTCCATAAGCCTTCTGGATCTCGCGGCCGAACAGAAGGTTAAAGAGCTGGTCTGTGCCTCCGATCTCGACATCCGCCTTCACGGCGACCGAGTCATATGCCTGGTTGAACGGGTAGAGGATCTCGTGCGCTCCGACGGCCGCGCCGGACTTGATACGGTCGGCGAAGTCCTCGCGCTGGAGGACTTGCTGCAGTGTGGCTTTCGCCAGGAGACGAAGGATGTCGGCGGCCGACATTGAAGCGAGCCATTCGGAGTTGCGACGGACCTCGATCTTCTTTCGATCGAGAACGAGATCGAGCTGCTTGAAGTACGTCTCGGCGTTGTTCTCGACCTGGGCTTCGGTGAGCATAGGCCGCGTTTCCGAACGCCCACTCGGGTCGCCGATCATTGCCGTGTAGTCGCCAATGATCACGACCACCGTGTGGCCCTCGTCCTGAAACATTCGCAGCGTGTCGAGCACTACCAGGTGGCCTACATGCAGGTCGGGAGCCGTGGGATCGAGCCCCAACTTCACGCGCAGGGTGTCGCCGCGCTCGAGGCGTGCCCGAAGGTGATCGTCGACGTGGATCTGCACCGCTCGCTCGTGCAGGCGCTGGAAGAATTCAGCGCTCAAGCGTGGAGCCTAGGAAACGGGCGAAGGACCGAAGTAGACCTGGGGGTCGGGGGGCAGCAGCGGCTGGAAGAGGGCGATGATCGGCCGGTCGGTCGCATTCACGAGCTTGACCATGAACAGCGAGTTGTGGACCGAGTTGCGGATGCTCACCTGCACCGAGTCCAGCTGGGAGCCGCCGATCGGGTTGGCCGCCGCGCCCAGCTCGTAGACCACGACGTAGGAGAGCAGGACCGCGGTGACGATCCCGAGCGCGGTTCCGAACGTGCGGTTGAGGACGACCGCCTGGATCTGGATCTGGGAGTGCGCCAGCTGGGTCGCGGCTTCGACGATCACGAGGACGAAGACGATGATCCCGAAGAATCCATAGATGCGTCCGTCCGCGACTTCAAAGCTCGACGTCTGCTGCAGGATCGCTCCTGCCTGGAGCCCCATGTTGGTCGCCGCCCAGAGCGCGATGAACAGTGCGACGAGGCCGATGAACCTGCGGATCAGGCCGCTGAAGAAGCCGCCGACCCCGTAGGCGACGAGCAGGAGGATTGGAAAGATGTCGATCCACGTCACTTGTCGCTTCCCCCGGAAGACACGCAAAAGCGTGCGAAATGCGCGTCAGATATCACTCTCTGAACCTGGCGCGGTGTCTTTTCTCCAGTCCAAGCCTGATCTCCGAGATCACAGTGTCCACTTCGGCGTCCGTCAGGGTGCGCTCCGGGCTTCGGAAAGTCAAGGTGAATGCGATGCTCTTATGCCCCTCGGGAACCTGCGCGCCCCGGTACTCGTCGAACGCGCGAGCGTGCTCCAGCAGTTCCCCCGCGGACTCCTTGATCGCGAGCAGCAGCGCGCCCGCGGTCACGGTGTCCTCGACCACGACGGCCAGGTCCCGCTCGACCGCCGGGAACCGCGGCAGCGGCTGCGCCCGAGGAGTCCGTGAGGCGGCGAGGACAGGCTCGATGTCGATCTCGAACCCGACCAGCCGGCCTTCGATCTTCGCCCCCGTGGTCACTGTCGGATGGAGCTCGCCGAGGTAACCGAGCTGCCGACCGTCCAGCACGACAGCGGCGCAGCGGCCAGGATGAAAGAGCTCGGCGGCGGCGCGCTGGTACGTGCACGCGGGCGCGGACAGCGAGGAGATGCAGCCGTCGAGGACCGACTTGAGCCGCCGCAGCGCCTTCTCGCCGGCTTCGGGCGATCCGTCCGCGGTCGCGACCGCGGCAACGCACAGCGGCTCTTCGGGCTGGGTGTTCTTCTCGCCGACGCGCGCCAGGTAGACCGCCGCGATCTCGTAGACCTTGACGCCGTCGCGTCCCCGGTCTCGGTTGAGGGCGACGGCATCGACGAGCGACGGCAGCAGCGACGTGCGCAGCGTGTCCATGTCGTCGCTCAGCGCATTCGATACTCGCATCGCATGGGCGGCGATGCGCAGCTCCTCGAGCTTCCCGTACGACACGAGCGCGGGATTCCACGTCTCGGTGAAACCGGCGCCCGCCAGCACCTCGCGGACCTCGTCGAGGCGCCGGTCGACGCTCTGGGTCAGCGGCGTCCACCTGTCGTGCCGGTGCCCCGGCAGCGTCGGCGGCACGCGGTCGTAACCGTAGACCCGGCCGACCTCCTCGACCAGGTCCTCGGGGATCGTGACGTCGAGACGGAACACCGGCGGGAGGATGTCCCACTCGCCGTCGCCCATCACCTTGACGTGAAAGTTGAGACGTTTGAGGATCGCTTCCGACTCCTCGAGCGGGACGTGCGTGCCGAGGACTTCGTCGATGAGCGCTGGCCTCAGGTTGACGCGCACCGGTTCCTGCGGCCGAGGGTAGACGTCGGCCCACTCCCGGTGTACCGTGCCGCCGGCGAGCTCTTCGATGAGCGCTGCCGCTCGACGCGCGCCGGCCAGCGCCAGCTCGGGCGGCAGCGTGCGCTCGAATCGCGCCGATGCCTCGGTGCGCAGGCCAAGCACGCGCGAGGTCTGGCGGACGCTCGGCCCGTTGAACGTCGCCGACTCGAGGAGGATGTCGGTGGTCGCGTTCGTGACCGCGCTCTCCTCCCCGCCGATGACCCCCGCCACGGCCACGGGCCGGGTCGCATCCGCGATCACGAGCATGTCGGTGGTCAGGTCCCTCGCGACACCGTCCAGACAGAGCAGCCTTTCCTTCTCGTGCGCCCGCCTCACGTTGATCGCGGGGCCTTCGAGCTTCGCGAGGTCGAATGCGTGCAGCGGTTGGGCGTACTCGAGGAGGACATAGTTGGTGATGTCGACGATGTTGTTGATCGGGCGCACGCCGGACGCGCGGAGCCTGCGCTGCAGCCAGTCCGGGCTGGGCCCGACCCTGACGCCCTTGATCACCCCGCCGATGTAGCGGCTGCATAGGTCGGGGTCGTCGATGCCGACCTTGACCAGGTCACGGCCCGGCGGGTCGGCGCTGCCGGTGAACGCGGGCATGAAGTCTCGCGTCAGAGGGCGATCCAGGCCGGCGGCGAGCTCGCGGGCGATCCCCAGGTGCCCCATGCAGTCGGGACGGTTGGAGGTGATCTCAGCTTCCATGACCGCCTGGCTCGGGATGACGGACGTCAACGGCCGGCCGGGAGTGCCGCGGTCGAGAATCAGGATGCCGGAGTGGTCGTCGCCGAGCAGCAGCTCGGCGGCCGAGCACAGCATCCCAGCCGCTCTGAAGCCGGCGATGTTCATGTCCTTGACGACCTTGCCGTTCGGCACGGTCGTGCCGGGGAGGGCGACCGGCACCAGGCTGCCTGGAATCGCGTTCGGAGCGCCGGCGATGATCTGCTCTTTGCGGTCGCCGAGGTCGACCAGGTGGATCCAGAGGTCGTTGCGGGACTTCGGATGCTTGGTCTGCTCCAGGACCTTGCCGATCACGATCTGCGAGAGGTCGACCATGGTCAGCGATTCGACCTCGACGCCCTGGCGCGTGAGCACGTCGGCGGCATCCTGGGGCGTGACGCCGTCCAGGTCGACGAAGTCGCCGAGCCACTCATAGCTGATTCTCATCTGGCCCTTTAGAACTGCTCGATGAACCGGAGGTCCGGCTCGTAGAAGAGGCGGATGTCGTCGACGTCGTGCTTCAGCATCGCCATCCGCTCGATGCCGAAGCCCCAGGCGTAGCCGTTCCAGCGCGTGGGGTCGATGCCGCCGTTACGCAGCACCTGTGGGTGCACCATGCCGCACCCCCCGACCTCGAGCCAGCCTTTGTGCCGGCAGCTCTTGCAGCCGATCCCGCCGCAGATGCCGCAGGAGACGTCGAACTCGAAGCTCGGCTCGGTGAAGGGAAAGTAGCTCGGCCGCACGCGCACCTTGCGCTCGCGTCCATACAGCGACTGGATCATGTAGAGCAGGGTGCCCTTCATGTCACCGACCGTCAGCCCCTTGTCGACGGCCAGGCCCTCGACCTGGCTGAAGTACGGAAGGCGCGTCGCCTCCGCCGGGTCGCGCCTGTACACGCGGCCCGGCGTGATGATGTAGATCGGCGGCTCCTTGAGGCGCTGCATGGCGCGGATCTGCACCGGCGACGTGTGCGCGCGGAGCAGCAGCTCAGGGCTGAAGTAGAACGAGTCCCAGCTCTCGCGTGCCGGGTGGCCGGCGGTGAGGTTCAGGGCCTCGAAGTTGTACCACTCGGTCTCGACCTCCGGTCCGAGCTCGACCTGGTAGCCGAGCGACTCCAGCACGGTCTCGATCTGGCGCCGGACCTGGGTCAGGACGTGGACGTGGCCGCGGTCGAGAGGCGGGCCGGGAAAGGTGATGTCGACGGCCTCCGTCTCCGCCAGGTCGGCCAGGCGGGCCTGCTCGAGCTCGGCCCGGCGCGCCACGAGCGCGCCCTCGATGGCTCGCTTGGCTTCATTGGCCGCCTTGCCGAGCGCGGCTTTCTCCGCCGGCGCAAGCCGGCCAATGTTCGACAGCATTGCGCTCACCTTGCCGCTCTTGCGGCCGAGGTATTCGAGCTCGATCCGTTCCAGCTCGGTGTTGCTCTGCGCCTGGCCGATGGCCGCGAGCGCCTGGCTCGTCATCTCCGAGGGGTCGCTCATGCCGCGAGTCTCCGCCGCCGGATCTCGAACAGGATCAGCGCCGCGGCGGCCGCGACGTTGAGCGATTCGACTCCCTCGGTCAGCGGCACTGTGACGAGCTTGAGGTCCTGGCGTGAGAGGCCATGCGCCTCGCTCCCGAGCACGATCATGCCCGCAGACTCTATCGGCGCCTCGGCCAGCGGCGCACCGCCCGACGGCGCGGCGCCGTAGCCATCGAGCTCCTCGAGGTCCTTCCATCGGGCTGGGGCGACTTTCAGCCGGAACACGTTACCCGCGGATGCGCGGACCGCCTTGGGGCCGAAGGGATCGGCGCTTCCCGGCAGCACGGCAAGGGCGGGCGCGCCGGCTGCTGCGGCGGTCCGGCAGATCGCGCCGACGTTGCCAGGGTCCTGGACCCGATCCAGCACGAGCAGGGGCCACCGAGCGTCGCGAGCCGCGCGTATCGCTTCCAGTGCGGTCGCTTCGTGCACGCGCGCGACCGCGATGACACCTTGCGGGGTCACGGTCTGGGTCGCGGCGCGAAAAGCCGCGGGGGTCAGCGTCACCCGCGACTCCGTGTGAAATGGCAGCTTGTCGCCTTCCCGCACCGCGATGAGGTCGAACTCCAGCCGCGCAGCTCTGGCTTCGGCCAGCACGCGTGGACCTTCCAGGAGAACGAACCCTGGCTCGCGCCGGTGAGCGAGGCGCCGCAAGCGGCGCACGACCTCGTTGTCCGGGCTCGAGATCAGTTGATCAGAGGGCTTTCTTTGCAACCTCCACCAGCCGGGCAAAGGAACCGCTGTCGCGCACGGCCAGGTCAGCCAGCACTTTGCGGTCGATCTCCACTCCGGCCTGGCGAAGGCCGTGCATCAGCTTGTTGTAGGGCAGCCCCGACTGCCGCGAGGCGGCGTTGATGCGCGCGATCCAGAGCTGGCGCATCTCGCGCTTGCGGCGACGACGGTCGCGAAACGCGTACGCGAGCGCGTGCAGCACCGCCTCGTTGGCGGGACGGAAGAGCAGCTTCTTGGAGAGCCTGAAACCCTTCGCGCGGTCCAGGATCGCCTTGTGGCGACGATGCGCGGGGACGCCGCGCTTGACCCTGGCCATGGGCTACTTGCCCAGGGCCCGGCGCACGGTTTTCCGATCCGCCTTCGACACGGGCTGCTCGGTGTGGTCCTTGCGCTTGTGCGTCTTCGACTTCTGGTGCAGGCGGTGGCTCGTCCACGAGTTGCGCCGCACGAGCTTTCCGTTGCGCGTCATCCGGACGCGCTTGGCGAGGCCTTTCATCGTTTTGATCTTAGGCAACGGTCGCCCCTTCCTTCACCGCTCCCTGGCGGCTGGGCGCGAGGATCATGAAAAGGTTCCTGCCCTCGAGCAGCGGCTGGCGCTCGATGACCGCGAACGGCTTGGCGTCGTCCGCCACCCGCTCCAGAATCTTCCTGCCGATGTCCTGGTGGACCATCTCGCGGCCCCTGAACATGATCGTCACCTTTACCTTCTCTCCTGCCTCGAGGAACTGCTTCAAGCCTTTGAACTTGGTCTGGAAATCGTGCTCCGCGACTTTCGGACGGAGCTTCATCTCCTTGAGCTTGATGACGTTCTGCTTGCGTCGCTGGTCCTTCTCGCGCTTGACGGTCTCGAACTTGTACCGTCCGTAGTCCATCAAACGGCAGACCGGCGGGCTCGCCTGCGGCGCCACCTCGACGAGGTCCAGCCCCTTCTCGTTTGCGATGCGCAGCGCGGCGTCCAGGGAAAGCACGCCTAGCTGGTTGTTCTGGTCGTCGATCAGTCGCACCTCGGAGCTGCGGATCTGATCGTTGATCCTCAGTTCTTTAAACGGTATGGGACGCTACCTCGGCCAAATTCAGGGTTGCTCTATTCCTCCATCCAAATAAACAAAACGGACAGCTACGCGCCGTCCGTCCCTATGCGCCCTGCGCGCAGAACCCTTGCGAGCAGCGCTCTGGGGGTGAGGGCGGCGCCCTGCTTCAGAGGGAGGATCGTACCGGAAACGTAACTTGGCGCGCAAAATGTCGTTGGCCTTTTGCGAATGGGAACGCAGCCCCTCGTCTCAGCACCCATGAAGGTGGCCTTGCTCGCGAGCATGCTCGTCGCCGCCTGTAGTAGCGGCGCCAACACCTCCGCCGGCCACTCCCCCACGCCTGCAGGCTCGCCGGTGGCTCAGGCGTCAGCCTCCCCGAGCGCACAGGCGTCCGCTAGCGTCGCCCCACCGCCGTCGCCGGTGACCACACCGTACGGGCTCCTGGTCGGAAGCCAGGCCGCCAGCACCTACAGCGTCAGCCTCGTGAGTGCCGACGGAAAGGTCGCCGCCACAGCCGATTCGGGCACTCCGCCGGTGGTGAGCTGCGGCAGCAGCGCCGGAGCGGTCGTGCCCCTTCCCGTGAGCACGAGCAACTCGCGCGCCTACTTCATGGACGGCCAGGGCGTCGTCCACTTCCTGGCACCCAACGGCGACACCGGTCGCGCGACGACAGTCCCGGCGGCCACGGCGTCCCGCCGGAGCATCTTCGCCGTCAGCCCCGACGACCAGCGCATCGCCGTCGTCGTGGCCGACTTCACGTCGACCGGCGCTTCGACCCGCCTGTACGTCGAGGATCTCAATGGAGGCGGGAACCACCTCAACCTGTTCAGCGAGACCGGGGCGCGCTCGCTGTGGCCCGTGGGCTGGCACGGGACGAACAACCTGGTGCTCGCGGTCGTACCGTCATGCACTCAGGGCGGCGGCCCGTTCTGCTGCGGTCCGCTCGAGCTGCATGTCGTCGACCCTGCCACCGCGACGCGGCGCTTCACGCTCGGGGGCCAATCGTGTCCGATCGCGGGTCCGCCAACGCTTGCCGGAGCGGTCTGCGAAGACACCGTCAACCTGGGCGCCAAGGTCCTCAGCTGGAGCGCCGTGACGGTGCGCTCGTTTCGGATCGGCGAGGTCGAGGCGGCATACATTTCACCGGACGGCACCCAGGTGGCCCTCGTCGCCAACAGCGGGACCTTCATCGCGCAGGGCGCCGGCGGCCATTCGCTCGGCACGATCGGCAACGGCATGTTCGCGTGCGCGTGGATCGACGATCAGCATGTCCTCTCCGGCGGCGACGCGCAGCATCAACCGCGGATCGCGGAGGTGACGAGCGGGACCATGGTGCCGGTGGCCGCGGTCGGTGACTGCGGAGGCCGTCTGCCGGGGGGTCTGTAGCCCCTCTGGCCCTTTGGGCCACCTCCCCATGAATGGGGAGGAGCTC
Source organism: Chloroflexota bacterium (assembly GCA_005889495.1). Taxonomy (GTDB): domain Bacteria; phylum Chloroflexota; class Dormibacteria; order Dormibacterales; family Dormibacteraceae; genus 40CM-4-65-16. The sequence goes on from VBHA01000079.1 coordinate 19,693, forward strand.
TCTAGCCCCTCTGGCCCGTTGGGCCACCTCCCCATGAATGGGGAGGAGTTCTGCGGCGCTCGGCGATCTCCGCGGAGATCATGTCCACGAACGCGTCGACCGCCATGTCGACCTTCTCGCCGGCCCTGTTCTGGACGTTGACGTGACCCGACTCGACCTCCTTGCCGCCCACGACCCCGATGTACGGGACCTTCTTGACCTTGGCGTCACGGACCTTGCGGTCGAGTCGCTCGGAGCGATGGTCCACGTGGACGCGAATCTTCGAGGCGCGCAGCCGCTCCCCCACCTCCCGCGCGTAATCGTTGAACTCGTCTTTGACCGCGGCCACCACCACCTGCGTTGGATGCAGCCATGTGGGGAACGCGCCGGCGTAGCGCTCGATGAGGTAGCTGAACAGCCGCTCCATCGCGCCGGCCGCGCCGCGGTGCACCATCACCGGACGCTTGCGCGATCCGTCCTCGGCGACGTACTCGAGGTCGAAGCGCTGCGGCAGCTGGAAGTCGACCTGGACGGTCGAGTTGGTGAACTCGCGCCGGTGTGCGTCGTAGACCTGGAAGTCGATCTTCGGCCCGTAGAACGCGGCCTCTCCGACTCCGATCCTGTACTGCTGGCCCATCGACTCGAGCGCCTCGGCGAGGGAGGCCTGCGCCTCCTGCCATTGCTCTTCGGTCCCGAGCCACTTGTCCTTCACATCGTCGCGAGTCGAAAGCTGATACCAGAACTCATCGATGCCGAGAACCCTGGAGAAGTAGAGGGCCAGGTCGATCGCACCCTTCACCTCGTCCATCAGCTGGTCGGGCGTGCAGAAGATGTGCGCGTCGTTCAGCGCGAATGAACGGACGCGGTTCATTCCGGCCAGCGTCCCGGAGCGCTCGTAGCGCCAGTTGTTGCCGATCTCCGCGATCCGCAGCGGAAGGTCGCGGTAGCTCCGCAGCTCGGTCTGGTAGATGACGATGTGATGCGGGCAGTTGACCGGCCGGAGCTCCAGCTGTTCCCCGTCCTCGAAGGTCATCGGCGGGTACATGTATTCCTTGTAGAGCTGGGCGTGGCCGCTCTGCCGGAACAGGTCCAGCCGCGCGACATCCGGCGTGCGCACGTGGAGGTAGCCGCGCGCGAGCTCCTCGTCGACGATGAAACGCTCCAGCTCGCGACGGATCGTCGCCCCGTCGGGCAGCCACAGCGGGAGGCCCGGACCGATCCTGTCGTCGACAGCGAAAAGCTTCAGGTCCTTGCCGAGCTTCTTGTGGTCGCGGAGCTCGGCCTCTTCCAGGAACTTCACGTAGTCCTCGAGCTCGCGCGGCGTCGGCCAGGCGGTGCCGTAGATGCGGGTCAGCTGGGGCTTCTTCTCGTCGCCGCGCCAGTAAGCGCCCGCCACCCGCAGCAGCTTGAAAGCCTTCAGGTCCCTGGTCGAGCGCACATGCGGGCCGCGGCAAAGGTCCAGGAAGTCCCCGGTGCGATAGACGCTCACCTCGTCGCCCTCCACCTTGTCGGCGATGAGCTCGAGCTTGTAGTCCTGCCCCCGCCGGCGAAACTCTTCGGTGGCCTGCTCGCGGGACATCGTCTCGTGCACGAATGGGATGTCCGCCTGGGCGAGCTTGCGCATGCGCGATTCGATCGCGGGCAGGTCGGACTCGGAGATCGGTTTCGAGAAGGCGAAGTCGTAGTAGAAACCGTCCTGCACCGCCGGGCCGATGCCGTACCTGGCGTCGGGGTAGAGCTCGGTCACGGCGGCGGCGAGGAGGTGCGCGGCCGAGTGCCTCAGCGTCTCGAGAGGATCGCCGGATGACTCGTGATCGCCGTATTCGGCCATGGGGCCGTCCAGTATATGAAGGCCAGTGGACTGGACTCGGATCGTCGACGTGCTCGGCTACCCGTCGGCCGGGCTGGGCATCCTCATCGAGAGCTCGGGCATTCCTTTTCCGGGCGAGGCCCTGCTCCTCGCCGCCGCCGCGTGGGCCGCGGCCCGCCACCACTCGCTGATCCTCGTCATCTTCTTCGGCTTTGTCGGCGCGACCGCTGGCGCGGACCTGGGCTACTGGTTGGGTCACCGCGGGGGCAGGCCCTTCGTCGAGCGCTTCGGCCACCTCTTGCACATCCGCCCTGAGCAGCTCGCTCGGGCAGAGCTGTTCTTCGCCCGCCATGGCGACAAGGCGATCCTCGCCGCCCGCTTCGTCCTCGGGCTGCGGACGTGGGGTTCGATGCTCGCGGGGATGGCCCGGATGCCGTTCTGGCGATTCCAGCTGTTCAGCGCGATCGGCGGCCTGGCGTGGGCGGCGATCGTTGGTGTCGCAGGCTA
>VBHA01000116.1 GCA_005889495.1 Chloroflexota bacterium
TACGACAACTTCTCGTGGCTCAAGATCGACCAGCCGGGCAAATGGCGAGGCGAGTGTGCCGAGCTGTGCGGCACCGGACACGCTTCGATGCAGATCATCGTCCAGGCCATGAACCAATCCGACTTCGACGCATGGTTGGCCAAACAGAAGGCCGCCTCGGCGTCGCCGTCGGCGTCGCCATCCCCATCGCCCTCAAAGTAGGATAGGAATCGGATGGCCACAACAGTCCTTCCGCGGCCCAAGGCCTACGACGACACATTCTTCAAGCCGATCAGCCTGTGGCTGACGACCACCGATCACAAGCTGATCGGGATCATGTACATGGTCACCGCGATGATCAGCTTCGTCATCGGCGGGATCTTCGCGCTGGTCATCCGCCTGCAGCTGTCGCAGCCCAACCTGCGCCTGGTCGACGATTCGACCTACAACCAGATCATCTCCGCGCACGGGGTGACGATGATCTTCTTCTTCGTCACGATCTTCGTCACAGGGATCGCCAACTACATGGTCCCGATCATGATCGGCGCGCGCGACATGGCCTTCCCGCGGGTCAACCTGCTGGGGTTCTGGCTCGTGCCGGTGTCGATCATCCTGTACTACTGCGGCTTCTTCACCGGCCATGCGCTCGACGCGGGCTGGACGGGCTACGCGCCCCTGACCGAGCAGGCCTACCAGAACAAGAGCCTGGGCGTCGACTTCTGGGCCATGAGCATCATCGTCTGGGCGATCAGCGGCATCATGGCCTCGACCAACTTCCTGACGACGATCATCGCCCTGCGCGCGCCGGGAATGCGGTTCTCCCGCCTGCCCCTGTTCGTATGGGCGCAGATCTCGACCTCGATCCTCCTGCTGGTGGTCGGCGCGCCGCTGGCCTCGGCCATGATCCTGCTCGAGTTCGACCGCCAGCTCGGGACGCAGTTCTTCACCACGTCGGGCCGGCCGGTGCTGTATCAGCACCTGTTCTGGTTCTTCGGCCACCCCGAGGTCTACGTGATGATCCTGCCCGCGTTCGGGATGATCTCCGAAATCGTCCCCGTCTTCGCGCGCAAGCCCATCTTCGGCTACATGTCGATGGTCGCGGCCCTGTTCGGGATCGTGTTCCTCTCGATGACGGTGTGGGCGCACCACATGTTCACGGTCGGCATGAACACCTACGTCGAGGGCTTCTTCATGTTGATGACCATGCTCATCGCGGTGCCGACCGGCATCAAGTTCTTCAACTGGATCGCGACCGCCTGGTGGGGATCCATCGACTTCACCGTGCCCATCAAGTTCGTGTTCGGATTCCTCGCTACGTTCCTGATCGGCGGGATCACGGGCGTCTACCTGGGGTCAGTCCCGGTCGACACCCAGCTGCACCAGTCCTACTTCGTGGTCGCCCACCTGCACTACGTGCTGTTCGGCGGAAGCGTCTTCGCGATCTTCGCCGGCATCTACTACTGGTTCCCGAAGATCACCGGGCGATTGCTCAACCGCAGGCTCGGCGAGTGGCATTTCTGGACCACCTTCATAGGCTTCAACGGCACCTTCCTGATCATGCACACGCTCGGGCTTGAAGGCATGCCGCGGCGCATCTGGACCTACTCCAACGCGGCCTGGGCGACGACCAACATGATCATCACCATCTCCTCTTTCCTGATCGCGATCTCGGTGCTCCTGTTCCTGGTCAACATCGTGCGCAGCTGGAACCACGGCGAGGTCGCGGGCAATGACCCGTGGCAGGGCAACACCCTGGAGTGGTCCACGACCTCTCCCCCGCCTCCCTACAACTTCGAGCGCGTCCCGCCCGTGCGCAGCTTCATGCCGCTCCGCGACCTGCGCGAGTCAGGCGAGCTCATCGACGAGCCGCCGGTCGCTCCGGCCCCCGCCTAGGATGAACCCCGCGCGTTCGATGTCGACCGCGAACGCATGGTAGGGCTCGGTCGGGCGCCAGTTGATCGCGGCCTCCTGCGTGTCCTCGAGGGCGCTCTTCCGCGCACGCTCGTCGACCACGATCGCGCGGCCGTACAGCTTGAGGTCGCCGAACGGCGCGTCGTGGTGGGTCTGCGGGGTGGCCAGGCTGACGCGCGGATCGCGCAGCAGGTCGAGGGCTTTCTTCGACCGCCACATCATTCCGAGCATCAGCTCGCCGTCGACGATGTAGGCCTCGCACGGGCTGATGCGCGGCCATCCGTCGGCGCGATTGGTGGCGAGGATGAGGATTCCGGTGTCCCGCAGCCGCTCCTCGGCGAAAGCCGCAAGCTCAGGCGCGCCGGCCGCGAACCCCTTCCAGTCCGTCAGTGGTGCTCGGCGGCGGATTCGCCTTCGACTGCCTCCTCGGCGGCACGGTTGCGCGCGTCGCCGCGCAGCACCCACCAGCCGAGGGCGGCAACCCCGAGCGCCGCCACCAGGAAAGTGACGCTCATGAACAGCCAGGCGGGCACCCACTCGCCGGCGAGGTAGTCCACCTTTCAATTATCCATGGCGGAGCCACAACGCCGAGTCAGGGTGTTACCAATTAGGACCTCTTGATCAACCTCATCGACCTGCTGATCCTGGTCGCGGCGATCGTGGGCCTCGCCAACGGATACCGCCGCGGCTTCTGGCTCTCGCTCGCCCAGTACGTGGGATTGCTCGTGGGCGTGCTCCTCGGCGCCGCGTCGGCGAGGTATGTCCTCGATTACCTCCAGATCAACAACGCCAGCGCGCGGCCCCTGGGCGCCGTGCTGGTGCTCGTGATCGGCGGCAGCCTCGGGTCGAGCATCGGCTTTGCGGTCGGCGAGCCGATCCGGCGCAAGATCCTGCGCACCGGCATCCACACCTCGACGGACTCGGTCGCCGGTGCCGCTCTCTCGGCCTTCGCGGTCCTCGTCATGTGCTGGTTCCTCGGCCTGAGCTTTTCGCGCGGCCCGGTGCTCGAGATCGCGCAGCAGATCCAGCGGTCGATCGTCCTACGCGCCATGGACGGGATCGCCCCCCGACCTCCGGGTCCCCTCTCGAGCGTCGCGCAGGTCCTGGCCGGCGTGCAGTTCCCGCCCGTCTTCGCGGGCCTGGAGCCGACGCTGCCCGGGCCGCTGCAGGTGCCCTCGTCGGTCGACACCCCGGGGGTGAAGCACACCGCGCAGAACGTGGTCATGGTGTCGAGCGTCGGCTGCGGCGGAATCGTCACGGGCAGCGGATTCCCCGTCGGCAGCGGCTACGTGGTGACGGATGCACACGTCGTCTCGGGCACGAGGTCGCACTCCATCACCAAGCCCGACGGCACGATCGTGCATGCAGACGTCGTCTTCTTCGACCCCGAACGGGACGTCGCCGTGCTCTACGCCCCTGGCTACACGCCGCCGGGCGTCACCTTCGGACCGGCTGAACGTGGCACGCAGGGAGCCGTGATCGGCTATCCGGGCGGCGGCCCCGAGAAGATCGTGCCGGCGGTCATCGACGGCTCGGTTTCAGCGCAGGGCCGCGACATCTACAACCAGAACTTCGTCACGCGCCAGATCTACGTCCTGCAGGCCAGCGTGCACCCGGGGAACTCCGGCGGCCCGATCATCGACCTGCAGGGCCGGGTCCTCGGGATGGTCTTCGCGACCTCGGCGAGCGATCCCAACCAGGCCTACGCGCTCACCGACGATGAGATCGCGCCGGACATCCGCGACGCCGAGGCCAATCCCTCGGTGAAGGACACGTCGAGATACGAATGCGCCGCCTAGCGCTTCTCCGCTGACGCTTCCGGTACGGCCTCTTCGATCAGCATGACCGGGATGCCGTCGACGATCGGATAGAGCACCCGGCACGAAGGACAGCGCAGGTGGTCCGGCTCTTTGAGCTCGACCTTGGTGTGGCACTTCGGGCAGGCCAGGATTTCCAGCAGTTCTTGAGAGATCACCCGCGCATGGTAGTACGGTTTGCGCCGATGGTCCTGAGGCGGCTCTACCTCTACGTCGTGAGCGCCGCCGCGCTCGTGGTTTTGGCCGCCGGCCTCGTGCTTCTCGGCGGCACCATCCTGCTCTTCGTCTTCGGTGACCCGACGGCCGACTTCAACCGCGGATCGCTCGCCATCTTCACGGCGATGACGGTGGTCGCGCTACCGGTCTGGGCGGTCCATTTCGGGTTCGCCCAGCGCTTCGCCTTGCGCGACCCGTTCGAACGCGCGTCCGCGCTCCGCCGCCTCTACCTCTACTGGGCGTGCCTTTTCGGTTCGATCGCGGCCATGATCGCGATCAGCTTCGCCGCCACGCAGCTGCTGCAGCCCGTGCTCGACGGTTACGCCTCAAGCAACCTCTCGACCTCCCAGATCGGATGGGCCGCGGCGGTCTTCGCGGCAGTGTGGGCATCACACTTCTTTATCGCCTGGCGTGACCGCGCCGTGGCCGGAGAGGACGGCCCCTCGGCGACGCTACGCCGCTGGTACATGTACATCGCCCTCCTGGTCGGGGTGCTCGCGCTCCTGGCCGGCACCGCCGCGCTGCTGCAGGTCGCGTGGACCAACCTCGCCCTCAACGCCAACGGCCGCTTCCTGTCGGGCCCGGCCGGCCTGGCGATCGGCGGCCTGGTCCTGTGGGGAGTGCACGCCCGCGCGATCGCGATCAAGCACGTCGCCGACGACCGCCACTCCACACTGCGCGCCCTGGAGGGTTTCTTCACGGTGGCCGTCAGCATCGCCGTCGCGCTCGCCGGGGCCAGCCAGATCCTCTACTACATCGTGGCGCGCGCGCTCGGCGTCGACAACCCCGGCGATGCGGGCACGAACCTCATCGCCGCCGCGGCCGCCCCTGGCTCGCAGCTGCTCGTCTATGGAGTCGCGTGGTTCCTGATGAGCCGCCGGCTCACGCGCGACGCCGGCACGCAGGAGGCCGACCGGCAGGCAGGCATCCGAAGGCTCTACACCAACCTCGCGTCGCTGATCTCATTGGCGGCGTGGGCGATCGGCGCCGGCTGGCTCCTGTGGACGCTCGCCGAGCAGGTCGAGGCCCCGATCATCGGCGTCTCGGCGTCGGACTGGAGGGACCCGCTCAGCAAATCGCTGACCCTTCTTTTCATCGGCGGCGCGGTATGGGTCGCCCACTGGCGTCACGCGCCATGGGCGGCCGACCGGCAGTCGTTCAGCCGCAAGCTCTACGTGTGGGCGGCGCTTCTCGGCAGCGTGCTTGCAGTCCTGGCCGGAGGCGTGGGCATCGTCAACGGCGTCCTGCAGCAGGCGTTCAGCGCCAACCCTCGATGGAACGACCCCGCCAACCTCGACGTCGGCCACTTCCTCGCGCTGATCCTGGTGGCGGCCGGCGTCGGCGCCTATCACTGGCGCGTCCTGCGTGCCGACGCGTCCGCAAGACCGTCCCGTGCGGCCGAAGCAGCGCCGGCGGCGAAGGCCAAGGTCGCCGTCACCTCTTCTGTCCCGGCCGTCGCGGCGAGCGCGGACGTCCTTGGACCGCACTCGCGCCACTACACGCTCGTGGTCACGGACGCCACCGACGACGACGTCCACCAGGCGCTCTCCAGCCTGCCGCCGCAGTCCAGCTACCGGCTGTCCCACCAAGAACAGACCGTTGACGGGCACTGAGGCCCAGGCATACCTCGACCTCGTCGACTGGCGGCGCCGCGTCGGCGACCTTTTTCGGACCCCAGGACCCGACGCGTTGAGCGGATTTCGGAAGGGGCGCGACGAGCTTTTCCGCACTCATCCGCAATCGCCCATCGAGCCGTCGGAGCGCGGCACGTTTGCGGGCCTGCGCTACTTCGACGCCGACCCCGCATACCGGGTCCCGGCCCGGCTCGAGCCCGGCGACGGCTCCGAGATGGTCATCGACACGGGCGGCGAGGACGGCGCGATCCGCTACCGGCGCCTGGGCCGGGTGGTCTTCACGCTGGCGGGCCAGGAGTGCCGGTTGACCGTGCTGAGCCTGGTCCAGTACGCGGGCGGCCTGTTCGTGCCGTTCCGCGACCGCACCTCAGGCCCTGAGACATACGGCGGCGGCCGCTACCTGTTCGACACCGCCAAGGACACGGACGGCCTGGTGCTCGAGGTGACGCCCGGCTCGCCCGACGTGGTGATCGACTTCAACTACGCCTACAACGCGTCGTGCGCGTACAGCCCACGCTGGGCGTGCCCTCTGGCGCCGCCGGAGAATCACCTGCCGGTCGAGGTGCGCGCGGGCGAGAAGACCTACAAGACCGGCTAGGCCGCTACTCCAGAACCGCGCAGCTGTTTGATCAGCTCGCCCGCTCGACCAATGGCCTCTTGCGTGGGTAGCGCCGGGTTGTTGAAGGTGAAACCTCCAAAACCTGCATCGAGATAAGGGCGCAGGAACTCAGCCGCCTGCTCGACGTTCAACACCCGAATCATCGCCCGGCGCTCCTCGGGAATCGCGTCTGTGATCGCTTTGGCCTCGCGCTCGTTCTCGACGAGGACGACTGGCATGCCGATGAGGATGGTGACGTCGGACGGGTTTCGTCCCACCGCGGCGCAGTGCTCCTCGAAGACTCCCCGCTTTCGCTTCAGCTCCTCGAGGGGGCCGCCGAACCAATGGCCCATGTCGCCGTGCTTGGCGAGGATGCGCAGGGTGCGCTTCTCGCCACCGCCGCCGATCAGGATCTTCGGCCCGCCCTTCTGGATGGGTCGGGGCACGTTGAGTGCGCGCTCGATGCGATAGAACTTGCCCTCGAACGACGGCCGCTCTTCGGTGAACATCAGCTTGGCGATCGTCACCGCCTCCTCGAGACGGTCCATGCGCCGTGCGATCGGCGGAAACTCGAAGCCGTAGCCGATGTGCTCGTCCTCGTTCCACGCGGCGCCGATGCCCAGGATGGCCCGCCCCTTGGAGATGACGTCCAACGTGGTCACCTCTTTGGCGAGCAGCCCGGGGTTGCGGTAGGTGACCCCCGTGACCAGGGTGCCGAGCTTCACGCGCGCCGTTTGCGCCGCAATCGCGGCGAGGGTGGTGTATGCCTCCAGCATGGGCTCGGTCTCGGGACCGACACCGCGGATCTGGTACAGGTGGTCCATCACGGTGACGAGGTCAAAGCCGGCGGCCTCCGCCCACCTGGCCTGCTCGACCACGTGGTCGAAGAGACGCTCGTTGGGAATCCCGGGATACGAGTAGTTGGGCATGTGGAAACCGAAGAATGCAGCCATGTCCAAGAGAATACCGGTCGCCCGACTACCATTCCGTGGCAGATGAGGTGGAAAGCGCTCACCGGGCTCGGCGTCGCGTTCGCCTTCCTTCTCTACGGCACAGTGCTCGTGTTCCTGGCGTTCGACCGCGACTCGCACTCCGCCAGCGACACGATCCGCCCCTTCGTCATCACCATGGCGCCCGTCTGGATCGTCGCCATCATCGCCGCCAGGGTGGTGCTGAAGCGGGGCTGAGCCGGCCGACCCTATAGATAAGATTTGTAGGGTCCGACCGTGGCCATAGAAGAATCCCGTAACGGGAAGCCGAGTGGCATCCAGCTCGTCCAGGTCGAGGGCTTCCTCGAGGTCGCCCGCCGGGGTAGCGTCAGCCGGGCCGCCGAAGCGCTCTTCATCACCCAGCCGACCCTGACGGCGCGCCTGCACGGTCTGGAGCGCGAGCTCGGGACGCCGCTCTTCCTGCGCACGCCGCACGGCATGCGGCTCACCGACGCGGGGCGCGCCTGGGTGCCGTTCGCGGAACGCGCGCTGCGAGCGCTGAGCGACGGGCGCGAGGCCCTGGCGCAGGTCATGACCGCCTCCGCGGGCCACCTGATGATCGCCGCTGCGCCGGCCGTGAGCACCTATGTTCTGCCCGAGCTGCTGGAGCGCTTCGTCGCCGCCCATCCGAGGGTCGAGGTGTCGGTGCGCACCGGCCACTCCGAGGACGTGGTCGAGCTGGTGCTCCGCGACGAGGTGCAGATCGGTCTCGGCCGCGCCATCCGCCACCCCGACCTGGAGCTGCGTCCCTTCCACACCGAAGACCTGGTCCTCGTGTGCGCCCCGGAGCATCCCTTCACCAGGCGCTCCTCGGTTGCCATGGCCGAGGTGGCCGCCCAGAAGCTGATCATGTTCGACCGCACCTCGAGCTATTACGAGATCACCCAGGGCGCGTTCCTCTCCGCGGGCGTGAGCCTGCGCGGGCTGATGGAGCTGGACTCCATCGAGGCAGCCAAGAAGATGGTCGAGCGGGGCCTGGGCGTCGCCCTCCTCCCAGGCACCGCCGTCGCGCGCGAGGTGTCGAACGAGACGCTGCGCGCCGTCAAGATGGAGGACGCACCGCCGATGCAGAACACGATCGTCGCCTACCGGCGCCGCGACGCCGGCCGGCCCGAAGGCATCGTCGCCGCCTTCCTGGAGCTGCTCGAAGCCGAAGCGAGATAGAACGTCCGATCAGGCGCTCTCACGCATCGAT
>VBHA01000117.1 GCA_005889495.1 Chloroflexota bacterium
GCTCGCGCAGCCGCTGGCGCGAGTCCTCGGCGGGCAGCTCGGCGCCTACATCGCGCACGTGCATCGCGAGCATGGAGTCGACCTCAGGCTGGGCGCGCGACCGCCGCCGAGCGCTGATGTCGTCGCGGTCGGTTCGGTTCCGCGCACCGGCCTGGCGGCGCGCTCGGGACTCGAGGTCGATCGCGGCATCGTGGTCGACGGGCTCGGCCGCACCTCGGCTGAGGGCGTCTTCGCGGCCGGAGACGTGACCAGGTTCACGCATCCGCTGTTCGAGACGCGGATTCGGGTCGAGCACTTTCAGACCGCGCAGCGGCAGGGATTCGCCGTCGGGCGCGCGATGGCGGGCGCGGCCGAGCCCTATCGAGAAGTGCCCTGGTTCTGGTCCGACCAGTACGACCTGAACCTTCAGTACGCGGGCGCGGGATTGCCGTGGGACCAGACGGTCATGCGCGGCGAGCTCGGCAGGCCGCCGTTCGCGGTTTTCTACCTGAGCGCGGGCCGGCTCGTCGCGGCGGTGGGGATCAACGACCACCACAACGTGGCGCGGGCCCGCCGCCTGATGGAGGCGGGGAAGAGCGTCACTCCTGCACAGCTGGAAGATCCGGCTTTTGATCTTCGGCGAGGGCTTGCCTGAGCCTCGGCGCCAGGCCGTGGACGATGCGCTCGGTCAGGCCCCAGACCGTGCTGCCCTCGTGCGCCAGGTAGCGAAAGCGCCGCGGGTCGTCTGACTCGACCCATGCGCTGTCGTCGAGCAGGCGGTCGAGGGGGATGGTCAGCACGCCCTCCAGCTCGGCCACGTCGTGCACGAACGACTCGACCGGGTCGGGCAGGTGGGCGACGAAAGGCACCACCGAGAAGTTGGTGACGGCGGCGTAGATGGGGTCGCCCGCGCCGAGCGGGACCAGGCGCCCGCCGGGCACGCCGATCTCCTCGGCCACCTCGCGCTGGGCCGCCTCCCACGCCGACTCGCCCTCCTCGACCCCGCCGCCCGGCAGGGCGACCTGCCCGGGGTGATCCCGCAGGTCCGCCCGCCGGCGGACGAAAGGCACGGTCCAGCGGTCCGCCTGGCGGTAGAGCACGAAGGTCACAGCCGCCCGGCGGGCACCTTTGCGGAACTCGCCCCAGGCGTCGATGGGCTTGAACAGGCGTTCGAGGTGTACCAGAAAACGATCCTTCATAGGGCTTCCGGGAGCGGGTAAGCTAGGAAACGTAGCTGGCCATGATCGACCATACGAACAGCCGAATCGAACAGCAGCACAACGCGACCATCCGGCACAACCGGCGTCGCTACGCGTTCCATCGCATGCTCAAGGCCACTGACCGCATCCTCTGGCGCCTCGAGGAGATGAACCGGGACGGGGTCAAGACCGTTCCCAAGCCGGTCCGGGCCGAGATCCGCGAGGTGGTCGACGCGATGCCCGACCACGTCCGCGAGCCCCTTCGCGACACGGGAGGGGTGCAGGACACGCTGGACAGCCTGTTCGAGATCCAGGAGCGGCTCTTCCGGTGGCGCTACCCCGACTGGCACGACTTCGACCCCGACGAGGAGCGCCTCGACTTCGTAGCTTCCTAGGCTGCGCTCGAGAGCGTCAGGAACAGGTCTGTCGCGTAGGCGGTCAGGAACCCCGCCAGCAGGCCCCACGCGAACATCGGCGGGGTGCTGATCTTGCGGCCCAGGCTGAACAGCTCGTTGAGCACGTACAGGAGCGCGCCCGCCGCGACGGCCAAGAACGTCCGTGGTCATCGGCGCGGCGATGCCGAACCCCTCGGTCACGTTGTGGAGCGCGAACCCGATCGCCAGCACGCCGGTGAAGGCGATCGCGCCGACGTGCGCGGACTCGCCGATGGCCAGGCCCTCGGAGAGGTTGTGCAGGCCGAGCCCGGTCGCGATCGCCAGGGAGAGCGACCGCGCGCTGGGGTTGGTGTGCCCGTGGCGGAGGTGGCTGAAGACGGTGCGGTTGAAGTAGACGAGGCCGAGCAGGCCGACCCCGATCCCGACCGCGAAGATCACCGCCATACCCGCGAACGGGCCTCGCCGCCCCTGCTCGATCGCGGCCTCGACCGGCCCTCCCGCGTGGCTGAGGATGTCCCACAGAAGGAAGACGAGGATCCCGGTGGCGAAGGCGTTGAGAAAGCCCTGCAGCGACTTCGGCAGGCCGTGCATGCGCGCGACCGGGAGACCGAGGAAGACGGTGGCTCCCGCCACCGCTCCGAGTAGGACGGCGCCGGATTGGCTCATAGTTGTGTCAGCAGGTTAGTACGCACAAAAGATGCAGTTAGTTCAGTCTAACGGCGAGCCGCGCGGGCCCTCCGAGGTCGTCTCCCGGTACCTCGAGGCCATCTACTTCATGTGGTCCGAGAAGGAGCCTCTCCGGAGCGCTCGCCTGGCCGACTGGTTAGGCGTCAGCCGGCCGACTGTGGCCGTCGGCCTGCGGCGCATGACCCGCGACGGCCTCGTGCGAATGAACGGGCGCAAGGAGATCGAGCTCACGGATGCCGGCATGCGCGCGGCCGAGTCGATCGTGCGCCGGCACCGAATCATGGAGCGCTGGCTCACCGACACCCTGGGCCTGGACTGGGTGACGGCCGACGCCGAGGCCGCGCGCCTCGAGCATGCCGTGTCGGACGCCGTCGAACGAAGGCTCTACGAGGTCCTCGGGCACCCGGCCACGTGCCCGCACGGAAACCCGATCCCCGGTTATTCCGAGCCCGCCGCGCACGAGGTGCGGCTCTCTTCTCTCGCCGAGGGCGACCGCGCGTCGGTCACGCGGGTGTCCGAGGTCGCCGAGCGCGAGGCGCCGCTGCTGCTCGCCTACCTCCACCAGCGCGACCTGACGCCGGGACGCGAGGTGGCCGTGCTGGAGAGCGACCAGGTCGGGAAGACTCTCCGCGTCCGGGTGGCCGGCCGCGACGTGACCTTGAGCCACGAGACGGCCTCGAAGGTTTGGGCCGTGCGGGACGGGGCATAAACCCGCTCAGGAAGAGAGCCGATGCACGGTGGTGACGACACCAACCTTCAGATGGCCCTCATGAACCTCGCGTTTGTTCGCGGGAGGTTCGGCAGCGGCAACGACGCCGGCTTCGCGCGCGTCGGCCTCGCCTTCATGCTGTGGATGCCGGGCTTCCTCCTGGTGCTGATCCTGTCGGTCGTGCTCCAGGTCGAGGTCGTAGTCCCGGCGGGACTCATCTTGCTGGGGCTCGCGTTCTGGCGATTCGGGGTCCGGGCGCCGAAGGAGAGCTAGGCAGCCTGAGGCGAGGTGCAGAAGGCGCACCGCCTCGCACCGACCGGGATCTCGCTCAGGCACTCGGAGCACTTCTTGGTCGTGGGGTCGGCGGGCGGCTCCTTGCGGGAGCGTGCGATCAGCGCGTTGAGGGGCACGACGACGAAGAAGTAGATGACGGCCGCGATGATCAGGAACGCGAGCAACGCGTTGAAGAAGTCGCCGTACAGGAACCGGGCATGGTTGACCGTGAAGTAGAGGCTGGCGAAGTCGGGCTTGCCGCCCAGGGCGGCGATGAGCGGAGTCACCAGGTCCTTGACGAAGGCGGTGACGACGGTGGCGAACGCAAGTCCGATCACGACCGCGATGGCGAGGTCGACCACGTTGCCGCGCAGCAGAAACGCCCTGAACCCCTTCACCTCGTTCCTCCTTCGGTCGAAACCGAGACGACCACCTTTCCGAACTGCTCCCCAGAGTCGAGCCGCGTCAGCGCGGCCTGCACATCTTCCAACGGATGAACCTCGTCCACCACCGGGCGCATGCCCGCGTTCATGGCCTCGAGCACGGCGGCGAACTCGCTCGCGTTGCCCATCGTCGAACCAAGCAGGTCGAGCTGGCCCCAGAAGAGCCTCGGCATCGCGATCTCGGCCTTCACGCCTGAGGTCGAGCCGCAGACCACGACCCGCCCGCCCGGACCGACCGCGCGCATCGACTCGTTGATCGTCGCCGGGCCGACCGACTCGACGACGACGTCGACCCCGCCTCCGCTTGCCTCGCGCACCGGCTTGCTGAAGTCCGTGGAGTCGAACGCGGCCTCGGCGCCGATCTCGAGCGCACGCCGCTGCTTGGCCTTCGACCTGCTCGTGGCGAAGACCCGGGCGCCGATGTGCTTGGCGATCCGGATCGCCGCCACCGCCACGCCCCCGCCCGCGCCGACCACGAGCACCTTCTCGCCGGGCTGCAGCCGCGCCCGGGTCATGAGCATCCGCCAGGCGGTGAGGAAGGTGAGGGGAAACGCGGCGGCCTCCGGCCACGACAGGGCGCGGGGCCTGGGAAAGACGTTGCGCGCATCGACGTGGAAGAGCTCGCACGCGGTGCCGTCGGAGTGCTCGCCGATCACGCCGAAGCGCACGCAGCGCACGTTCTCGCCCCGCCGGCACCACTCGCACTCCCAGCAGCAGACGACCGGGTAGATCACGACCTCTTCGCCGGGCCGCCGGCTCGGGTCGCCGGAAGCCTCGACCACGCCGGCACCGTCGGCGGCGATCACCCTCGGCGGGGTGACCCTCTGGGCGCCGTGCGCCATCCACAGGTCCAGGTGGTTGATCGAGGCCGCCCGGATCGCTACGGCCACGGCGCCGGCGACCGGCTCGGTGCGCGGCCGCTCGCGGACCCGCACGCCGGCAGGCCCGATGGGCTCCTCGAAGACCGCAGCCCGGCCCTGGCTCAAAATGCCGATCTCGGTCACCGACGACCGCTCATTTGCGAAACTTAACCAAATCTGAGCCGGCTCGTTCGGAGCGCAACCCTACCGTGAGCAACCTCGTTCTCAAGGCTATGCGGGTTGTTGTGCTCCTCCTCACCCTCGGCTCTTTGATTTTGTCTGCGCTTCCGGCGCAGGCGCACTCCGCGCTGCCGCCAGGACACCAGGCCCTCAAGTACACGCGCTGGTCGTACCCGAGCCAGGTTGCGTATGGCCCCATCGAGGACGGGACCGGAAGCCTCGGCGAGGCCGCCGCGCCCGGGGCTTTCCTGACCCTGCCGTTCATGGGCGCGCACTACGTGACCTCGCTGTTCGACCATTGCGGCCCCAACTACAACGTCAGCGGTCGGATCTGCCGCTACGACGGGGCCGTCGCGTCGGCCAGGGTCGGCGGGCCGGACCCTGGCTTCAGCGCCGGCTACGCGCAGACGCCCGGGGGCCACGACTACCTCTACTACTCGGGCCACGACGGCTACGACTACGGCCTGTACTACGAGCCGGTCGCCGCGGCGGCGGGGGGCCGCGTGATCCTCGCCAACTGGCTGGTGCCCGGCTGCCACACGTGCCTGAGCGGCCTGACCGTCGAGATCGACCACGGCAACGGCCTGATGTCCTTCTACGGCCACATGAGCCACATCTCGGTCAGCAAGGGCCAGTTCGTGGCGCGCGGGCAGGTGCTCGGCATCTCGGGCATGACCGGCACCGCCACCGGTCCGCACCTGCATTTCGGCCTCTACTACATGAACGGCAATGGGCCGGTCGACCCCTACGGATGGTCAGGTCCGGGCGCCGACCCTTACGCCAGAGACCTCGGCGACCTTTGGCTCGGCGGCTCGCCCCGCTACGCAGGGATCACGATGCCGGCCGTGACGGTGAACGCAACGTCCTCGCCTGACGACCCGGCGACCATCAACGTCTCCTGGTGGAGTCCCGGCACCATGCGGTTCACGGTCTACCTGGTCACGCAGGACGGCGTGCGGAAGGTCTGGCGGAGCAACCAGGTCAGCGCCTCGGCGACTTTCCGCGGCAAGCCGGGCCAGGCGTACTGGTTCTGGGCCACGGCGACCTCGGCGCTGGGCTGGACGGGCGGCGGTGGCTCGGTGCCGGTGCAGGTTCCGCATCTGAACCACGGAGAGACCACCTAGAGGTTCGGGCGAGAAATCCCCGACGGATCTTCGGCGCCCATGTGGCCCATCTCCGGGTTCAGCTCCTGCGCTGCTCGCTTGCGCATCTATTGATGCGCGCGCTGCGCTGCTCGTCGCTTCACCCGGATCTGGGACCACCTGGATCGCCGAATCTCTCGCCGGGGCTTCTCACCCGAACCTCCTAGACTCGTCCGGTGATCGCCGAGGCCCTCAAGGGCAAGACCATCCTGGTCACCGGCAGCACCGGCTTCCTGGGCAAGTCGATCGTCGAGAAATGCCTGCGGGCCATCCCGGAGGTCGCGCGCATCAACCTGGCCATCCGTTCGAGCGCGCGCCGGCCCGCGGTCGAGCGGCTCGAGCGCGAGGTGCTGGCGAGCCCCGCCTTCAGGCGGCTCAGGGAGGAGCTCGGCGAGGACCGCTTTACCCGGCTCGCCGCGGAAAAGCTCGCGGTCATGGAGATCGATCTCGGGCGCGACGGCCTGGGGCTGAGCGAAGCCTCGCGTGAGCGGCTGCGGGAGTGTGATGTCGTCATCCACTCCGCCGCGGCCGTTGAGTTCGACAACCCCGCCGACCTCTCCGCCCAGACCAACCTCCTGGGCGCGGCTCGGCTGGTCGAGGCCCTGCGCGAGAGCGCGGCGCGGCCGCACCTCGTGCATGTCTCGACTGCCTACGTCGGCGGGATGCTGCGAGGCCTGGTGCGCGAGGAGCCGCCGCTCGACCCCGGCCTGAACTGGCGACACGAGGCCGAGGTGCTGTCGAACCTGCGCGGTCCGGTCGAGGAGGAATCGCGGCGGCCCGAGGTCCTGAACAGGCTGCAGCGCGAGGCGCGGTCGCGGATGGGGCCCGCGGGCGTGCCGGCGGTCGCGCGCGCGACCGAGCGCCTGCGCGAGAAGTGGGTCAAGGACCGGCTCATCGAGCGCGGCCGCGTGCACGCCAACTCGATGGGCTTCTCCGACATCTACTCCTTCACGAAGGCGATGGCCGAGCACGCGGTGGTCGAGCTGCATGGCGACATCCCGCTTTCGATCGTGCGGCCGTCGATCATCGAGAGCGCCCTGGCGGAGCCGTTCGCCGGCTGGCTCGAGGGCTTCCGCATGGCCGAGCCGCTGATCCTCGCCTTCGGGCGGAACATCCTGCGCGACTTCTCCGGCCTGCCCGACTCATTGCTCGACATCATCCCCGCGGACTTCGTCGTCAACACCGTGCTCGCGGTGGCGGCGAACCCGCCCGCCGACTCCAGGCCGCGCGTGTATCACGCCGCCTCGGGCAGCCGCAACCCGCTGCGCCTGAGGAGGGTTGCGGACGAGGCCGGGGCCTACTTCACGGCGCACCCTCTGCGCGACCGCTACGGGCAGGCGATCGGCACGCCTTCCTGGACGTTTCCGACCAGGCAGGAGATCGCGACGCAGGCCCGTGTGGCGCTGCGCCTGGTCGAGGCAGCGCAGTGGGTCGTCGAGCGCCTGCCGCTGGGCGCCAGCGTCGCCTCGGTCTCGGACGACCTGAACGCCGAGCGCGAGCGCCTCGACCGGGGGTTGAACCTGATCCAGCTCTACGGCGTGTACACCGAGGTCGACTGCATCTTCGACACGCGCAACGTGACCGCGCTGTGGGAAAAGGTCCCGGCGGCCGAGCAGGAGAAATTTCCTTTCGACCCCGCGCTGTACGACTGGACGCATTACTTCCAGGACGTGCATTTCCCGACGGTCGTGCGCATGTCGCGGGCCGAGACGGCGGCGCGCAAGGGCAAGCAGCCCACCGGCGCGACCGCGCCCAGGGCCGAGTCGAGCTCGGTGCGGTCGGCGATGGAGCGGCGGGCGGGCCGCGGCGACGTGCTCGCGGTCTTCGACGTCGACGGCACGCTGGTCGAGACCAACGTCGTCGAGTACTTCTTGTGGATGAGGCTGCGCGCTCAGCCGCTCGACGAATGGCCTTCTTTCATGGCGCGGATGCTGCGCCAGGCGCCGCGCTGGCTCTACCTCGAACGCCGCTCCCGCGCCGAGTTCCAGCGCAGCTTCTATCGCGAGTACAACGGCCTGGACCCCGCGGTGATGCGCCGGCTCGGGCGTGAGGCTCTCGACGCCGTGACCCTGCGCCGCATCTACCCGGACGGCATGAGGCGCATCCGCGAGCACAAGCGCGCTGGGCACAGGGTGTTGTTGCTCACCGGAGCGCTCGACGTGGTGGTCGAGCCGCTGGCCGAGCTGCTGGACGTGGAGGTCGACTGCGCGCACCTGCTCGTCAAGGACGGGCGACTGACCGGCGACCTGCAGTCGCCCCCGCCCGCCGGCGAGGCGCGGGGCGCGCTGCTCGAGGAGTACGCGGCCAAGAACGGCGTCGTCCTCGCGGAGAGCTTCGCCTACGCGGACTCGCTTTCCGACCTGCCGATGCTGGAGCTCGTCGGTACGCCCGTCGCCGTGAACCCCGACGCGCGGCTGTCGCAGGTGGCGGGCCAGCGCGGCTGGCGGGTGGAGCGATGGAGGATGGCGCCGGGCAACTGGCGCCTGCCGATGCCCGACCCGCGCTCTCCCGAGTACCTGGAGGCGGTGCGACGCTAGCGCTCCAGTACGTCAGGTCCATCCCGTCGTTCGCGGTCGTCAAGGCCGCGGGCGGCAGGCCGGACGTGGCCACCAGCGCGCTCTCCATGCTCAAGCTCGGCGACGTGCCCGAGCCGCCGCTGCCCGCGAGCGGCTGGGTGCGCGTGATGCCGAGCCTCAGCGGGATCTGCGGCTCCGACCTCGCCGCGATCGGCGGTCACGTTTCGCTGTACCTCGACCCTCTGACGTCCTATCCGTTCATCCCGGGGCATGAGGTCGTGGGCGTGCTCGACGACGGCTCGCGTGTGATCATCGAGCCCGCGCTCGGATGCGCGGTGCGCGGCATCGACCCGCCATGCCCTCGGTGCGCCGAAGGCCGGCCGGGACTCTGCTACAACGTCACCGAGGGTCCCATCGAGGTCGGTCTGCAGACGGGTTACTGCGCCGGCACCGGCGGGGGGTGGGGAGAGGTGCTCGTCGCGCACCCCTCGCAGATCCACCAGGTGCCCGACGCGCTGAGCGATGAGGCGGCGGTCCTCATCGAGCCGTTCGCTTGCTGCATCCACGCCGCGCTGAGGGGCGGGGCGACCAGGGACGACATCGTGGTCGTGTCCGGCGCGGGGACGATCGGACTGCTGACCATCGCCGCGGTCAAGCTCTTCACCCCACCCAAACGCCTGATCGCGATCGCCAAGCACCCGACGCAGCGCGACCTCGCGCGCAAGCTCGGCGCGGACCAGGTGGTGCCGCCGTCCGAGGTGTTCCAACGCGTGCGTTTCGCCACCGCCGCGAGGCGGCTCGAGGGCATGAACCGCTCGCTGCTGCTGGGCGGCGCAGACGTGACCTTCGAGTGCGTTGGGCGCGCGGAC
>VBHA01000198.1 GCA_005889495.1 Chloroflexota bacterium
GCAAGTCCTTCGTCAAGGGTACCGACGGGTGCGCGGGGGCAGCGCTCGCTCCGGGCGCCACCTGCAGCGTCGACCTAAGGCACGTGGGCGGTGGCCCGGCGGGGCTGCAGTCCGCGGTGTTCGAGGTTGCCGACAACGGGACTGGGTCGCCGCAGCGGATCTCGCTGGTGGCCCAGGCACCGCAGTGCCGCCTGCCGGTGACCGATGGCGTTCTCCCGGCCAACCTCCCGCAGGGTGAGCAGCTGGACGTCCGTTCGGCGCAGATCCTTCCCGACCCGTCAGGTGGTTTTGAGCCTGGCGCCGGGGGAACCGGCGTGCATGCCACGGCGCCGCCCGGCCTGACTGGAAACGGGGCCGGGTACTACGACCGAGCCGCCGGCCGGTGGCTGCCCGTGTACGATGCGCGCTCCGTCTCCCCCGACGGCTCGCGCTACGCATACCTCCCGAACGAGCCGGCGCCGCGCACCGACGTTCACGTGGTCGACGTCCGGACCGGACACGAAATCGTGCGGAAGATCAAGCCTGACTTCTGGGCCGTGGTTGCCTTCAACCAGCAGGGGATCTACCTCCACACGGCCTACGAGGGCATCGGCGGCGGGCTGTGGCTCCTGGATCCGGACTCAGGCGCGTTCACGGTGGTGCTCACGGGCGACCCGGTGACCGTTGTCGATGGGACCACGGCATGGCTGAGGGAGCACAACCCCGCCGACAAGCTCCCGGAGCCCTCGGGCATCGGCGGGTCCAGCGACGAGATCCTCAGGCGGGACCTGGTCACCGGCAAGACCACTGTTTGGCTCTACAGCCCAGGCAAGAGCGTGTTCGCGGTCGGGACTGCGAACGGGATGCCGATCGTGTTCAGTTATGACGGCGTTTCGATCTCGTACTCGATCTTGACCTCCCCCAACCAGGCCAAGAAGATGGACTTTCCGTTCACCGCGGACCTGAGCCCGTCGTTCAGCGGTTTCACATCCGATTCGGCCGGGCTCTGGGTCGGCAGCCTGGACGGCGTCTACCTGTGGACACCACGCACCGGCGGCGTCCTGATGAGCGAGGCCGCGGTGACACCGGCGGGCACCTGCGCTTGATCCGGCGCCCCTCTGGGTAGAATCAGAGCGCAACCAGGTTCAGCTTCGTGGGGGCGTCCGGTCTCGACGGGGCAGTTGAGCTTCGGGATTGCGAGCCGAGAGCCGCGTGCGTTACAGCGCAGCGTTCACAAACGCCAACAAGACCAACGCTTTCGCCCTCGCTGCGTAAGCAGTAAGGACTGAAGCCCCGGGACGTTGATCCCGGGCGTCGCCCTCGGTCAATCCGGCGGACCGGGGAGCGGCGTTACATAGACCGGATCGCTACCGAGGGGGCGCCACGGCCCTGAGGTAGGACACTCACCGCGGCTGGCGGAAGCGGATCCTGTCGGGAGGAGCCGCTAAGCGAGAACCAAAATCCCGGACACGCTCGTAGAAGTCCTGGAGGAAACTGCTTCGGACGCGGGTTCAACTCCCGCCGCCTCCACCAAGCCGACCCTGGCCGCTTTGAATCCCGCGACGATGCCCTGATGGCGAGCTATGTGCGAGTCGTGATCGGGGGGACTCCGCCTTACCTTCGGTCTCCTTGTCACCGCGTCGGTGATCGCGGCAAAGGTCGGATTCTTGCTGAACACACCGCGCCGCGCATCCGTTGTTCTAGCGGTGCTATTCGCGGTTCCCGCCGTTGCCGGAGGCCTTATCGGTGCTTGCTGGAAGCGACCCCCTGACGGACCTGATTCCAGGCTCCACGTCCTCGCGGTGCCTTGGACACCATGTCGCGGTCACCCGCGAATTTCAACTTCCCTCAGCGCACTGGTTTGGCAATCCGTACC
Source organism: Chloroflexota bacterium (assembly GCA_005889495.1). Classification (GTDB taxonomy): domain Bacteria; phylum Chloroflexota; class Dormibacteria; order Dormibacterales; family Dormibacteraceae; genus 40CM-4-65-16. The sequence goes on from VBHA01000198.1 coordinate 1,856, forward strand.
CAACGCACATTGCGAATCGCGAAGCGCTCATATGCCCGGTCATACCAGCTTGTGCTGACTGGCACCTCCGGTCGGATCGCGAGGATCATGTCGAAAATCTCCCCAATGCCCGGCAGCCCCATCAACAGCGGTGAGCGCCGGCCCTCGAGCCTGATCCTGCGGAGACCTGTGCCCAACGGTGCGAACGGCGTGTCGACGCGCTGGATGCTCGCCAGTGGTGCTTGGTGCAAAGCCACCACCGTTCGCCAGTGGAGCGTCGAACCGTCCACGACCCCGATCTCGAAGGCCACCCGGAACAAGAACCAGTAAGCGGTCCAGAGTGCTCCGCACAGCCACAGGACGATGAACACCGCTACTGCGGGTTCAGTATCGCCTCGCAGGATCGCGGCGAGTAAGAGGAGCGCAGCGCCGCACGACAAGAGGACTCAAGGACCTTCGAGAGCACGGCGGCAAGGCCACCAGCGGTCCCTTCCAGGGCCGTGACGTCCTGATCCTGACCACCAGGGGAGCCAAATCCGGCGAGCACCGCGAGAACCCCCTGGTCTACACGTGGGAGAAGGGCCACCACGTCATCGTCGCCTCCAAGGGCGGAGCTCCGACCCACCCGTCCTGGTATCACAACCTGACGACCCATCCCGAGGTCACGGTCGAAGCCGGCGGGGAGAAGTTCAAGGCTCGGGCCCGGGTCATCGACGGTGAGGACTACGAGCGCCTCTACAAGCAGCACGCCGACCAGAACCCACAGTTCTGGGAGTACCGCCAGAAGACCTCCCGCAAGATCCCGGTCGTGCTGCTCGAGCGCCTCGAGGACGACAAGCAGGCTTAACCCATAGCCGCCGCGCGGCAACGGGAGTAACCTTCGCCGGGTGC
>VBHA01000118.1 GCA_005889495.1 Chloroflexota bacterium
GTAGCAGGACTGGCTCGCCGGATGGTCCGACTCGAGCGCCCAGACGGGAAGACTGGATCTCCATGAGGGCCACGAGGCCGTGGACTTCAGGCTCGGTCGGGGTGAGCTCGGCAAGGATGCGGCCCAGGCGGAGCGCCTCTTCGCAGAGCGCCGGTCGGACCCACTCGTTGCCCGCCGTCGCGGAATACCCTTCGTTAAAGATCAGATAGATGACCTCGAGGACCGAGCCGAGGCGCGCCCCGCGCTCCGCGCCGCCTGGGACATCAAACCTAACGTGCGCTTCGGCGAGGGTCCGTTTCGCGCGGACGATCCGCTGCGCGATCGTCGAGACAGGAACGAGGAAGGCCCGCGCGATTTCCTCGGTCGTCAGCCCGCCAAGGACGCGCAGGGTGAGGGCGACCCGTGCTTCCTTCGAAAGGACCGGATGGCAGGCCATAAATATCAGGCCCAGCAGATCGTCCCCGAACTCATCGTCGGTCGCAGAGTCGAAGTCCGTTCCTCCCTGCAGGCGCTCGACATCGCGTCCGATCTCCTCATGCTTGCGCTCGAGCGTCTTGCGACGCCGGATCATGTCGATTCCGCGGTGTTTGGCGGTTCCCATGAGCCACGCGCCAGGCCGGTCCGGCACACCTTCGGCAGGCCATTGCTCGAGAGCGGCGACCAGGGCGTCCTGTGCCAGCTCCTCCGCCGTCCCGATGTCGCCGACGACGCGAGCCAACCCTGCGATGAGCCGGGCTGACTCGATCCGCCAGATGACTTCGATCGCGCGATGGGCTTCGGTGGCGGCTGAATCGCGGCGACCTGGGACGGCGGGGGCATCTTGGTTACGCGGACCTATGGCGAGAACTCCTTTACATGCCCTCGAACTCGACGACCTCACGGACCTCGAAGGTTCCGCCCTCGTAGGGTGCCCGCGTGAGCCACTCGAGGGCCTCGTCGATCGAGCGCACTTGCCAGAGCCAGTACCCGGCGACCAGCTCCTTTGTCTCAGCGAACGGTCCATCAATGATGGTGCGCTTCTTGCCGTCGAACCGAACGCGCTTGCTCTGCGAGCTCGGTTGGAGGCGGCCGGCCTCGAGTACCACCCCCGCTTTGACCAGTTCTTCGTTGAACTTCTGGTACTCCGACATAGCATGCGGGGTCGGCGCGGCGGCCGCCTCGCTCTGCTCGCCTTCCTTCGCCATTATCAGAACACGCATCTCGGTCTCCTCTTATCACAACCGGATCAACTAGGGCCAGGGCTTTTGAGGCCTCAACCCCTCATCGAATGACTGGCGGCCTTTTCGACATATTCCGACTCTCCGTCAGTCGCGCCGCGAACACATAGGTGACCTTCTGGCGCTTCTAAAGGGCTACCGGTTTGTCTCGCGCCGGTACTGACCTTGATCGAGAACCCACCGACCCGAACTCGCACCCGAGAAGACGAGGTCCGCAAACGCGGTGTAGCGCTCCATCAGCCAGGCGAGGTTGGGAGTAATTACATGCTTCGGATTGTTGAGCTCGTCGTCTGTTTCCTGCCCGACGAGAAGCTGCCAGCCCGACGCACGTTCACCGTTAGAGGTCGGCTTCAGATTCAGATCCGATGGGTCATGAACCACGTAACCCGGTTCGAGTGAGTCGTCCTCGATGAGACGACGATTCGCAAATGCCAGGAGATTCTCGTAGGGCGCCCATTTGGGGTCTTGGATGGCGATGACGTGCTCGCTGCCGAACGCGACCTCATCACCACTCGATAGGTCCTTGATCGCGGTCGGTCGATTGGTTAGGAGCCCGACGTAACCGTCTTCGTCTCGAGCACTCACTTCCAACCACATGCGCTCTGCTCGGGGGCCGCTTGGTGCAGGGTTGCGGATATAGAAGAGCAGCTTCACCAGATCGCCGGGTTTCCTGTTCGAGCGCTCATCACGTGCCGGTATGAAGAAACTACGCGGGTTGGCGGCGTGCTCATCCTCTGCGTTGCCGAGGTACCAGTCGAGGCCCTCTGAGCGACCGCCCACGACACCAGTTTGGACCGAAAATTGGTCGGGGAGGCGGGATTTGAACCCGCGACCCCCTGGCCCCCAGCCAGGTGCGCTTCCGGGCTACGCCACTCCCCGACGAAGAAGTAATCGTACCCAGGGTCTGCTCGGCCGCGGTCGCGTCACGGTCGCGCCCCGTAGGCGATGAGGCTGCGGTGCGTCTGCGAGAAGCCCGCCTCCCGCAGCGCGGCCCTCAGCGGGGAGTCCATGACAGCGACCCCGTCGACCTTCTGGAGCTCGACCCTGCCCGCGCCCGTCGCGATCGCGATCAGCGCCTGGAGATGGGCGAGCTGCACCGCGCCCGTGGTCAGCAGGGAGCGGCCGCCCCGCTCCAGGAAGAGCACCAGGCGTCCGTCATCGAGCACGCAGTAGGCTCCCGCAGCCCGGCTCATCCGTCCGTCCGACTCAGGCCACGCGAGCAGCGTGCCGTACGCGTTGGCCGGGTCGGTCGCCGCCAGCGCGACGATGCCGCCGCCTTCTTCGCGCAGCGCGCGCAACCTGTCGACCGCGCCCGGGAGGGCGAACTGCGAACCGCCCAGCCCCTCGACGAAGTAGCCGCGGCGAATCCGGCCCGACTCCTCCATCGCCCGCAGTACGGGGTACAGGCTCGCGAAGCCGCCCGGCCAGCCCTCGCCGACCACCGCCTCACGCGTCAGTACTCCGTGGCGCTGCAGCAGCACCCCGGCCTCTGAGTGCAAGCGTTCCGTCGGATTCGCTCCGCCACCGACCAGGTCCTCGACCAGGGACCATCGTCCCGTCGCCCGCGGCTGGATGAGGCGCGGCATGCGAGGCTTGCGCGCCGGACGCCGTGCCATCGGCCCAAGCATTCGCAGCGGGGCGAACGTGTCGTTGGTCACCTCGCCCGACCACACGAGGTCCCAGAGCGCGTCCAGCATCACCTCTTCGTCTCCACCACCGCAGGCGTTGTAGAGGTCGCGGTAAAAGCTCGCGCCACGCGATTTCAGGTGTTCGCGCAGTCGCTCGTGGAGCTCTGAACGCGGCACGTCGACAGGGGGGCTGACCAGGCGCGGCGCGTCACCGCGCAGGTACAGCGCGACCCGGCCATCGTTCGTTCCGAGCGAGCCGCGTCCCGCCCACACGACCTCGCCCATCGATACGAGCTCGTCGAGCAGCCGCGGGTTGTAGTTGCCGACGCGTGCGGCGATCACGTCCCGCTCGATGACCGACGCGGGCAACGCGAGACCCTGGAGCTGGAAGACGACCTCGAGGAGGCGGTCCATCCCGCCCGCGCGCACGCCGACGCCATGCCACGCGGGAAGAAAGCGCGCAAGGGCTTCCTGCGGCACCGACTCGACCTCGCGGCGCAGCGCCGCCAGGGATCGCCGGCGGAGCGTCCTGAGCACTTCTGGATGGCAGTACTCGCGTCCATCGGCCGCCTTGCGAAACTCGCCCGCGACCACGTCCCCTCGGGCGGCCAGGCGTGACATGGCGGCCTCGATCGCGCCGGCCGGCAGTCCCCAGCGCCTGGCGGGGTCCGCCGTCACGAAGGGGACGTGCGAGCGCGCGAAGCGGCGGAGCAGCGACTCGAGAGGATCGGGTCCGGCTTCGAGGAAGACGTCGGGCAAGCCCACCGGCAGGCCGGCGCCCAGCGCCTCGCGGTAGCGACCGGCATCCTCGGCTGCGATCCAGCGGGCCTGGCCGGCGATTCTCGTCGCCACCGCTCGGCGTTCCCTGACCAGCGATTCGAGCCACTCGTCTCCCACGCCGCGAGCCAGCGCCTCCTCGGCAGAGAGGTCGCCGAGGCGCACGAGAAGGTCGTGAGCATCGTCCACGTCGCGTGGAAATCGCTCCGGGAGCAAACCCTGCAGCTCGAGCTCGACCGCGGCGATCGCATCGGGGTCCAGCAGCTCGCGCAGGTCCTCGCTGCCCAGCAGCTCGGCGAGCAGGTCGCGGTCGAGGGTCAGCGCCTGGGCGCGACGCTCGGCGAGGGGCTGGTCGCCCTCGTACATGTACTCGGCGACATACGAGAAGAGAAGCGACGAGGCGAATGGCGATGCGCGCTCGGTGTCCACGGCGACCACCCGGATCTCTCGCGAGCGGATGGAGCGGAGCAGCGAGGTCAGCGCGGGCATGTCGAAGTGATCGCTCATCACCTCCCGCCAGGTCTCGGCAAGGATCGGGAAGTCCGGATACTGCCCGGCCACCTGCAGCAAGCCCGCGCTTCGCATGCGCTGCTGCCAGAGCGGCGTGCGCTGGCCCGGCCTGCGTTTGGGGAGGAGCAGGGAGCGGGCGGCGTTGTCCCGGAAGCGCGCGGCGAACAACGCCGACGCGGGGAGCTGCGCCGAGACGAGGGCCTGGACCTCCTCCGGGTCGAGGATGAGCTGGTCGAGGGACGGCGGCGACTCGACCTCGGGCAGCTGCATCGCGATCCCGTCATCCGTCCACAGCGCCCGCGCGTCGACCCCCAACACGTCTCGCAGCCGCGCCTCCAGGGCGAGGGCGAGGGGAGCGTGGACGCGCCCGCCGAATGGCGTGTGCACGCAGACTCGCCAGTCGCCGACCTCGTCGCGAAAGCGCTCGACGACGATGGTCCGGTCGTCCGGCACCGAACCGGTGGCGGCCGCCTGGTCGTCGAGGTAGGCCAGGAGGTTCTTGACCGCAAGGTCATCGAATCCCGCGCGGTCGCGCAGCCGTTTGGCGGCCGCCTCCGGCGGCACGGCGCGAAGCTCGCGCACCATCTTGCCGAGCGCCGCGCCGAGCTCGACCGGCCGGCTCGGTGCGTCGGCCTTCCAGAACGCGATCTTGCCCGGCTCACCGGGGGCCGGAGTGACGAGGACCTGCGACGGTGTGATGTCGACGATCCTCCAGGTCGAGGCGCCCAGGACGAAGGTCTCGCCCACTCGGGTCTCGTAGACCATCTCCTCGTCCAACTCGCCGACGCGCCGCCCGTCCTCGGCGAGGTTGACCGTGTACAGACCGCGGTCCGGGATCGTGCCTGGATTGGTGACCGCGAGGCGCTGCGCGCCGGCGCGACCCCGCAGCTTGCCCGCGACGCGATCCCATACGATCCGCGGCCGCAGCTCGACGAACTGGTCTGACGGGTAGCGGCCGCTGAGCATGTCGAGGACCGACTCGAACGCGAGCGGCCCGAGCTCGCTGTACGGATAGGCGCGTCGAACCACTCGGCCCAGGGTTTCGACCTCCCACTCGTCGAGCGCGCACATGGCGACGATCTGCTGGGCCAGGACGTCGAGCGGCTTGCGCGGGACCACGGTCGACTCGATCCGGCCTTCGAGCATCCCCTCCACGACCGCCGCTGATTCGAGGAGGTCGCCGCGAAACTTCGGGATCACCACGGCGCGCGAGACCTCGCCGACCGAGTGTCCCGCGCGGCCCACGCGCTGGATGCCCGAGGCGACGCTGGGTGGCGACTCGATCTGTAGCACCAGGTCGACCGCGCCCATGTCGATGCCGAGCTCCAGCGTCGACGTCGCGACCAGCCCGCGCAGGCGGCCGGCCTTCAGCTCGTCCTCGATGAGGAGCCGCTGCTCGCGGGCGATCGAACCGTGGTGCGCACGGACGAGGTCCTCTTCGGCGAGCTCGTTGATCCGCGCGGCGATGCGCTCCGCGAGCCGCCGCGAGTTGACGAAGACGATGGTCGAACGGTGGGCGCGGATCAGCTCCAGCAGGCGCGGATAGATCGCGGGCCAGATGCTGTTCTGTCCCTTCGCGCTGTCTTCGTCCTGGTCGTTGAGACGCGTCATGTCCTCGACCGGCACCTCGACCCTGACGTCCATCGTCTTCAGCCGCCCGGCGTCGACGATGGCGACCTCGCGGTCGCTGCCACCAAGGAACCGCCCCACCTCCTCCAGCGGGCGCTGGGTCGCCGACAGTCCGATTCGCTGTGGCTCGACCTTGGTCAGCTCGCAGAGTCGCTCGAGGCTCAACGCCAGGTGGCTGCCGCGCTTGGTCGAGGCGACGGAGTGGATCTCGTCGACGATGAGCCAGCGGACAGAGGCCAGCATCTTCCTGGCCGCGCTGGTCAGGATCAGGAACAGGGACTCGGGGGTCGTGATCAGGATGTCCGGCGGGTGGCGCTCCATCGAGCGGCGCACGTCGGTGGGTGTGTCGCCGGTCCGTATGGCCACCTGGATGTCAGGCGGCTGCAGCCCCTGCAGCTCCATCTGCCGGCGTAGCCCGACCAGGGGCGAGCGCAGGTTGCGGTCGACGTCGTGCGCGAGCGCCTTGAGAGGCGACACATACAGGACGCGACAGCGCTCCGCCTCCACGGGCATCGGCTCTACGCTCAGGCGGTCGAGACACCACAGAAAGGCGGCGAGCGTCTTGCCGCTGCCGGTGGGCGCCGCCATGAGGACGTGGCGGCCGGCCGAGACCTCGCGCCAGCCGCGTTCCTGGACGGCGGTCGGCTCGGCGAAGGAGGCGCGGAACCAGTCCCGCGCGGGGGTCGAAAAGAGGTCGAGAGCGTCGAGAACCTGCCCCACGCCAGACACGTTAGACATTTCCGGCGCCGCAAACAAGTGTTCTTAACGAACCCGACGTTGCGCTCCGCTGTGGGTCGAGCCGGAAGCCCTTAAAGGCTCGGCGACGGCCACGACGGGATGAGCTGAACGAGGCCCGCCGAGAGCCAGGTCAGCCGGTTGGTGAGAAGCAGCAAACCCATCACGACCAGCACCGCCGCCGAGCCGAGGTCGATCGCCCGCCGGTGGGCGTTGACGTAGGAAACCAGCGGCCGTGCGTTCTCCAGCCCGAAGGCGAGGGCGAGAAACGGCAGTCCCAATCCGAGGCAGTAGGCGATCATCAGGCTCAGCCCCTGCGGCGTCGTGCCGGCCGTCACCGCCGAGCTCAGCACCGCGCCCAGAGTGACGCCGATGCACGGTGTCCATCCACTTGCAAACCCCATCCCGAGCAAGAAACCACCCGCCGCGCCTCCGCCCTGCGGTGCGGCCTTCATCAAGCGGTACTCGGTCGAAAGGAGCGGGATCCGCACCAGCCCCGCCACCTGCAGCGCCATGACGAGGACGAGCACCCCGGCCACGACGGGGACGTAGGCGCGGACCGGCTGCACGGCCAGCGAGAACACGTAGAAGAAGAGGATGAGGATCAGGGAGAGGCCGGCGACGAAGCCGGCGCCCGCGATGGGGATCGAGTCGGTCCCGGCCCGGCGCCCGCCCAGGTATGCGAGGTAGGCCGGGACGAGCGGCAGGACGCAAGGCGAGACGAACGAAACCAGTCCCGCCAGGAAGGCGATCGCCGGGTTGAGCCCGCTCAGCAAGCGGTCGCGGCCTGGCGCGCGAGCGCGGCGATCTCGTCCGCGACCAGCGGCCAGACCCGCTTGGGCAGGTCGTGGCCCATGCCTTCCACCTCGACCAGGCGCGCTCCCGGGACCGCGGCCGCGACATTGCGGCCGTTCTCGACCGGAACCAGGATGTCGGCGTCGCCGTGGACGACCAACGTCGGGATGCGCAGCGAGCTCAAGCGTGCGAGCCTTCCCTGGGCGGCTGCGATCGCCTGGAGTTGACGCACGAAACCAGCCGGGTTGTAGGCGCGATCGACCGCCTGCGCGATGCGC
>VBHA01000080.1 GCA_005889495.1 Chloroflexota bacterium
CCCGGCATTGTCGTGGACGCTGCTGTCACTTCCGGCGTGCGAGCTGGCGCTGCTGTTCGAGCTGCCAGAGCCTGACGCCTTGGTGCCGTCGCTTGAGCTCACCTTCGACGGCTGGCTCGATGCCTGCGTGCCGCTGCCGGTCTTGCTCTCCCCGCTCGTGTGGCTGCTGCTTCCACCGCTTGACTGCCAGTGGTTGCTGCCGCCTGTCCCGCCTCCCCCCTTACCTTTTCCTCCGCCGTCTCCGCCGCCGCCAATGTGCTGGTCTTCCTTCGCCGTCGGGCTGTCGTGGCGATTTGAGACCGCAGAAGCACTCGTATGGTCTTGTGCTTTGCCCTGACCGTGACCACTGTCAGCAGCCAGAGCCGGCGACGTCCGAGCCAGCATGAGGAGCAGTCCGGCGAAAAGGACAAAAGCGCTGACTATGAGCCGCCGTGCTTGCACGGACAGGCTCGACATATACGTGCCGAACGCATCCAAATGCCCACCTCCACGTGGAAATGAGCGATTGCCTCGCCGCCATTCCGAGACACCAGCCCCGCAGCCCCGGGGGTATGTCGCAGAACGCCCCGCTCAGCGTTCCCTAGTAGGGCAATACGCTTGCAATGGAAACGCAAACTCCGTCACGAGTAACCATGGACGCCGCCACCGACAAACAGGTGGTAGCCGAATTCGTCGAGGGATTGCTGGCCGGCACGGGGTGGGAGATCGAGAAGATCCGATCTCGGGGCACGCGCCTGGAGCCGCCCGACTGGTTCTGGACCTCGTTCGCCATCGCCATCCAGAAGGACGGGGAGGAACGCGACCTGAGGATGGTCGCCAAGGGCGCCCTCAACCCCGAAGCCTGGGAAAAACTGAGGGAGAGGCTCGAGCACAGGGGTGGGGAACAGCCGTGTGACCCGGTCAACGGCATCGGCTACCCGGTCCTCTTCCCCGAGACCCAGCATGCCTACTGGTTCTACCCCTTCGACCCACGGATGCCGAACCTGCCCTTCGCCGACGACCCGAAGCAGATGGCCGCGATCCTGCTTGGACTCGACTACGCATCCGCGCCCGCCGACAGCGTGAGCGTCGAGCGCGTGCGCTACGTGCCGGAGGTCGGAGCGATCCTCTGCTACACGATCAACGCGGCCGGTACCCCCGCCAAGATCTATGGCAAGGTCCAGCCGGGGGATCGCGGCTGGCGGACATATAAGGTAGTGGAGGGCCTCTGGCGGGCGGCCGCGCGCTACCCCGGATACCTGTACCTTCCCCGCCCCCTCGGCTACGTGGAGGAGTTCGGGCTGCTGCTCGAGGAGGGCGTGAAGGGCCGTCCCGTCAGCAACCGGCGCACGAGCGTGGAATTCGGCCAGATGGCGATGGCGGCCGCGGAGGCGCTCGCGGTGATCCACGAGTCCGAGGTCGAGGCCGACGAGCGAATCGACATGGAGGCCGAGCTGGGACGCCTGGATCGGGTGGTCGACCAGTTCGCCTACGTGCTGCCGAACGGGCAACCCTCCTCGACTTCGACTACTTCACGCAAGCCGAGACGAGCTATGACCTGGGCAAGTTCTGCGCCTACCTGATCCCTTCCCATCCCAAGAACTGGACCGACTCAGTGGCCGCGGAAGAGGTCCGGGCGGAGTTCATCAGGCGCTACCGCGAGCTTCGTCCGCACGCCACCCTCCAGCGCTTCGGCATCTACGAAGCGCTCCAGCTGGCGCTGCGTGCCATGGCCTTCATGTGGGCGCAGGTGCCCGGGTGGGAGCGGGTCGCCGAGACGTACCTCGTCCTCGCGTTCGAGCGCCTCAAGAGCCGCCTGCCCGAATAGCTGCCCTAAGCGATCGACAGCGTTTCTTTTTACAAGGCTTAACCGCTATTACCGAGAAACGCGGGGGGCCGCTCCCCAGACTCGGCCGCCATGCGGGTCTTGGGGTGGATCTCAGGCCTGGTCGTCGTGGCCGTGCTCGGTGCCGGCACCATCTCGGCGACACATCGGCCGTCGGATGCTGCGCACGCGCTGGCCGCCTCCCGGCAGCAGACGGCGAGCGTGCCGGTGAGCGCGTTCGGCGACGGGCAGCCGGACCCGCCCCATGTCGCCACCGCGCCGAGCCCCAGCCCGAAACCCTCATCGAAGCCACCCGCGTCGTCGTCGTCGTCGGGCCGCGGTACGGCGCCAGTGCGCACCGCGCCGCCGTCGGTCGCCGTCCGGTCGACGCAGCAAGCGCTGATCAACGCCGACCGCAAGGCGCACGGCCTTGGGCCGCTCGCGTGGAGCAGCTGCCTCTACAACGTCGCCGTGAGCAACGCAAGGCGGATCGCTGCGCAGGGCTCGCTGTCACACACCAACGGCCCGCAGTTAGACCTGACATGCCGCCTCGGCAACCACGCGGGAGAGAACATCGGCTACTGGTCGCAAGGCATCAACGACACGTTGCTCAACAACATGTTCATGAACAGTCCCGAGCATTACGCGAACATCATGGGCCCGTATCACTACGTCGCTACGGCTTGGGTCGTGGCGCCGAACGGTTACGGCTACATCGCCGTCGAGTTCAGCTGAACTCGCGGCTAAACCGGTTTCTCGGGTAGCCCGAATCCAGACGGCGTTGATCTGACGTAGCGCTCGAACGCGGTGTCCTAACGCCCATCTGAGCGCTTCGGAGGAGGAGCGCGAAGGGTGGCTACCAGACCGGCCGCTCACGGCCGCCACGATGCGCTCTGGTCCAGGCCGATCGCATGGCTGTGGGCCAAGAAGGCATGGATTGCCGCCGCGGTCGGCGCGATCTTTCTCGCCACCACCTTCTACGTCCTGTGGGCGATCAAGGACCTGCCTGACCCCAGCCAGAACGTGCTCGCCGCGGGCGATGTGATGGTGCTCGACCGCAACGGCAGGCTGATCGAAGACTGGAGTCCGGCCGGCCACTACCACATCACGATGACCCTGCAGCAGATGGGCCGGTACGAGCCCAAGGCCGTGCTGGCGGCCGAAGACCGTAACTTCTACAACCACGGCGCTGTCGACCCGTGGTCGATCGCCCGCGCCGCGTGGGTCGACGTGACTTCCGGCGGCGCCACGCAGGGCGGCAGCACGATCACACAGCAGCTGGTCAAGATCCAGTTGCTCACGCCGCAGAAATCGCTGACGCGAAAGCTGCAGGAGGTGGTGCTCGCGGTCGCCCTGGAGCAGCGCTACTCCAAGGACCAGATCCTCGGCATGTATCTCAATCGCGTCTACTTCGGGCACGGTGCGTACGGGGTGGGCGCCGCCGCGAAGACCTACTTCAACAAGGACCCCAAGGACCTGACGCCGGCGCAGGCGGCGTTTCTGGCCGGCATCATCCAGGCGCCGACCGCCTACGACCCGGTGCTGCATTACGACGCCGCCCACGAGCGCGCGCTGTATGTGCTGCATGGCATGGTCACCACGGGCGCGCTGAGCTCCGCGGACGAGGACAAGGCCGCGAACGAGGACATCAAGTCCGAGCTCCACATCCAGGCCACGGCGCGCCAGAGCAAAGCGCCGCATTTCGTCGACTACGTGCTGACCCAGCTCGAGAACCTGTTCGGCTCCGCGGCCATCCAGCAGGGCGGCATCGTGGTTCGGACCACGCTGGACCTGGGGATTCAGCAGAACGCGGAGAGCGCGGTCGCCAACGGCGTCCAGGACCTGTCGGTGATGAACGTCAACAACTCGGCCCTCCTGGCCGCCAATCCCAAGAATGGCGACATCCTGGCCTGGGTCGGATCGGCCGACTACGGCAACGACTCGATCGGCGGCCAGTTCGACGTGGTCCTGTCCAGGCGCCAGCCGGGCTCTTCGTTCAAGCCCTACGTCTACGAGGCCGCGCTGCGCGATCACAAGATCACGTGGTCGACGATCCTCCACGACCGGCCGACCGACTTCAACGGCTACCGGCCCGCGGACTTCGACAACGGCGGCATGGGCGACATTCCCGCGCGCACCGCCATCCTCTACTCGCGCAACATCCCCGCGGTCGAGGTCGGCCAGATGGAGGGCATCACCAACGTGATCGACCTCGCGCACGCGATGGGGATCAAGAGCCAGCTCCAGCCCTACCTCTCGACGGCGATCGGGGCCAGCGACGTGACGCTGTACGAGCACGTTCAGGGCTACGAGACGTTTGCCAACCAGGGACAGAAGGTCGACCTCCACGTGATCAACGAGGTCGACGACTCGAGCGGCCACGTCGCGTTCAAGTACGAGAACCCCTCGAGCACCACGGTGCTGACGCCGGCCGAGGCATTTCTGATGTCAGACGTGTTGAAGGATTACCAGAACACCTGGGGCTTCGGCTGGAACCGCCAGATGGCGAGCAAGACCGGGACCAGCGACAACGGAAAGGGCGGGATTCCTGACTCCTGGATCATGGCCTACAACCCCGACATCGTCGCGGGAGTCTGGGTGGGCAACACCGGCCCCAACGGCAAGGGCGGGTTGATCCGCGCGTACGGCGAGAACGTCGGCCTGACGATCATGAGACGGTTCGTCAACGCGTTGCCGCCGAACATGCACGACTGGTACTCGCGGCCCTCGGGGGTGACGTCGGGATGCGGCGGCGATTCGCGAGACCCCTTCCTGCAAGGCGCCTGCACGCCGTCGACCCGGCCCTCGTCCACCGCGTCACCGAGCACCAGCCCGTCGGCCTCGGCCTCGCCCACCGTCTTACCATCCTCCGTACCCTCGCCTTCGCTGCTGCCTTCGCCATCGCCCAAGCCGTCCCCCTCGCCTTCGCCCAAACCTTCGCCTTCGTGATGGTCGCGATGAACAACCCTGAGAGCCCGTTCCTGGATAGCGTCGGGAGCCGGGGGCGTGATCACGGCGCTGCTGACCTTCGCCGAGGTGGCAGACGCCGAATGGGTCGCCTGCGCGCGCACCGACGGCGAGAGAGCCCTGATCGCGCAGCACGGCACCACGTGGGACGCGCCGCTGCTTCGCGGCGCGACGCGCCTCCACTACGCGACGCCAACGCCGGAGCAGTACGAGCAGTACTACTCGGTCATCTCCAACCCGGTGCTGTGGTTCGTCCAGCACTACCTCTTGGACCTGGCCAACCAGCCGGTCATCAACGGCCGCATCCACCGCGCCTGGAGGAACGGCTACGTCGAGGTCAACAAGCAGGTCGCTCGCAGGGTCGTGGAGGTGGCGAGAGGGCTGCCGGGACGCCCCCTCGTGATGGTCCACGACTACCAGCTTTACCTCGTGCCTCGCCTCGTGCGCGAGCAGCTGCACGGCGCGATCATCCAGCACTTCGTGCACATCCCATGGCCGACGCCGCAGTACTGGAAGGTGCTTCCCCGGGAGATGCGCGACGCCATCCTCTTCGGGCTGCTCGGTTGCGACATCGTGGGTTTTCAGACGAGCCTGGACGTCCGCAACTTCCTGATGACCTGCGAAGAGAACGCAGGCCTGGCCGTGGACGAGCGCGAGCGCGCCGTGCTCGTCGACGGCCGGGTCGTGTACGCGCGCGCCTATCCGATCTCGATCGACATCGCCGGCACCACGCGGCTCTCCTACTCGCACGGCGTGATGGTCGAGGAGCGCAAGCTGCGCGACTGGCGGCCGGAGCAGCTGATCGTGCGGATCGACCGCACCGATCCTTCGAAGAACATCGTCCGCGGCTTCCTCGCCTACGAGAAGCTGCTCGCGCACCACCCGGAGCTCAAGGGCCGCGTGCAGTTCTGGGCCTTTCTCCAGCCGTCGCGCCAGGACGTCGCCGTCTACCGCAACTACGTGCGCAAGGTCCGGCAGGTCGTGCAGCGGATCAACGCCCAGTTCGGCGCGCAGGGTTGGCAGCCGGTCCGGCTCGAGCTCGGCGAAAGCGTGCGCAAAGCGATGGCGGCGATGCGCAACTTCGACGTCCTGCTCGTCAACTCGGTCTACGACGGGCTGAACCTGGTGGCGAAGGAGGGCGCGCTCGTCAACCGGTCAGATGGCGTGATCGTGCTCTCCGAGAACGTGGGCGCTCACGAAGAGCTCCACCAGCATGTGCTCTCGGTCAACCCCTTCGACATCGAAGCGACGGCCAACGCGATGCACCAGGCGATCGTGATGGGCCTGGACGAGAAGCGGCGCCGCAACGAAGGGGCGCGGGAGGTCGTGCGGACCAACGACATCGCTCGCTGGATCACTCGCCAGGTCCAGGACATCCGCGACCTGGCAGCCGAGCCAGGCCTGAGAGCCGGTTAGGTTAGAAGAAGCCTCGGCGAGCGACGGTCACGTCGCGGTAGAAGATGATCGCCATCAGGCGGGCGAGGACCCAGGCGATGAGCGCGTAGACGAGCATCGCGACCACCACCGACATCTCGAGCTGCGACTGGTTGTTGCCGATCGTAGGCAGCAGGTTGTGGAAGGGGGCCAGGAAGAAGTCGGTCACGTTGTACACCCACTGCGTGAAGGCCGCGGACGTGTTGGCGCCCAGGAGCTTCAGGACGAGGCGGATGAGCAAGAGGCCGTCGATCACGCCAAAGACGAGGTAGATGAGGTCCATCGCGCGGAGCCCCGGGTTGACCCTGCTCACGACCGCGGTGCTCGGAGGCGCGGGCGGAACCGGCTCGTCCCGGATCAGCCGCCGGTGCTCGTGCTCACGGCCCGTCTCGGGATCGCGCTCGATCTCTGAGTCCCTGCGTTCCATAGAACCAAAACGCCCGGATGGTTTTGGCCACCCGGGCGCTACAGGGGGAGCTGTCGAGTTCAGCCTCAGCTCAAGAGGGGTACCAGAGGGGCAGGCTCGAGATCGCCTCGTCCTGGTCGACGTCCACCACCGCGCCGGCGCTCAGGACGTACTGCCAGGCCAGCATGTTGCCGGCACAACCGGTGTCGTAGGGACCGTAGCCGGGGTTCCAGACCTTGGAGAAGGAACCGAGGAGGGACGGCTGGAACGACCAGAGGTCGGAGTCGGTGGCGATGTTGGGGTATTTGCTGACGGTCGCGCACCACGCCGACGCGAACTCGGTTCCCGAGGTTCCGTTTCCGTAGTAGGTCGGGACGTAGCCGGCGTCGTGGATTCCGTCGAACCAGCCTTCGATGAAGCCGGAGTCCACGTTGGCCGCGCCCGGGCAGGCATCGCCCGGAGGCTCGATGTCGATCGCGATCACGCGACCGGCAGGGATGCCGAGCCGTTTCGCCGCCGCGACGGCGGCCACCGCGTACGCGTGGCCGGTTTCGTAGTACCTGACGTCGGAGCAGTTGTAATCGTTGTAGATCGGCAGGATGCCCAGGTGGTAGCGCGCGGCCATCGAGACCTCGTTGGAGCTGATCCCGGGGCAGACCGTGTCGGTCAGGTAGCGACCCCAGAAGTCCGGGGTGCCCAGCTTCTTGGCCACGGCGTAGAAGAGCTCACCCGTCGAATCGCCGGTGAAGGCCTTGCAGGAGTCGACGCCCCACAGGAGGTGAGTCGGCTCGACGGGGGTCGACCTCGTCTGGATGTCGACGAGGGGCTGCGGAGTCGGCGCCCCGACCGCATGCGTGATCCGCTCGATGAGCCCGGGCTTGCCCTGGGGGAGCGCCCCGATGACCGCCGTGTAGGCGGGGTTGCTGCTGCCGTCCATCCAGGCCTGCACGGTGCACGTCGCGCTCTTGCAAACGTGGTCGACGAGGTTGCCGTTCTGGTCATAGATGCCGAGCACCCATGGAGTGCCTGATAGGTCGGCGTTCGCGGTCGCCCTCAGGTTGACCGTACCGCCTGACTTGGGGCCGATCGACGTGGCCGCCAGGCTGACGCGGAGCCAGGTCACGTTGACGGGCATTGAGACCGCCTCCGGCTTCCCGGTGATGTAGCCGACGATCTGATGGACGCCGCCGGTCGTCTGCTTCATGGTGGTCGTGCAGACGGTGCCACGGCTGCAGTAGGTGACCCGCGCCCCGGCGCTGAGGTCGTAGATCTCGAGCCAGCGGCCAGACTTCTGGACGTCAAAGGTCGAGGTCGCCGTGACCGTGATGGCCTGCCCCGGACCGACGACGGTCCGATTGGCCGCGATGGCGCTGTCCAGCCAACCGACGCTGACGTGGTTGGAGGGCAGCGCGACGGCGTTGTTCGGGGCGGTCGTGGTCGGAGGGGTGACGAAGGCGGCGAACTCGTGGACGCCCGAGGTCGCGGCGTAGCCGACCGAGCACTGACTGCCCTGTGCGCAAGCAGCCACCAGGGTGCCGGAGGTCTGGTCGAAGATCTCGATCGCGCGGTCGGTGCCGGTGACCGTCGCGTTCGTCGTGGCCGTGAGGAGGGCGGGCTTGCCGGCCCGGACCGCTTCCGTGTCCGAGGTCAGCGTCAGCTCGTCCGGCAGCCTCGCCCCGAGGGAGTCGACCGGTACGCTCGGAGCGATCGCAGGTCCGGCGCTCACGCCCGAGGAGCGGGCCGGAGCGTCGGGGGTCAGCAAGGCGTTTCCGCACGCGGCGGGTGTCGAAGGCACCGGCTTGCTCGCCACGGCGGCGCATGCGCCTTGCCCGGCGGGTAGCGACGTCGTCCCTGCCGAGGATGCCTTCGCATCAGCGCCGAAGCTGCACGCGGCGGCGGGCCCCGAGTCGTGGCACTGGGAGGCCCCGGCCGGAAGGCTCAGGTTCGGGCTTGCGCTGCCCGCCAGGGCGTCGCAGCTGGAGTCCGGTCCGCAAGCCGACTGCGTGGGGTGCAGCGACGGCATGCTGAGCACCGCCGGCGAGGCGGCGAGCGCAACCACGGTCAGGTGGTTGGAGACGGCGATGAAGACCACCGCCAGGTGAGCTTTCGGACGCGAGTTGAGATTCGACAGCAGATGACGAAGTAGGTGCACTGGTACCCCCGTTCGGCGCGGACCCATCCCTGGGCGGCGCAAAATGACGGGGCGAAGCTACCGTTGGCATGCCTGTGCACCCACTGCATCAGGGTTAATTAGGCTCAAGCGATGTCAATTCGCCTGAAACAGGGCCTCGGACGGGCCTTTTGGCAGCCCGGAGGCATGAAAAGAAGCAGCCCGGGGCAGGTGGACTGCTTCTACCGGTTACAACGTGCGGCCGGTCGGCGCTACCTCAGTTACCAGCCGGGACGGCGCCGAGGACGTTGCCGTACATGACCCCGAGGGCCAGCAGGCCCATCAGCGATAGAAGGACGAGGATGAACGTCCTCGCGCATGCGTCCATCAGCCATGGCGTCTCGCCGGAGTCCTTGGTGCTGGAGTCGACGAGGTTCCACCGGGTGCCATAGAGCCCGGCCCTCAACGCGAGCCCGATCGTGACCAGCAGGATGATTAAGAGGACTGCCATCAGGAGAAGGAGGCGTGGACGCCGAGCGGGTCAGCGTCCGCGCTATCCAGACAACGCGCCGCGAGTCAAATCTGAACAACTCGTCTTTACATTTCCATAAGAAGCCGGGGCCCGCCGGCCTCCAATACTCGACCTGCGGCCCGCGTTCCATTGGCGTGGAAGTACCGCTGTTCCTCCAGTTCTCGATCGCCCTCTTCACCGGCATGGTCGTGGCCACTTTCGTGCCCCCGGTGAGGCGGTCGATTCCGAGGGTTGCGGAGGTCGCGTTCTGGGTCGCCCTGGTCGTGTCCTGCGCGCTGGGCGTGATGAGCGTCACCGACACCAACGCGCGCGACCTCAGCATGTCCGCGATCTGGGGCGCGGAGCAGGTCGTCAACACGATCTTCGGCCTTCTCCTGGGCGGAGTCGCCACCTGGATAAGCGACAACCGGTTCGCGATCGCGAGCTGGCTCGTGATCGTCGCCGGCGCCGACGTGCTCGCCCTCGTGCTGATCCGGTCGCTGCGGACAGCAGCCCCCTGGACCCCGCGGGTCCGCCTCCGCGAGTGGATGGAGCTCCCGGTCCACGCCCAGGCGGTGCCCGCTCGGCGGCCGGTGTACGCGGCGGACCCGCTGGCCGACGTCAACCGCCGGCTCGCTGGGGCGACAGCCGTCGTGGCCACCGCGATGCTCGCGCGCACCGTCGTCTTCTCGATCTGGATGCGCAACGTCATGCTGGCCCGGGCGTCGAGGGTGGGTCGCGTGCGTGGGACGTCCCGCCTGGAAGGGCTTCGGGACGCAACCGCGCACCTGCAGTTCGCGGCTCGCGCCTGGTACGCGGCGGCCGGGGAGCCGGCCGTCAGCAGCGTCGCCTCGAAGGCGGGCGGTGCCGCGGTGCGGACGGCCCGGGCGGCACGCCGCGGACTGCTGCAGCCGGCGGCCGAGCGCGCCGGCCAGGTGATCGACATTCGGGCGCTGCTGAGCGTGCAATCGCTTGGTTGGTATGGCCCGATGGGCGCCATGCCGATCGACACGTCGAGGGGGGAGATCGATGCCACTGAAGAACCGCAGCGACCAGATAGTCTGGCCTCGTAGGCCGAACGGAATGCGGCGGCGCGCGAGCGCGCCGCAGTTCCTCGCCAAGGGCAAGGTCTCTCGGCCGGCGAGCTGGCTCATCCGGGTGTTCGCGCTCCTGGTGATCGCGGTCCCCAGCCTGATCGTGACGTCACCCGGCTACGTCGCTTTCGCCGACAAGCTTCCGGACCCGATGCAGGTGACCTCGGACATCCCGGAAGACACCCTGGTCTACGCCTCGGACAACAAGACGCTGCTCGCCGACCTGCACCCGCCCGGCTACCAGGCCTACTACGAGCCGCTCTCGGACATGGGCACCTTCCTGCCTGAGGCGGTGATCTCGATCGAGGACCGCAACTTCTACAGCGAGCCTGGCATCGACCCGCAAGGCATCGTCCGCGCCGCCACGGTGGACCTGAAGTCCCACTCGCCGGTCGAGGGTGCGTCCACCATCACACAGCAGCTGATCAAGCTGCGCCTGGTCGGCAATGACGCGACCATCGACCGCAAGATGCGCGAGGCGCTGCTCGCCTTCGAGGTCGAGCGCCGATACACCAAGGACCAGATCCTCGAGTGGTACCTGAACAGCGTCTTCTTCGCCAACACGGCCTGGGGCAGCGCGGCCGCCTCCAAGATCTACTTCCACAAGCAGACGAAAGACCTCGACCTGGCGCAGGCGTCAATGCTCGCCGGCGTCATCCGCGGGCCGACGATCTACAACCCGCTGGTCGACTGGACGTCCGCGAAAAACCGCCAGAAGACAGTGCTCGACGCCATGATCCGCGACGACAAGATCACCGCCGCGGACGCGGCCAGGGCATTCGCCGAGGACATCTCGCCGCCGGCGCACATGTTCATGCCGGCGAACCAGCCGGCGGCGCCTGCGTTCGTGCGTTACGTCACCGGGCTGCTGATCAGCCAGTTCGGCCAGGATGAGACCTACACCGGCGGCCTGCGCGTCGTGACCACGCTGAATCCCACGCTGCAGGACATCGGCCAGCGCGTGGTGAGCCAGAACATCAAGGCCCTGAGCTGGCGGAACATCACTCAGGGAGCGCTGGTGTCGATCGATCCCACGACAGGTGCGATCGTCGCCATGGTGGGTTCGGCCAATCCGAACGCGTACGGCGGCCAGTACAACCTCGCCGTGTGGCCGCCTCGCAATCCCGGGTCTTCGATGAAGATCTACACCTACACCGCGGCCATCGCGAGCGGCAAGTACACGATGACGACGCCCATCGCCGACTCGAGGTTCAGCTACCGGGAACCGGGCTCGACCGAGGTGTACTCCCCACGGAACTACGACGGGCGCTACCACGGGACGTGCCAGCTTCAGGCTTGCATGGGCAACTCGCTGAACATCCCGGCGGTCAAGGTTGAGCTCGGCATCGGCGTCTCCGCGGTGGTGACGATGGCGCGCAAGATGGGCGCGCCTCCGTACGTGCCACACGGAGTCGACTCGAACGGCTTCCCGATCTACACGAATGACGACCCGCTGAACACGTACGGCCCGTCGCTCACCCTGGGCGGATACGGCGAGACGCCTTTGCAGATGGCGACCGGTGCGTCGGTCCTGGCGACGCAGGGATTGCTGCGCCAGCCTTATGCGATCGAGTACGTCAGCAAGAGGGACCAGCTCGTCTACTACCACCAGTTCGACGCCGGCAAGCGAGTCCTCGATCCGCGAGTGGCTTTCATCATGGAGCAGATCATGTCCAACGACAACAACCGGGCCATGATCTTCGGACGCGGCTCGTTGCTCACCCTGCCCGGGCGGCACGTCGGGGTCAAGACCGGTACTTCCGACTCCTTCGCGGACGCGTGGACCGTGGGCTACACGCCGCACCTCGTGACGGCGGTCTGGGGCGGCAACGCCGACTGGCGCCGGAAGATGACCCAGGGCTCAGACAGCTACTACATCGCCGTGCCGATGTGGCACAACTTCATGCAGAAGGCGCTGGACGCGCTGGGCATGCGGGACGAGTGGTACAGCCAGCCGGCGGGCCTGATCGTCCAGAAGTGCCGCGGTGGTATCGCCTACTACCTGCCGGGCACTCACTGCTAGGCCGATCGAACGCCATGCAGTTACGCTTCGACAAGCACGGCCAGCGTCTCCCTGACACCGGGCGCGGATGCGGATGCCAGCAGTGCGCCGACGCCGATGCGCCGCGTTATGAGCGCCGTGAGGATCCGCTCCGGGCGGCGCGATGGAGTCCGCTGCGCCGGCGCATCGTCAGCCTGGTGAGCAGGGTGCGCCGGATCCAGAGCGCAGCCTGAGAGAGGAACGACAAAGGCCTGGCGGTCGCCGCCAGGCCTTCATGAGATCGTCCGAGCGTCCGTCAGTCGGCGACGGCGAAGCCGCGCTCGGCGGTCTCCTCGATGGCCGCCTGCGGGCCGTACGAGTGCTTGAGCATGACCCGCAGCCGCTCTTTCGCGACCGCAAGTCGTGATGCGACGGTCCGCTCGGGGATTCCAAGCGCCTGCGCGATCGCGCGGTTGGTGTAGCCGTGATAGTGGCGAAGAACGATCGCCGCCGCCTGCTTGGGTGGCAGCTTGGCGAGCGCCGTGGCGAGATCGCGGTGTTCGACGACCTCCTGGGGGTCGGGCGCAAGCCCGGGCCGGCCCAGGCGCCGGATGACCTCGCCGACCTCGCGCAGCCGCATCTTGCGCTGGTAGGAGACGGCGGCGTTGATCGCGATCCGGTGCACCCAGGCCTCGGCGGGCGCGATCGGCTGCCACGTGGCCCACTTCTTGTATGCGCGCTCGAACGCGTCTTGCGCGCAGTCTTCGGCGGCGGCCCGATCGCCGAGCATCGCCGTCAGGGTGCCGAGGATCTTTCCGTAGGACGCTTGATAAAGTCGCTCGAAGTCCGCTTCGTTGCCCGCCTGGTACGTAGTCGCGGGCTCGCGGACGTCGCCGGCGGTCGACGCAGAGATCGGCTCCGCCATATCTGTTTGCTTTACCCCCCTTGAGTTCGGCGAGTACTCCTCTCGCCTGGCATAACTGTCGTTCAGGAGGGCCCTGCCAAGCGCCGTACGGATGCGCGGATTTTGCCTAACTCAGTTGCAGTAGCGCGTTTTGCCTCGCCCCAGGCGTTTCTAAGGAAGATGAATCCAGGGGCAGAGTCCGGCGGCGGCTACGCGGTCGACGTGCTTGGCACGCTGGCCAGCGGCCTCGGCGTCGACTCGATGGAAAGCGGCAGGAAGGCGCTCGAGGTGGTTCGGGCGCGATCGCCGGAGCTCGTCGCGATGAGTGAGCAGACCGGCGAGGATCTCGTCACGACCTCGGCCGGCTTCATCGACATGCTCCTGGCCTCGCTTCGCAGCGACATCGAAATGCCATGGGGTGACTTCGAGCGGCGGTCCCGAGACTACGGTCGGCTGCGGGCTGCGCAGGGGCTGCCGCTCGAGTCCCTCATCGACGTGCTCGCCGTCTACCGGCGGGCGACGATCGAGCTCCTTTCGCGGCCGATCCAGGGCCAACCGCACTACGACGAGATCATCGCGCTCGCCCAGAGCAGGCTCGAGGACGTCACCGAGCGCCTGACCACCGCCATCGCGCGCGGCTTTCTCGACTATGTGGACGAGGAGCACCGCGCACGCGAGAGTGAGATGTATGGCCTCGCGGCGATCATGACCGCGATGGGCCGCTCCCTCGACCTGCTGGAGACGGCCGAGGTCGCGCTGGTCGAGTCCCTGGCCGCCCTCCGCCTGAGCACCGGCGCGATGTGGCTCCGCGAGCGCTCGTCCTACAAGGTCGCGCACACGGTCGGGCTCGACCAGGACCAGGTGGACGATTTCGCGCGCCAGGTCGGTCCCCACGCGAAGGCCGCCGCCTCCGCCGCCGGCGGCAGGTCGGAGTCGCAGGTGGACCGGCTCTCCGGGCTGGAGTGGAACGCGCTTCGCGCGCAGCTTCGGGTCCGCGGGCGCACCGTCGGCATGATGACTGTGGCCACGATGGTCGACCGCGTCTTCAACGCGTCCGACCTCCTGTTCATGGCCGCGGTCGCCGACCAGGTTGCGATCGCGGTCGACCGCGCACGACAGTTCGCAAGCGAAGCGAGAACCGACCACCTGACCGGGCTCGCGAATCGCCGCGAGTTCGAGCGCGTGATGGAGCGCGAGGTCGCGCTCGCCGAGCGGCACCACCGGCGGCTCTCGTTGATGATGATCGACCTCGACAACCTGAAGAGGATCAACGACCGCCTCGGCCACAGCGCCGGAGATGGGGCGTTGAGGCTCGTCGCGCAGCAGCTGCAGCGCGTGGTTCGAGCATCGGATGTATGCGCCCGGGTGGGAGGAGACGAGTTCGCCGTGGCGATGCCGGAGACCGACCTCGACCGCGCGCGGGACGTCGCCATACGGCTGCGCCGGGCGGTCGAGCATGCCGCGCTCGGCATGCGCGCGCCCGAGCACGTCGACGTCAGCGTGGGGATCGCGGCGTGGGCTCCACGCCAGGACTGGCAGGCGGTGTACAAGGCCGCCGACTCCGACCTGTACGAAGACAAGCGAAGGCGGAAGACCGTGCGGCGCTGGCGGCAGGAGGACGAGTCGCCGGCGATCAAGCTGCTCGGCCGGTCCGGCAGCCGGCGGCGCGTGTCGGGGGCCTAACCACCGGCGCCCCAGCCCAGCCCCAGCCCCTCCGGCGGCTTCGCCGCCACCTCCCCACGAGTGGGGAGGACTCACTCGACCAGGGCTAATTCCCGCGCTTTCACGATCGCCTCCAGCTTCGAGTGCACGCCCAGCTTGCTGCCCAGGCTGCGGATGTGCGTCCGCACGGTGGTGTAGCTGATCCCCAGGCGGCTCGCGATGTCCCGGCTCGAGGTGCCCTCAGCCATCAGCCGCAGGACCTCTTTCTCTCGCGGCGTCAGGCGCTCCAGCTGGGCTTCGACCTCGCGGCGAGTGTTCAGCAGGTGCGCGATCGAGCGCGGCGTGAACAGCGTCCCGCCCTGGGCGACGGTGCGGATCGCGTCGACGACCTCTTGCGCGGCCCGCGACTTGTGGATGAAGGCGCTGGCGCCGGACTCGAGCGCGGCGATGCGCGCGGCGTCGCTGTCCTCGCGCGTGAGGAAGATGAGCTTGGTGTCAGGCCGGAGCTGCCGGATGGCGGTGGCGGCGTCCGCGCCGGTGCCGTCCGTGAGGCGGAAATCCACCAGGACGAGGTCCGGCTTCAGCTCGGCCGCGCGGGTGATCGACTCCGCGACCGTGCCCGCGCTGCCGACCACGTTCATGTCCTTCTGGTCGTTGATCAGCGCGGCCAGTCCTTCCGCCACGACCTGATGGTCTTCGATGATGAGGACCCGCGTCGTCTCTGTCTTCAACACCTAAACCTTATTCTCCGTGAGAGGCAGCCAGAACTCGACAGTCGTGCCAAGACCGGGCTCGCTCTTGATCTTGTTCCACCCTCCCGCCAGCAAGGCGCGCTCGTGGAGGGCGAGGAGGCCGAGGTGCCCCGGGAGCCGGTCGCGCTCCGCGACCACGAACCCGCGCCCGTTGTCCTCGACGACGCCCCGGATGCCGGCGTCCTCGACGGAGAGGGCGATGCGGATCCGGGTCGCCGACGCGTGCCTCTCGATGTTGGCCATCGCCTCGGTGAGCTGGCGGAAGAGCATCGATCGGAACTCGTACGAGAGCTCGTCGGGAAGCTCGAGCTCCGTCTCGACCTCCGCGCCTGTCATCGACTTCAGGATGCGGATGCGCTCCCGAATCGTCTCGAGGAACCCACCGGGAACTTCGAGCGCGGGCGGGCGGACCTCGAACAGCAGGCGGCGCAGTGCCTCTTCGGTCTCGGCGAGCAGGAACTGGGCCTCGCTGAGGACGGCGCCCGCGTCGCCGTTCGGCTCATGCAGGCGCTGGAGCTGGAGCTCGGCCGCGGTCAGCTTCTGCAGGGCGTCGTCGTGGAGGTCGCCCGCGATTCGCTTGTGCGCCTTGTCGACGGCGGTGGAGACGTTCTTGAGCAGCATCTGACGAGCAGCGTCCACCTTCTGCAGGCGCTCCACGGTCTTCTTGAGGTCCGTCTCCGCGTACTTGAGCTGCCACACCAGGCCCGCGGCAAGCCCGGCGTTCTGCAGCACCCAGGCGTCTTCCCGTGAGAAGCCCTCCGAACGTCGGGAGTTGTAGGCGGCGACGAGACCCAGCCGTTCATCGCCCGCGCGCCAGGGGACCGAGATGGCGTCGTCGACCTGGAGGGTGTCGAGCACGTGCCGGAAATCGTGTGACTCGCCGCCGCGCGACGCCCTGAACATGAGGTCGTGAAACACGACCCTGCTGGCCAGGTCGTCCCGGTCGGGTGCGCATGGCGTCGGATACAGACGTGCGAAGAACTCCTCTTCGACGCCGTGGGCCCCGCGGATCGGGCGCAGAAGCCCGTCGTCGTCCAGCTTCCAGAACAGCACCTTGTTGGCGGCCACGAGCTCGGCGATGCTGCGGGTCAGGCGACGGTAGAAGTCGGTGAGACCGTGCCCGGTCCGGGCATGTCGGGAGATCGCGAGCAGCGCATCGACGGAGGCTTCGTGGGCGTGCTCGACCCGCTCGGCGCTCCGGGCGCGCTCGTGGTTGATGAGCCTTTGCTTCTCGCTCCGGTCGAGGTCCGCGCGCAGGTTCACCATGGCGTCCACCATCTCCTGGCGCCGCTCGTACTGCAGGGCCAGGCCGATCGCCGACCCGACCTGGTGGGCGAAGATGGCAAACGTCCGCCGCTGAATCGCGCTGTAGCCGCTGCGGCTCGCGACCCCGATCATGCCGACCACCTTGCCGGCGGCCTCGAGGTTCTGGGCGCAGGTCGACCGGATGGCGGGGGTCCCAATGTCCACGGTGCCGCTCCAGCCGACGTTCGAGATGGAGCCCGCGTAGCGTGATGCGTCGCTGAAGATCCGTTCGATCTCGTCGGTGGTCATCGGCACCGCCTCGGCCGCCTTCGAGAAGATCAGCCTCCCCTCGCCGTTCTCCTCATACAGGGCGAGGAACGCGACGGCCGACCTGGTCAGCCTGAGGGCCAGCTGCAGGGCGGTCTCGGCGACGTCCGGGAGTGTTTTGTGGCGTGACAGCTCCGCGGACGCGGACTGGAATTCTTCGAAGATGTCGCCGAACGCAGCCTCGACCCCGATTGTCTCCAGGTCAAATCCCCCCTTTCAGCGCTCTACACATGAGTTTACTTCCATGCGCTGCGCAGAGGCGGAACATCTTGGCCTGTACTCGCGGGTACTGTCCTCCGCAGCGCGCGTTGTCACCTATGAGAGGAGCCCGCGACTGGCTGCTTCAGTCCGAGGCTCCACGAAGGTTGGGGTGGTGGCATGGCTCTGGACGCACTGGATGGATCCTCGGTTCGGCGGTACTCGTCTACGTCGCGGCGTTCTCTAATCGCCATGGTTGCGCGCCGAGCGTTTCATCGCGTCAACGGGTCGGCGAGCCAGGTACTGGTCAGGCCCGTCGTGGTCATGGCAGCGAGAGTCCTGGGCCCTGGGCCTACCCGTCTCAAGCTGGTCAAGCTCGCTCACAACCTCAGCACCCCGGAGCCCGCCGCCGAGCCGCAAGGTCGCACCTTCGCGGATGAGCAGGCGGCCGTCGCTCAGCCGGCCCAGCGCGCCGCGTAGGCTCGCGCTGGGGCCTTCAGAAGCCTCACCGGCGCTTCCGCGGAAGAATCTTTGTAGGAGACGCGGGTAGTCCGGTTGCAGGAGGCGTTCCTGCTACAGATGAACGACTTCGATCGGTTCCTGGAGCTTCAGCTGCGGAACATGCTGGACCCCGTGGCCGCAACCCCACCCCCCGATCGCCGTGGGCGGCACGAGAGAGCGCCCATCCTGGCGGTTGAGCCGCCGATCGGGTTCGTGCCCATGGGAATCGTGCCCAGGGGAGTCGTGGCGGACGTGATCCCGGCCAGCGAGCCGCTGCCGGTGACCGTCGCGGTCGCCCCGCTGCCGCAGCCCTAGAGACAGAACCCCTTCCTTCCTCTCGCGAGGCCGGGTCGCAAGACTCGGCCTCTTGCTACCCTCCTGTTTCTGAGCCAGAGCACCTCCGCCATCGAATTCAAGGTCAGGCGCGCGGATCCCCGCGTGAGCGCGGCCGAGCGCGAGAAGCTCCTCGTGGACCTGGGCTTCGGCCGGACCTTCACCGAGCACATGGTCCGGATCCGATGGAACGCCGCTGTGGGTTGGCACGACGCCGAGCTCGTCCCCTACGGCTCGCTGGTCCTCGACCCCGGCACCGCGGTGCTTCACTACGCCCAGGCGGTGTTCGAGGGATTGAAGGCCTTCCGCCAGGCGGACGGCGGCGTGGCCACCTTCCGCCCGGACGCGCACGCTGCCCGCTTCCGGCGCTCCGCCCGCAGGCTGGCACTCCCGGAGCTGCCGGAGGAGACGTTTCTCCAGGCGATCGACACCCTCCTCGACGCCGACCACGAGTGGGTGCCTTCAGCGCCCGAGCACAGCCTGTATCTCCGGCCGATGATGTTCGCGAGCGAGGTCTCGCTTTCCGTCCACCCCGCGGAGGAGGTCACCTTTCTCCTCATCGCGTCGCCTTCGGGCCCTTACTTCCCGCGCGGGGTCAAGCCGGTGACGGTCTGGCTCTCGGAGGACTTCAGCCGCGCCGCCCCGGGGGGTACGGGGGCCGCCAAGACCGGCGGCAACTACGCGGGCGGACTGCTCGCCCAGGCGCAGGCCGCGGAGCACGGGTGCGACCAGGTGGTCTGGCTCGACTCGCACGAGCACAGGTGGGTGGAGGAGATGGGTGGCATGAACCTGTGCTTCGTGTTCGGACGCGGCGCTGGGTCGCGTGTCATGACGCCGGCCCTCACGGGCACGCTGCTGCCCGGGATCACACGGGATTCCCTGCTCGTCCTCGGCCGTGACCTGGGGTATGAGACGGAGGAGGGCGGTATCAGCGTCGAGGATTGGAGGTCGGGATGCGAGGATGGCTCGCTCAGCGAGGTGTTCGCCTGCGGCACGGCCGCCGTGATCACCCCGGTCGGCTTCGTGAAGTCGGCCCGCGCCTCCTGGACCGTCGGCGACGGCGTCATGGGCGATGTGAGCAGGCGGCTGCGCCAGGCGCTTGTCGACGTCCAGCGCGGCGCTGCGCCAGACTCGCACGAGTGGCTGTACCACGCGCGCGTATCCAGCTGATGCGATGAGACGTGTGGTCATCGTCGGCGGCGGTGGTACGGGGGACTACACCGCGTTCACCCTCCGCAAGAAAGGCTTCGACGGCGAGATCACGATCCTCAGCGCCGACCACGACCGTCCCTACGACCGTCCTTACCTCTCCAAGGAATTCCTTCGCGGCGAGATCGAGACGGCGAAGGTTTTCCTGCACGCCGAGGCCGACTACGAGAAGGAGCGGATCGACCTGCGACTGGAGCAGCGCGTCAGCGGCGGCTCCCTGAGAGAACGAAGGCTCGCGCTCGAGGGCGGCGGGGAGGTTTCGTTCGACGTCCTCGTCCTCGGGCTTGGCGGCACGCCCCGGCGACTGCCCGAAATTCCCGAGGCCGAGAACGTCGTCACGCTCCGTTCGCTGCGTGACAGCACGGCGATTCGCGAGGCACTCGGACGCTCCAAGCGGCTGCTCCTGATCGGTGCGGGATTCATCGGCGCGGAGGTGGCGGCTTCCGCGCGCAAGCTGGGGAAGGACGTGCTCCTCCTCGAAGCGGCGGCGGTCCCGCTCGAGCGCGCGCTCGGCCGCGAGGTCGGCGAGATCTATGCCGAGATCCATCGGGACCACGGGGTCGACGTCCGGACCAGGACAACCGTCGAGGCCTGGCACACCCGCGGCGGTCGCGTGACGGGCGTCACGCTGTCCGGCGGCAAGCGAGAAGAGGTCGACCTCGTGCTGGTCGCCGTCGGGATCCAGCCGAACGTGGAGCTACCGAAGGCTCTAGGGCTCCAGGTCGAGGGCGGCGGCGTCCGCGTCGACCAGGGCCTGCGCGCCGCCGAGGATGTCTACGTGGGCGGGGACGTTGCGCTTCACCAGCACCCCGTTCTGGGCCGAGCTGTCCGGGTCGAGCACTGGGAGGTCGCCAAGGGCCACGGGCGCGGGATCGCGACCTCGATCGCGGACGGAGACGAGCCCTACAGGAAGCTGCCGTACTTCTGGTCCGACCAGTACGACGTGAGCCTCGAGTACCGCGGCCAAGCCTCGGGCGATGATGTCGCCGTCTGGCGCGGCGATCGCAAAGGGCGGAGCTTCTCGGTCTTCTACCTGCGAGAGGGCGTGGTCGAAGGGGTGCTTTCGATGAACGACTCGAAGACAAACGAGCTGGGCGGCAAGCTGATCGAGAGCCGGCGTACGGTCAAGGCGGCGGAGCTCGAAAGCGCAGAGCTCGCCGGCCTGACGAGCTAACTTCAGCTACCCGGCCGGCTGGTTCTCCTCGGGGAGCAGCCAGGGGAGCGCCTCGGCCATCGGCCGGACCAGCGTGTTGGCCTGCTCCTTGTCGATCAGGTTGCCGGCGACCAGGCCGAGCGCGGCCATGAACGCCGACTGCTCGGCCTTGTGGCCGACGTCTCCGTGCTCGGCCTTCCAGCTGACCAACGCCTGGCCGGACTCGGTCATGCCGAAGAGGTTGCGCCGGACCTCGTCCCACGCCGGCCCGCGGTCGGCATGCTCGATCGCGTGCAGGGCGGCCTTCTCTGCGTCGTGCACGGCACTGTGCTGCAGCCGTGCGTGCCGGTCCCAACCCTGGGCAGCGCGCTCCACTCCGGCGGGGGAGAGCACGCGGATGTCGTCGATGAGGCGGGAGAGCGTGCGCTGGTGCTCGGGGAATCCGTATCCCTCGGCGTCAATTCCCACCCGCCTACGTTATCAGCGCAACCACTCCGGCACCCAGCCAAACCGGCCGAGGGCGATCGACCCCGGTCCCGAGACGATGACCTGCGCGTTGACGATGACCGCGAGGTAGTAGAGCCAGCGGAACCCATCGTCGCTCACGTCGAAAGCGACCGTGAGCGCGAGGTTCGCCGCGAGCAGGAAGCCGAGCACCCCGGCCCAGCGGGTGGCCAGGCCAAGGATCAGCAGGACGGCGGCCACCGTCTCGCCGGCAGCCTGCGCCAGCGCGAACAGGAACCAGTTCGGCACCACGACGGCGACCAGGAACTCGTGCAGGCCGGGGATCGGGTTGGCGCGGGCGGTGCTCTCGATCAGCCCCTTCATCCAGCCGACGCCCTGCCACTTCTGGCTCGCGAAGTAGAGCCAGAAGACACCCGCCACGAACCTGACGACGCTGGGCCAGGCCTCTTGCACGGACGACAGGCTAGCGGCAGCTCACTTCATGACGCGAAGCATCGGGTCCGTGGCGAGCTGGAACGCCCTGGCCGCCGGCCGCATGTGCATGCGGTTGAGCCGGTGCTGGATCGCGCCTTTGAGGATCGCGGCTCGAAGCTTGTTCTCCGAGAAATCGGTGTTGAACAGCAGCCGGTTGTGACGCACCTTGTGCCATTCCCCGTGGAGCCGCCGCTCGCGCACCCTGTCGTAAAAGCCAGTGCCGGGCAGCGGATAGGCGATCGTGTAGCTGACGTAATCGAGGGGCAGGCTGCTCGAGAAGTTGATGCTGCGGATCAGCGAGTCCGTGGTCTCGCCGATGTAGCCGACCATGAAGAAGCCGGCGGCCTTGATCCCGGCCGCCACGCAGGCCGTGACCGCGGCACGGGCCTGGTCGGGCGTGATGCCTTTCTTCATCTCTTTGAGCACGCGTTCGTCACCCGATTCGATGCCGAAGAAGATCCGCTTGCAGCCGGCGCGGCGCATCTGCTCGAACAGCGCCTGGTCGACGTGCGTGACCCGGCTCAGGCACTCCCACGTCAGAGGGAGGTGAGCATTCTCGATCGCGGCGGCGAGCTCGAACGTGCGCTTGTAGTTGAGCGTGAAGAGGTCGTCGGACATCCAGACGTGGTCGTAGCCGAGCTCCGCGATCTCGCGCATCTCCGCGACGACGGTGTCGATGGGCCGGGCGCTGAAGAGGTCGCCAAAGACCGACTTGTGGCAGAAGTCGCAGCGAAACGGGCAGCCGCGCGTCGACATCAAAGGCGTGGTCGCGTCCTTCCAGTGTTTGCGCCAGTAGCCGATGTACTCGTCGTTGGGAACATCGCCCCGATAAGGGAGCGGCAGGTGCGTCATGTCCTTGGTGCGCTGGCGCGCCGTGCTCCTGACCACCTCGCCGTCGCGCTTGAACACGACCCCGGGGATCTCCTCGAACCGCCGATCGTCGAGGTGCTCCATGATCGAGACGATCGTCTCCTCGCCCTCGCCCACGGCGACGAGATCGAACTCGTCGACGAAGGTGTCCGGCTCGCCCGACGGATAGGGGCCCCCGACCACGGTCAGCGCCTTGCCGCGCACCTGCGCCGCCAGCGAGAGGGCCTCGTCCTGCATGGTGATCATGCAGTAGATGCCGATGACCGACGGCCTGAGACGGTCGATCTCGGCCAGTACCTCGTGCCGCTCGAGGAACGTGTGGTCGATGTGACGCACGGAGTAGCCCGACGCGCGAAGGGACGCGCTGAGGTACATGAGGCCGAGAGACGGCATGATCCAGTGCCTCCCCTGCCTCGGCGCACGCTGTGGGTAGACGAGCACAACGTCGGCTCGTTCCATCTATCTCGCCTCCTGGACGGTGATGCGATAGGTTGCGCCGTTGAATGACGCGGGGAAGATGTAGTCGAGGCCGGCCCAGTCGAAGTCGGGGGCGATCTGCTCGCGGCCCGCGTAGAGCGAAGCCTCGGGCAGCCGGCTCAAAGACCACTCGACGCTCAATGAACCCGACCGCAGGCGGGCCCAGCTCCCGGTGACGGGGACCCAGCTGCCGAACCCGGTGCCGGCCAGGGTAGGCTGCCCCGCGGCCGCGAAGTCGTCGAACGCGGCCGACTGCTCGTTGAGGATGCCGACCTCGGAATACCCGGTCGCGATCCACACCGGCCTGACCGCGATTGCGATCCCGCTCGCCTCCAGCGTGTAGGCGACCTCGATCTGTCCTCGGGGCGCGATCGGCACGAACGCGTACCTGTGCGCGGCGTCGCCGCCGATCTCGTCGAGCTCGAAAGTGCGCGTCCAGGACACCGGCGACACCTGGACCGTGGAAGACGTGCGCGCGTAGACCCAGCCGTCCGCGTAGTGGACGATCGGCACCCCGAAACCCATGCCCTCGCCGGTGGCTGCGCCCATCGTCATGCCTTTGGCAAGGGGTGCGGTCTTGCCCGCCGTGGTTGGCTCCATGGAGAGAACCGGCAGCAGGCGATACGCGTAGACAGTCTTGCCGCCGCTCACCTTGTACTGGCGCTGGTCGCCGATCGGCAGGAACGGAGGCGATGCCTCGCCCTGGGTCAGCTCGGGAAGGACATGCGTGGCCTGGTAGTAGCTGATGTCCTCGACGACGACCGCGGTGACGCGGTGCGCGCGCATCCACCCGATCGCCTGCGCCGGGTCCTGGGGCAGAGACTGCGAGCCGGTGATGTCCGAGGGAGCTCGACCGCTGTAGTACGCGGCGACCGGGGAGTCGGTCAGCAGCACGCCGCGGCCCCCGGAGGCCGACCGGCCGGCGGCGACGAGCCCGGCGTTCTCCGCGCCGAAGGCAAGAAACACCGGCAGAAAGGCAAGGGCGAGCATGGCGCTCGCTCCGACGGCGGCGAGCCTGACGGCCGGCGAGTAGCGGTCGAGGGTGGCCGCCGCAAGCAGGGCGATCGCGGGCAGCGCGGGGTAGAGGTAGCGATGGCTGCCGCTGTACGCACCGATCCCGACCAGCCCGAACACCGCGGCCAGGTAGAACGCCGACGGCACGTAGACGAACCGCCATAGGGCGGTGGTGTGGCGCCGGAGCGCAAATCCCACTCCGAGGATCGCGAAAACGACCAGCGGCAGGGCGGCCACGCCGTAGGTGGTGGCCAGCTCCGCGACACGCGTGAACGCGTCGGCGGGGAGGCTGCCTCGGGTGGAGGCCGAGGCCACCTCCTGGGTGCCACGGGCCAGCGAATGGGTGGCGGGAGCAAACCCGAGCTGCAGGAACACGAGGACACCTAGCGCCGGCGCCGCCCACGCAATCGCGCGCGCACGCGAGGCCACCCGAGAGCGCGACCGCGCCACCTCGACCAGCGCGAACATCGCCGCGGCCGCGACCCAGATCCACGCCTTGGTCGACGTCAGGCAGGCGAGGGCGGCGAGGAGGGCGGCCAGCTTCATCCGGCCTCGCACCGCGGCAAGCGCGGCAGACATCAGGAGAGCGGTCAGCAGCGGCTCGACGACGGCCGACCCCGACGTGAACAGGAACACCGGGTTGAGCACCAGGAGCACGACGGCGATGCGCGCCTGGCGCAAGTTCGGCGCCAGCGAGTACACGCATGCCGCGGTCACGACGCCGAGGACGGCGCCCATGGCCTTGAGCAGGTCCAGGTGCCACAGCCCGAACAACCGCAGCAGCGCCCCGGCGAGGACCTGGTAGCCGGGGAGCCAGGTGTCCTGCATGCCGAACAATGGGTCGCTCAGCCGGCCCGTCGAGGCGAGGGTGGCCGCGATCAGCCAGTGCCCGTAGCCGTCTTCGAAAGGCTCGGCGATCTGCGCCGCGAGCAGAAGCAGGATCGCCACCAGCCCGAGCAAAGCGGCGAAGGGCGCAGCCGCCTGGACTCGCGCGAATGCGCGCCGTCCCAGCCTTCGCAGCGTGAGGACCTGCAGGAGGTCGAACAGGCTCAAGGCCGTCACGGTCAGGAAGCCCGCCGCGAACAACCCCGAGTAGACCGCGAGCAGGCCCTGTCCCATGGTCACGGCCAGGGGGACGATGGCGAGCGCGCCTACACCGAGCGCGGCCTCGAGAGCGGTGCGCGGGTCGCCGACGCGTACGTAAGCCTGGTCACGCCACTGCTGCCCGCGGTGGGTGATGCGGTGCTTGGGGGTGCGCACGAACGTGCCGCCCGGCCGCAGCGCCCGGACCAGCGCGAAGATCACGTTGAGGGACATCCCCGCCCCGATGACCTGGCAGAACAGCGAAGGCAGGGCGGTCCACCACGGCCGGCCGCGGCGGGCCTGCGCGACGATGAAGCCGACCCAGGGCGAAGCGGCGACGCAGACACCGAGCAGCAGCGCGTCACCGAGCTGCCACGGGATGCGCTGCCGGCCGACCGCGAGGAGCAGCGCCGGGTAGCAGACCAGCTGGACCAGCATGAGCGGGCCGACACCGTAGGCGAGCAGGTGGATCGTCGCCTGGACCTTGAGCGCCACCCGGTTCTTGGACCGCCAGACTGGACCGAGCAGCCGGAACGCGCACTGAAAGCTGCCCGTCGCCCAGCGCGACTGCTGGCTGCGGTAGGCGTCGATCGACACGGGCAGCTCCTCGGGCACGACCAGGTCCCCGAGGAAGACGGCCTTCCACCCCCGCAGCTGCGCCCGATAGCTCAGGTCGAGGTCTTCGGTGAGCGTGCTCGCCGTCCAGCCGCCGGCGTCTTCGATCGCCGCTCGCCGCCAGACGCCGGCCGAGCCGGTGAAGTTGACGAAGTAGCCGCGCGACGACCGCACCGCCTGCTCGACCAGGAAGTGGAAGTCGATGAAAAGGGCCTGCAGCCGTGTGAACCAGGAGTAGCCCTCGTCGAGGTGCCCCCACCGCGCCTGGACGAATGCGACCCTGGGATCGACGAGCGAGCCCGCCGCACGGCGCAGGAAATCGCTCGGAGGGACGAAGTCGGCGTCGAAGATGGCGATGAGCTCCGCGCTCGTCAGGCCAAGCCCGTACGCGAGTGCCCCGGCCTTGAATCCCGCGCGCGAGCCGTCCGCGACGTAGCGCTCGTTGTAGATCGGGAGCTGAACGCAAACGGAGGGAAGAGTCCTGTCACCGCCCCACCTGTGGGGAGGTGGCCCAGCGGGCCGGAGGGGCAGGCGAATTGCGCACACCGTGAGATACATCAGGTTCAGGCCGAAGGCGAAAAGCAGGACGCTGGTCGCGATGAGCAGGGCGACCGCGATGATCGCGATCACGCTTCGTCGAACAATGTGTACGGCCGCATCGTTGAGCGGACGTACGCCACCCGTGCGAGGGCGTCCGGCCGGTGGCGCCGAGTCCACTGCATGTACCGCCACGCCGAACGGCCAAGGATGCGAGCCGGTCCGTCGAGCAGGGTCGGATACAGCCTGGGGCTCGCCCGGCGCGGTGTGTCGATGAGGAGCGGAGCCGCCAGGTCAGCCAGCTGGGGAAAATGCTCGAGGAGCGCGGGGTTTTCGGTGACGACATCGTTGAGAGCTCCGAGCCCGAACACGGGCTCGGCCATGACCAGCTCGAAGGCCATGTCCTCGTCCTGCCTTGCCAACGGACGGCACTGCGACCGCTCGAGGACCAGGTTGACGGTCATGAGGCGCGGGGCGACGGGTCGCCGGGTGAGGTCGTCCACGGCCTTCGCCCGGTGCCGCATCGCGTGCACCACGCCGAGGACGTTCACGACCACGTAGGCGAGGTGGCGGTGGCCGTCCTCGACGATCAGGTTGAGGTCGACGTCGTCGGAGGAGCGAAAGCCTCCGCTTGCCAGCGATCCGGCGATGGAGACGCTGGTGATGAAGGGCGCGACCGCAACCAGCTTGCGGACGAACTCGACAGCCATCTCCAGGTAGGCCGGCGACGCGGCGGCGTGCCCGTCTGCCCGTTCGCGGATCGTCGCCGCATCGCACGAGGCGACTCGCTCGACCACCAGGCCTTCGGCCATCTGCAGGTCTGGGTCGGCCCCGACCGCCCAGCGGACCTCACTCTCGGGCAGGGGGCCGCCGAGACAGACCGCGGCCAGCCGGGCCGGCGTCAGCGCGTAGCCGCGCCGGCGCAGCATGGCGACCGTGCGGTGAACGCGGCCGGAGACACCGGCCGCGGGCGCGCGAAGATAGCCGACAGCCACCGGGTGGGATACGGCCAAGGGTTACGTGGCATCATCGAGCCTGAAGCAGGAAGACACAAGCGGAGGAAGGCGATGACCGCCGACGGACATTTCCAGGTTCCCCAGCCCACCAACGAGGCGGTCCGCTCTTACGCGCCCGGCGATCCCCACCGCAAGACGCTCAAAGCGCGCCTCGCGGAGCTGACCGATGCCAGGACCGAGGTTCCCATGCAGATCGGCGGCGAGCGCCGCTGGGGCGCGTCGCGCGCCGACATCCGCTCCCCGCACCGGCACGAGCTGGCGATCGCGGAGTACGCGGTGGGCGGCGCCAAAGACATCGACGACGCCATCAATGCGGCCCTGGCCGCGCGCAAGATGTGGGCCGCCACGTCCTACCACGAGCGCGCCGCGGTCCTGCTGCGAGCCGCGTCGCTCCTGGCCGGACCGTGGCGCGACACCATCAACGCCGCCACGATGCTGGGCCAGTCCAAGACTGTGCACCAGGCGGAGATCGACGCAGCCTGCGAGACGATCGACTTCTGGCGCTACAACGCGTTCTTCGGCGACCAGCTGCTGCGCAACCAGCCCTACAACGATGGGACAGCGTGGAACCGACTCGAGTACCGGCCGCTCGAGGGCTTCGTCTTCGCGGTCAGCCCGTTCAACTTCACGTCCATCGCCGGCAACCTCCCGACCGCGCCGATGCTCATGGGCAACACCGTCGTCTTCAAGCCGGCCACGCAGACGTTGCTCGTCAGCCACTTCCTGGTCGAGCTCCTGCTCGAGGCGGGGATGCCGCCGGGCGTCATCAACACTGTGAGCGGCAGCGCCTCCGAGATCTCCGACAAGGTATTGAGCCACCGCGACCTCGCCGGCATCCACTTCACCGGCTCGACCGAGGTCTTCCACTCCATGTGGCGCGAGGTCGGGCAGAACATCGACCGCTACCGCACCTACCCTCGGCTGGTCGGGGAGACGGGCGGCAAGGATTTCGTCGTCGCTCACGACTCCGCGGACACCGACGCTCTGCGCACGGCACTGGTGCGCGGAGCCTTCGAGTACCAGGGACAGAAGTGCTCCGCCGCGTCGCGCGCGTACATCCCACAGTCGATGTGGAAGGCGATGAAACCCGACCTGGTCGACCTGGTTGATGCGATCCCCCAGGGCGATGTCGCCGACTTCCGCAACTTCATGGGCGCGGTGATCGACCAGCGCGCCTACACCAATCACATGAACGCGATCGAGTACGCCAAGAAGACGGACACGGCAAAAGTCATCGCGGGCGGCAAGGGCGATGACAAGGTCGGGTGGTTCATCCGGCCGACGGTCATCGAGACGACCGACCCTGACTTCAAGCTCCTGCGCGAGGAGCTGTTCGGCCCCATCCTCACCGTTTACCCCTACGCGGATGGAAAGTTCGACGAGACGCTCGACCTCTGCGACCGCACGAGCCCGTACGGCCTGACGGGTGCGATCTTCGCGCGCGACCGGCAGGCGATTCGCAAGGCGTCGGAGAAGCTCGTCAACGCGGCGGGCAACTTCTACATCAACGACAAGCCGACAGGTGCGGTCGTGGGACTCCAGCCCTTCGGCGGTGCCCGCGCTTCTGGCACCAACGACAAAGCCGGCTCGTTCTTGAACTTGATCCGATGGGTGAGCCCGCGCATCATCAAGGAGACGTACGTGCCGCCCACCGATCATCGCTACCCGTTCATGGAAGACGACCACGAGCGAGGCGCACTCTAAGAAGGTAAGGACGGAAGTCGATGGGGCGGTGCTCACCGTCACCATCGACCGGCCGGCGGTGCGAAACGCCGTCGACCCGGAGACGGCCGACGCGCTGGAGAAGGCCTTCAAGCGCTTTGACGCAGACGCCGCGCAGTCGGTCGCCGTGCTCACCGGCGCGGGCGGCAACTTCTGCGCGGGATTTGACCTCAAGGCTCTGGCCGCCGGCGCCGACTACGGCCTTACCCAGGGCGGCCGAGGCCCCATGGGGCCGACCCGGATGCTGCTCGACAAGCCCGTGATCGCGGCGATCGAGGGCTACGCGGTCGCGGGCGGCCTGGAGCTTGCTCTCTGGTGTGACCTGCGGGTGTCCGCGCGTGACGCCACCCTAGGGGTGTTCAACCGCCGCTTCGGCGTCCCGCTCATCGACCTGGGCACGGTGCGGCTTCCCCGCATGGTTGGGCAGGGCCGCGCCCTCGACATGGTCCTGACGGGCCGGCCGGTCCCGGCCGACGAAGCGCTGCGCATCGGCCTGGTCGAGCGCGTCGTCGAAGCCGGGCAGGCACTCGCGGTGGCGCGCACGCTCGCGGGCGAGATCGCCTCGTTCCCACAGGCTGCGCTGCGTGGCGACCGGCGAAGCCTGCTGCGGCAGTGGTCGCTCAGCCTCGAGGAGGCGATGCTGGCCGAACACGAGGCGGGGATGGACGCGATCGCGAACGGTGAGGCCCAGGCGGGCGCAAAACGGTTCGCCGAGGGTGGCGGACGGCACGGCGCCTGAGCGGCGTCAGGCGGTCGCCTTCTTCTCCAGCGGGGCGGCGCCGCCCGCTTCCAGGTGCTCCGCGACCCGGTTGAGGAGTCGCCTCAGGTCGGCGCGTTCCTTGGGCACCAGGCGGGAGACGGCGAGGGCCACGCGAGCGGCTCCCATGCCCCACAGGCGCTCGAAAAGCCGCTCGGTCTTGGGCGTCAGCTCCAGCCAGGTGAGCCGGCGGTCGGTGCGGTCGGGCACCCGCCTGAGGTAGCCCAGCTCCTCCAGGCGGTCGATGAGCGGCACCAGGGTTCCCGGCGTCACGCGCAGGCGTTGAGCGAGCTCCCTGCCGGTCTGCCGGCCCCATCGCCGCAGGGTGGCGAGCGCGCGGAACTGCGCCATGGTCAGGTCGACGTCCATGAAAAACCGCGCGGTCTCGTCGGCGAAAGCGGCATGCTGCCGGCCCAGCGCGAGCATGACGGAGCGGACGTCGTCTCTATCGTGTGATGGGGCTGCTGCCACGCTCGATTCGAGTATA
This sequence comes from Chloroflexota bacterium, assembly GCA_005889495.1. Classification (GTDB taxonomy): domain Bacteria; phylum Chloroflexota; class Dormibacteria; order Dormibacterales; family Dormibacteraceae; genus 40CM-4-65-16. The sequence continues at coordinate 30,109 of VBHA01000080.1, forward strand.
GCGAATGAGTTGACTCCGGTCAATCATTTGATATACTCAAACGGTCTTGCTGATCCGCCTGCTCCGTGCCTACGCACGGCCCTACGCGCGTGAGATCGGGATCGTGGTCGTGCTGGTCGTCATCCAGTCGATCGGGAACCTGTACCTGCCCAACCTCAACGCGGACATCATCAACAACGGCGTCGCCAAGGGCGACCTGACCTATATCTGGCGCACGGGCGCGGTCATGCTCGGCATCACGCTGGTGCTCGGCGTCATCGCCGTCGGCGGCGTCTACTGGGCTTCGCTCGCCTCGATGGGCGTCGGCCGGGATCTCCGCGGCGCGGTCTTCGGTAGCGTCCAGGACTTCTCGGCACGCGAGATGAACCGGTTCGGCACGCCTTCGCTGATCACGCGCAACACCAACGACGTGCAGCAGATCCAGCTGTTCCTGCAGATCGCGCTGACGATGATGGTGAGCGCGCCGATCATGGCGGTCGGCGGTGTGATCATGGCCCTGCGCGAGGACGTGCAGCTCTCCGCCGTGCTCGTCGTCGTCATCCCCGCGCTGGCCGCCATCGTCGCCTTCATGTTCGTCAGCGCGGTGCCGTTGTTCCGGTCGCTGCAGGTGAAGATCGACCGCATCAACCAGGTGCTGCGCGAGCAGATCATGGGCGTGCGCGTCATCCGCGCATTCATCCGCGCCGGCTACGAGGACCGGCGGTTCGAGCAGGCCAACTACGACCTGACCTCGACCGCGCTCCGGGTCAACCGGATCTTCGTCATCGCCTTCCCGGCGGTGCTCGCCGTGATGAACTTGACGACGGTCGCGATCCTGTGGTTCGGCGGCCACCTCGTCGACAGCGGCCAGATGCCGATCGGCAACATGACCGCGTTCCTCCAGTACATCCTCCAGATCCTCATGTCGCTGATGATGGCCATCGCCCTGGTCATCCTCGTGCCTCGCGCCGAGGCCAGCTCGGCCCGCCTCCAGGAGGTGGTGACCGCGACCCCGTCGATCGAGGAGCCGGCTGACACGGTGCAGCCCTCGCAACTCACAGGCGTGGTCGAGCTGCGGAACGTCACGTTCGGTTATCCCGGCGGGGAGAAGCCGGTGCTGCACAACGTCGACTTCCGGCTTCCCCCCGGGCAGACCACGGCGATCATCGGTGGGACCGGCTCCGGCAAGACCACCCTCCTCAACCTGATCCCGCGCTTCTTCGACGTCAGCGAAGGCGGCCTGCTGGTGGATGGGGTGGACGTGCGGAAGCAATCGCTCGAACACCTGTGGGGCAGGCTCGGCATAGTGCCGCAGCGGGCCTACCTGTTCAGCGGCACGGTTGCGACCAACCTGCGGTTTGGCAACGAGGGCGCGACAGACGAGGAGCTCTGGCACGCGCTGGGGGTCGCCCAGGCGCGCGACTTCGTCGAGGCGATGGCCGGCGGGCTCGCGGCGCCGATCGACCAGGGAGGCACCAACGTGTCAGGCGGCCAGCGCCAGCGCCTGGCGATCGCCCGCGCGCTCGTCAAGCGGCCGGGGATCTATCTGTTCGACGACTGCTTCTCGGCGCTCGACGCCGGGACCGACGCTCGGCTTCGCGCCGCCCTGCGCGCGGACACGAGGGATGCGACCGTGCTCATCGTCGCCCAGCGCGTCAGCACGATCATGCACGCGGATCGGATCATCGTCCTCGACGAAGGACGGGTCGAGGGTATCGGCACCCACGCTGAGCTGATGGCCACGTGCGAGCCCTATCGGGAGATCGTGGACTCGCAGCTCGGCGAGGCGGCGGTCGCATGATCAACCGTCCAGGAGGAGGCGGGGCGCCAGGCGCGCAGCGCCGGCAGCCAGGCGGATGGATGGGCATGGGCGGACCACCGCCGGCCAAGATCCACGACGCCGGCAGGACGCTCCGGCAGCTGCTCGGCCGGTTGCGGCCAGAGCTGCCGCTGATCGCCATCGTCGTGCTGCTGGGGACCGGGAGCGTCGTGCTCTCAGTCATCGGCCCCAAGATCATCGGCAACGCGACCAACGTCATCTTCGACGGCATCGTCGGCAAGATGCTGCCCGCCGGATTGACAAAGGAGCAGGCAATCGCTCTGCTCCAGGCGCACGGCAAGGGCCAGATCGCACAGATGGTCTCGGGCATGAACGTGACGCCGGGTGTCGGGATCGACTTCACCGCCCTCGGCCAGATCCTCCTCCTGGCGGTCGCCGTCTATCTGTTTGCGTCAGTTTTGATGTGGGCTCAGGGCTATCTCATGGCAGGGGTCGCGCAGCGCACGGTCTACGCCATGCGGCGGGACGTCGAGGCCAAGCTCTCGAGGCTGCCGCTCAAGTACTTCGACAGCCATCCGCACGGCGACGTCCTGAGCCGGGTGACCAACGATGTCGACAACATCAGCACGACCCTGCAGCAAGGATTGAGCCAGATCGTCACGTCCGTCCTGACCGTGGTCGGCGTGCTGGCGATGATGCTGTGGATCAGCTGGCTCCTCGCCTTGATCGCGCTCGTCACCGTCCCGCTGTCCGTGGTGGTGACGCTCTTGATCGCCCGGCGCTCGCAGCGCCAGTTCGCCGCCCAGTGGAAGTGGACCGGCAGCCTCAACGGGCACGTCGAGGAGATGCACACAGGCCACGCGCTCGTCCAGGCGTTCGGCCGCCGGGCGAGGGCGCGGGAGATCTTCGACGAGCACAACCAGAAGCTCTACGAGGCGAGCTTTCGGGCCCAGTTCCTGTCCGGCATCATCCAGCCGGCGATCCAGTTCCTGGCCAACCTGAACTACGTCGCGATCGCGGTCATCGGCGGCTACCGGGTCGCGACCGGGACGATGACGCTGGGCGACGTGCAGGCTTTCATCCAGTACTCGCGCCAGTTCACGATGCCGATCATGCAGATCGCCGGCCAGATGAACCTTCTGCAGTCAGGCCTGGCGTCGGCGGAACGAGTCTTCGAGCTGCTGGACGCGGAGGAAGAGAGCTCGGACGTCGACACCGGCGCGAGGCTCGGCGACGTCACGGGCGAGGTGGCGCTGGAGCACGTGAACTTCCGCTACGAGCCGGACAAGCCGCTGATCGATGACTTCAACCTGCAGGTCCTGCCCGGCCAGACGGTCGCCATCGTCGGCCCCACCGGCGCCGGCAAGACGACCATCGTCAACCTCCTGATGCGCTTCTACGACATCGACTCCGGACGAATCCGCGTCGACAAGGTCAACACCGCTGAGATTCCGCGCGACGAGGTGCGCAGGGCGTTCGGCATGGTGCTCCAGGACACCTGGCTGTTCGCGGGCACGATCCGGGACAACATCGCCTACGGCAAGGAGGGCGCCACCGAGGAGGAGGTCGTCGCTGCGGCCCAGGCCGCGCACGTCGACTCCTTCGTCCGCACGCTGCAGAAGGGCTACGACACCGTCCTCGACGAGGACGCGTCGGACCTTTCCTCCGGGCAGCGGCAGCTCCTGACCATCGCCCGCGCGTTTCTCGCCGACCCCGGCATCCTGATCCTGGACGAGGCGACGAGCAACGTCGACACGCGGACTGAGGTCCTGATCCAGAAGGCGATGGCTCAGCTGCGCCGAGGGCGAACCAGCTTTGTCATCGCCCACCGGCTGTCCACCATCCGGAACGCCGACACCATCGTCGTGATGGATGGCGGCAAGATCGTCGAGCAGGGAAGCCACGCGGAGCTGCTGCGGCGCGAAGGCTTCTACTACCGGCTCTACAACAGTCAGTTCACCGAGGCGTGGTCGGCTGAGGGGAACGGCCAGGCTCCAGCTGCCGCGTCGCACGCCCCGGCGCGTGCGTGAGCGCGGCCGCTGAGAGCAGCAGTAGCGCCCCCAGCTCGGCGACGATGACGGGCACGGGCCCCCACACAGGCTCGCCTTCGACCGCCAGGACTCCAGCCAGGACGTAGACCCATGTCCACGCCGGTGGTCTGGCGCGGAGCACCAGCCAGGCCGCAAGCCCGAGCATCGCCAGGTCGTCGAGATGGACGTAGGGCGTAGCAAGGATTCCCCCGGCAAGCGCGCATGCATAGACCCACTCCAGGCCTCGGTGTCGTATCCGATACGCGATCAGCATGGTCCACGAAGCGATGAAGACCTGGGCCGGCCGCGCCGCGTCACCGAGCAGATAGGTCAACGTGAGCTCGCGGTTCACGGGCACGCCGGCCGCAAAGCTCAGACGCTCGAAGTAAGAGCGGACGCCGTCCGGTCCAAGCGCCAGGACGGACGCCGCCGCCAGGAGGCCGACCGCGATGAGGCTGCCGACGAACGCTCGTCGCTGGCCGGCCACCAGCAGCGCAGGCGGGATGAGAAAGGCAAGCTGCGGCTTGAGGGCGAGGGCGGCCAGGGCAACGCCGGCCCAGAACGGCCGGCCTGCGCGGAGCAGCGCGTATGAGCCCGCGACGCCCAGGGCGACCAGCAGGCCGGGCTGCGCCAGCTGCAACCCATAGATCACCGGCAGCCAGCCGACGGCAGCGGCCAGGAGAACGACGCGAGCCCGTCCCGCGTCGGGGGCGGCGAAGTACCACACCAGGCCGAGGGCAGCGACCAGGACAGCGCTCCAGGCCCAGTAAGCGACGGGATACGGCAAGACGGTGAACGGCACCGCCAGCCATGCCACGGGTGGCGGGCTGATGTAGCGCGCGAGCTCCGCGATCTTGATCCCCGAGCCCATGGCGTCGAGCTGGGCTTGCTGCAGGTTCAGGTCGTAGATCGAGCTCCAGCCGTGGGCGAGGCCGATCCTGGCGGCGGCGAAGTAGAAGGTGAAGTCGTTGTGGAAGTGGTCCGCGGCGTACGCGGCGGCCCACTGATAGAGGTCGAAGGCCGCGAACAGCACCGAGGTGACCGCCCCGGCGGCGATGCCAAGGTTGCGCCACCGCCCGGAGCCGCCGATCAGAGTGTCCCGCGAATCTGCGTCGGGAGCCCTGGGGCGTGACACTCCGCGGAGGTTACCTGACGGTCCTGCCTATTGACATGCGCTGACGAGCACTGAAACGATTGACGCTGGCTGCTCGCTGGCTTCGGCTGGAGAGATGGGGGTTGGTTTCGAGCCTGGGGGGACACCGGCTCAGGTCCTGCCGTTCAAACGTGTTCAGGAGAGGGGTCGAATGAAACGGCTTGCCATTCCTTTGCTCGTGTCGTTGTGTGCTTTGGCGATCGGCGCCGGCTTCGTGCGACTCGCCGGCAACACTTCGACACCAAACGTCCGCGCGGCTGAGCTCGGCATCGACGACGAGCTGACGCCGACTCAGGAGCGCCTGGTCTCCGGCTTCGCGTCGTACACGCTCGGCAAAAACGCCGAGAACAACGGCCAGGCCGGCGAGCAGGCTCCGCGCAGCTATTTCCCGCGTGGGAGCGACTCGTGCCCGACCAACCAGAGTTCGAACATCAAGGTCAACCAGAACTGCCTCAACCTGAGTGACGCCGACCTCCAGGGTCGCGGCCAGGCTCAGAACGAGGAATCCATTCAGGTCAACCCGAACAACACCAACCAGGTGGTCGCCTCCTACAACGACTACCGGCGCGGTGATGGAACCTGCGGAGTGTCGTTCAGCCGCGACGGCGGGCGCGTCTGGAACGATTCGACCGTACCGGACAACTTCACGCGGGGCGGGACGCGCTACCAGGGTGCGCCTCGCGAGTATTGGCAGGCTGGTGGCGACACTTCGCTCGCCTGGGACTCCAAAGGCAATGCCTATCTGTCGTGCCAGCTGTTCAAGCGCGGCCCCGCCACCGCTGGCGACCCAGACCGGGCGAGCGGCTTCTTCCTGTACCGCTCCACCCAGAACGGCGGCGCCTCCTGGAACTTCACCGGCCGCTCGATCTTCGAGACGGGGTTCCAGCGCTCGTTCCTCCCCCTGGAGGACAAGCAGTTCATGACCGTGGACAACAACTCGAGCGCGTGCTCCGGAGCGCCGGCGACGGCCACGCCGGGCGCGAGCTGCACGCCGTTCCAGGACCGCATCTACGTCACGTGGACCGAGTTCGCGCCCACGGGCACGGCCTTCATCTACGAGACGTATTCCTCGGACTACGGCGAAACCTTCAGCCCGCGACACCTCATCAGCGTGAACAGCCCGCTGTGCCCGAACAACCAGCCCATCCCGGGCGAGGCCTCGAACTGCGACGCCAACCAGTTCTCACAGCCGTTCGTCGGGCCTGACGGGGTGCTCTACGTGATCTTCAACAACTTCAACAACGGGATCCAGAACCCGGCTGACAACCACAATCAGATCCTCCTGGTGAAGTCGGTCGACGGCGGCAACACGTTCGCCGCCCCGGTCAAGGTGGCCGACTTCTATGACCTCCCCGACTGCGCGACCTATCAGAACGGCCACGACTTCGGCCGCGCATGTGTCCCGGAGAAGGGACCAACGAACACCTCGATCTTCCGCGCGACCAACTACGGCTCGGGCGCGGTCAACCCGTCGAACCCGGCGCAGGTGGTGGTCGCGTTCGGCTCCTACATCAACCCGCATTCCAAGGAGTCGAATGGGTGCGCGCCCGCGGGGACGAGCCCCGCGACCGGCCAGAACCTCTTCACCGGGGTCAAGACGCCTGGCGCATGCAACAACGACATCCTGGTCAGCGTTTCCAGCGACGGAGGCGCGACGTTCACGGGCACCACGACCGACCCGCGCGCCCTGCAGAGCGTCAACCCTGACGCCGGCCAGGCCACGACCGACCAGTGGTGGCAGTGGATCGCCTTCACCAAGAACGCCAAGCTCGCGACCTCCTACTACGACCGCCAGTACGGGACGGACGAGCAGACCGGCTACTCGGATGTCAGCCTCTCGGGCTCCGGTGACACGACGGGATGGGGCGTGCAGCGCGTGACGAGCTCTTCGATGCCGCCTCCGACCCAGTTCCCGGAGTCGAACGGATTCAGCGCCTTCTGGGGCGACTACACCGGGCTCACGGCAGACACGCAAGCCCATCCGTTCTGGAGCGACACGCGCGACCCGGACCTCTTCGCCTGCACGACAAGCAGCGGCGCGGTCCAGACGCCGCCATCGGTGTGCGGTGCGACGGTGCCGAACGGAAGCGGTTCCGACTTCCCGGTCAACGACCAGAACGCCTACACGGCGAACAACTCGGTGCCCGGCAAATGAGCTGACCTGACGACGAGGAGGGCCGGTGCCGGTGCGCCGGCCCTTCGGTCAGTATTGGTGGCCGTGGTCGAGACCGGCTTCGAGCCCCGAATCGTCGAGCTGAGGGACCGCACGAAGGTCCACCTCCGCCCGATCGCGCCCGAGGACGAGCCGCTGCTGCACGAGGCGGTCGCGGCGATGTCTGAGCGGACCGTCTACTTCCGCTTCTTCTCGCCGATCAAGAGGATGTCCGATGCCCTTGCGCACCGGCTCGCGGTGGTCGACTACAACGATCGCTTCGCGCTCGTGGCCACGACACACAAGCCCGCGGCCAAAGAGCGCATCGTCGGCGTCGCCCGCTACGACCGCGCCCGTGGCACAGACATCGCGGAAGTCGCGGTGGCCGTGATCGATGAGTTTCAGCGCCGCGGTCTGGGCAGCGTGTTGCTGGTGGAGCTGGCCAGGGTGGCGAGGAGGCACGGGATCAAGGCCTTCCAGCTCATCGTGCTGCCCGAAAACCGCGAGATGCTCGGCCTCCTGCGCAAGATGGGCTGGATCCACCAGGCGAAGGTCGCCGGCGGAGTGTACGAGATCTCGTTCGACCTGCCGGAGCAGGGGTGATCGACACCACCCTCATCGCCTTCGCGGGGGTATCGGCGCTGCTTGCCGTGACGCCGGGCCCGGACATGGCGGTGGTGACGAAGAATGCCCTCGCTCATGGGCGCCGCGGCGTGATGCTCACCACGAGCGGGATCGCGCTGGCGCTGGTGGTCTGGGTCACAGCCACGGCGATCGGACTCTCCGCGTTGCTGCGCACATCGGGCGAGGTGCTCCTCGCCCTCAAGATCGCCGGTGCGTGCTACCTCGCGTACCTGGGAGTCCGGACGCTGCTCGAATCGCGCTCGAAGCCCGGCGACCTGCGTGTCGCCGCGCCGCTTGCCGTGCCGGCGCATGCGGACTTCAGGCAGGGCTTCCTCTCCGCGATCAGCAACCCCAAGCTCGGCGTCTTCTTCGTCACCTTCCTGCCTCAGTTCGTGCTCCCCGGGCAGCAGGTGCTGCCTAGATTGCTGGAGCTGGGCGTGACCTTCGCCGTCATCGGCTGGCTGTGGATGAAGACGAACTCCGTGCACATGTAGTCGACCGCCTGTCCGTCCTGCAGTCCGTTCGCGAAGTTTTTGGCGTCCGCGGGATCCGCCACGAACACCACGACGGTGACCCCGTGCAACTGCGCGGCCACGACGCCGATGCGGACCTTGGTCGCCGTCTGCGAGGTGCCGACCAGGTTGGCGGAGTAGACCGCGCCGACTCCCAGCACCTCGCCGACATGAGCACCCTTGAGGGCGTTCAGCCAGGTGACGTCCTGCCACTGCGACGAGGGCAGGCTCGACACTGTCGCCCTCACCGCCTGGTCGGGGGTCTGTCCGGTCGAACCCTTGACCACGACCTGCCCCACGCGGGTCCCCAGGGTGATGCCGTAGGCGTCCTGGTTGCGGACCGACCACCGAGACGTGTAGTTGACCTGGAAGTTGTAAGCAGAGCTCCGAAACGATGCCTGCTCCGGCAGCGGGGTGATGAATTTCGGCGCGCAGTTGACCGTGCAGGTCGAGTGGCCGCCCCGCACGAGCTGCGAAAAGGCGATCCCCCCGACCACGAGCCCGACCACGACGAGGACTGCGATCAAGCCTCCGGCGATCAACGCAGCCCCGAGTTTGGGCCGCCCGGGCGCCGGATATATCGCGCGCGGTGCTGGGGCGTAGCTGTAGACGGGACGGGCCGCGACGGCCTGCATGAGCAAGGGGGTTCCGCATCTTCCGCAGAATCCGGCTCCGGGCGCGAGAGGTGCGCCGCACCGGCCGCAGTAGCGCGTCTGGGTCGCGACCGCCATCAGGCTTCTCCCGCCAGGCGCCGCCGGCCCTGTTTGGAGGAAGCAGCCCTCGCGGCGCCACACGCGGGGCAAAACGCCATCGCGGGCACGATGCGATGACACTCCGGACACGGTGCGTCGGGCCCGATCTCGTGCTCGGCGCCCTCCACGAGCAGAGCGTCGTGGATGACCAGCCGCAGGTAGAGGAGCAGGGCGGCGGCCACGACCGCGAAGATCACGACCTGGACGGCGAGGTCATCGACGGCAAACGCCAGCACGCCGAGCCCAACCTGGACGCCGAAAGCCAGGATGAGGGCAGCCAGGAAGCTCGAGGTCC
>VBHA01000081.1 GCA_005889495.1 Chloroflexota bacterium
AGCCGGGGTCGCGCCGCCGGCGGGCCAGCTGACCCTGGCTCGGCCGGTCGCCGGCCCGGTCGCCGCCGGCCCGGCGACAGCCATGCCGGCGTTGCAGCATGCGGTGATCCAGCGGGTGGTCGCGACGCCCCTGCCGCCGATCTACCCTCGGCCGGCTCCCGCGGCGACGGCTCCGATCGTCGCCGGCCGCGCGTCGCTCTTGACCGTTCGGCGACCGCCCGATTCGCCGCCGATGGCGGACGACGGATCGGATCCCGTCTCTGTCCAGCGCCTGCCCGCGGTCGTCAGCGGCGAGTTGCCTGATTTCGCACTTTCGGCCGAGCCGGTGCAGGCCCTGGCGCCGGCGGTCTATCGGGGGAGCATGACCGCGGCTGCGGCTCACGCGCCGGGTGCACTCCCGCCCCTGGCTCCGCTCGGGCCCGCCGTCCAGCGGGCGCCGTCCACGGCGCAGGATTTCGTCGCCTTTTCAGCCTTCGCGCCTCCGCTCGCCCATCACGCGGCGCATCCGGCGCAGTCCGTGATCGACGCTCCCGTCCAACGAGAGCTCGCGGCCGCCGAGTCGCCCGCGGCCCTTGAGGCGTCGGCCCCTGTGGCCGCGGCCGCCCCTGGCGCCGGAGCCGGAGCAGCGGCGTCGCCGGCGCAGAGCGACCACGAGCTCGACGAGCTTGCGCGCAAGCTTCACGACCGAATCAGCCTCCACCTCCGGCGCGACCTCCTGATTCAGCGCGAGCGCGCCGGGCTGGTGACGGACCTGCGATGAGGAGGACCGATGCCTGACTTCGCCCTCGCCCTCAGGTTTCATGTCGTGATCGACGACAAGGGAAGTCTCGGCAGCTGGAGCAAGTGCGATGGCCTGACCGTCGAATACGAGGTCCAGGAGTACCAGGAGGGCGGTCAGAACGACTACGTCCACCGGCTGCCGGGGCGATGCAAATACCAGAACATCAAGCTCACCAGGCCGCTCGACAAGACGTCGGCCGACGTCGCCTCCTGGGTCGGCGGCCAGCGCCAGAAGGTCGAGCGCAGCAACGCGGAGATCGCCGTGCTCGATCCGGCGGGAGAGGTCGTCGCGAAGTGGAACCTGAGAGGCGTCTTTCCGGTCAAGTGGACCGGGCCTTCGCTCGACGCGACTGGAAACCAGATCGCGATCGAGACCCTCGAGCTGGCACACAACGGGTTCCTCGCGGGTGGGCTCTGAGTCGTGAGCAACACGAAGGCAAGCCTGGTCGAGGCCGACGGCTCGAAGGAGCTGAAGTTCCGCTTCAACCCCAAGGAGTATTCGATCCAGAAGTCGGCGACGTGGAACCGGCCGACGAACAAGAGCGCGAAGTCATCGACCAAGCCCGAGTTCGGCGGCGCGCAGCCCCAGAGCGTGTCCATGGAGCTGTTGTTCGACGACTGGGAAAATCCCGACGCCAATCTCCTCGACGACGTGAACACGCTGCTTGGCTGGATGATGCCGACCGAGAAGTCGATCAGCAACGGGAAGCCGCAGCCGCAGGTCCTCAAGCTGCAGTGGGGCAGCAACCACTTGCTGTCCGATTTCAAGGGTTTCCTGAAGTCGGTCAGCGTCAAGTACACGATGTTCAAGTCGGACGGCAAGCCGGTGCGGGCGACGGCCAGCATCGCGCTCGAAGAGGTGCCGGACGAGCCCAAAGGAACCAACCCGACGTCGGGCTCGCTCGCCGGCCGCCGCACCTACGTCGTCGCCGGGGGCGACAGCCTGCATTCGGTCTCGTTCGCCGAGTACGGCGATCCCGGCCTCTGGCGTGCGCTGGCCGCGTTCAACGGTATCGACGATCCCTTGCGCGTCAGGCCCGGAACTCGACTTCTGCTTCCAAGCGCCGACGAGGCGAGAGGGATGGTCTGAGCCAGAGATGCCCGAGGAGTTCGCGCTTCGCCCGCGGGTCGAGATCGACGGCACAGCCCTGTCCGCCGAGCTCGAGGTCTTGCTCGAGCACGTGGTCGTTGACGACCACCTGCACACCCCCGACATGTTCGAGGTCAGGTTCCGCGACGCGGACCGGCAGGTGCTCTCGCAGGCCAAGCTCAAGATCGGGTCGAAGGTGAAGGTCTCGGCCCCGCCACTGGGTGGGAACACACCCGACGTCCTGATCTCCGGCGAGGTCACCGCCTTCGAAGGCGAGTACGACTCGGGCGGCAGCCGTGTGATCGTCCGCGGCTACGACGGCTCGCACCGCCTTCACATCGGGCGCATATCGAAGACGTTCGTGAACATGAAGTACTCCGACATCGCCCGGCAGGTGGCGAACGACCACGGGCTGCAGCCGGGCACGATCGACGATTCGAAGACCGTCTACGACCACGTCTTCCAGCACAACCTCACCGACTGGGAGTTGCTCAGCGACCTGGCGGAGAAGATCGGCTTCGAGCTCGCGGTCAGCGACGCCAAGCTGCACTTCCGCAAGCCCACGCAGGCATCCGCTGCTCCCGGCCAGGGCGACTACCACTCGTCCAACCCTCTCCAGCTGGTGTTCGGCCAGGACCTGATCGCCTTCTATCCGCGCATCAGCTCGTCGGGTCAGGTCAAGGAGGTCAAGGTTCGCGGCTGGGATCCGATCAACAAGCAGCCCTTGATCGGCTCGGCGCCCGCGGGGACCAGCAGCGCCTCGCTGCCGACGACGCCGGCGGACATGGCGGCCGCCTATGGAAACCGCACCTTCACCGTCGTCGACCGCACCATGACCAGCCAGACCGCCGTCGATGCCGCGGCCCTCGCGGCGCGCGACCAGATCGGCAGCTCGGCGGGCGAGGCGGAGGGGGTGGCGCGGGGCAACCCGAAGCTGAAGGCCGGTGCGGCGGTAAGCGTGTCCGCCGTCTCCAAGGAGTTCATCGGCAGCTATGCGCTGACCCACACGCGCCACGTGTTCGACGCGCAGGGTTACCGCACCCAGTTCACGGTCAGCGGCGGCCAGGACCGCTCGCTCCTGGGCCTTGTATCGGTGGGCGGCAATGGCGGGTAGCAGGCCCATCTATGGAGTGGTCGTGGGCATCGTGACCCAGAACGACGACAAGGACAAGCTCGGCCGCGTCAAGGTCAAGTTCCCCTGGCTGTCGGACAACGACGAGTCGGACTGGGCGCGCATCACGCAGCTCGGAGCCGGCCCCAACGCGGGCGCGGTCTTCATCCCTGAGGTGAGCGACGAGGTGCTGGTCGCCTTCGAGCACGGCGACATCAGCCGGCCGTTCGTGATCGGAGGCCTCTACAACGGCAAGGACAAGCCGAATCTCGGCAACGGGCTCTTCAACCAGGGCAAGGTGAAGCGCAACGGTTTTGTGTCCCGCAAAGGGCACAAGTTCGTGTTCTTCGAGGACCAGAGCAAGTCGGGCATCGCCCTGATCACGAGCGACGGCAAGATCAAGGTGTCGCTCAACGAGACCAACACGGAGATCCACATCGAGTGCCAGGGCAAGGTGTTGATCAAGGCCCAGGGCGACATGAACCTGGAGTCGAGCGGGTCGCTGACGCTCAAAGGCGACAACGGGGTCAAGGTCAACAGCGGCGCAACGGTGGAGATCAAGGGCCAGCAGGTGAAGCTGAATTGAGGAGGACGCGGTGAGCGAGGAGTTCATTGGCGAGGGTTGGGCTTTTCCGATGCGGCTGGACGCGACGGGGTCGATCGCCCTTGTCTCCCACGACCGCGAGATCGAAGAGAGCATCCGCCTCATCGTCGGCACCGCTCCTGGCGAGCGCCCGATGCGTCCCGAGTACGGGTGTGGCATGTCGACCCGAAAGACCTGACCTTCGCCCATATCGAGATCCGATATTCGGTCGGCGACACAAACGACCCACGCAACCTGGTCTTTCCCTTCTACACACTTCCGGCGGAGGAATAGTCATGGCGCTCCCGATCCCGAACCTCGACGATCGCCGATTCCAGGACCTCGTCAACGAGAGCAAGCGGATGGTCCAGCAGAAGGTTCCAAGGTGGACCGACCACAACGTCCACGACCCGGGCGTGACTCTGATCGAGCTGTTCGCATGGATGACCGAGCAGGTGATCTTCCGCCTCAACCGCATTCCCGATCGCAACTACGTCAAGTTCCTGGAGCTCATCGGCGTCCGGCTGTTTCCGCCCACCGCCGCCCGTGCGCCCATCACGTTCTGGCTCTCCGGGACGCTTGCCGAGACGGTGCGGATCCCGCTGGGGACGACGGTGTCGACGCGTCGCACGGAGACCGACGACTCGATCAACTTCACAACGGCCGAGCCGCTCGACATCGTGCCTTGCTCCCTGCAGGACGTGGCGACGATCGCGAACGGGACCAGCGCGAGCCCGGTCTGGCGACGCGACGCTCTCGAGCGCGGCGAAGGCTTCACGTGCTTCAGCAGGGTGCCCGTCCCCGGGGACGCCCTGCTAGTCGGTCTCGGCGACGCGGTGCCCGGCTGTGCGGTGTCGCTTCGGCTGTCCTGCCGGATCGAGGGCGTGGGCGTCGACCCGAACAACCCTCCCCTGGTCTGGGAGGCGTGGAGCGGCGATGGATGGACGGCCTGCGAGCTGCAATCGGACGGCACCGGAGGGCTGAACCGCGACGGCGACATCGTGCTCCACGTACCGCGCAGCCACGCTGTGTCGGTCATCGAGGCGCAGCGCGCGGGCTGGCTTCGCGCCCGAGTCACCGAGTCGGCTGCCGATCAACCCGCATACGGAGCCTCGCCCATGGTCCGGTCTCTGACCGCGGTCACGATCGGCGGCACGGTCGACGCGGTGAACGCGGAGCTCGTCGACGCGGAAGTGATTGGCAGCTCTGAGGGGGTGGCGGGCCAGCGTTTCCAGCTCAAGCGGCAGCCCGTGGTGCCAAGCGAGACGCCGTTTGTCGTCGAGGTCTCGAGCGCGGACGGATGGCAGGAGTGGAGCCTCGTCTCCCATTTCAGCTCCAGCTCGCCTGACGACAATCACTTCGTCTTCGATCCGGTGTCGGGCGAGATTCAGCTCGGACCTGCGGTGCGGGAGCCTGAGGGCAGCCTGGTCAGCTACGGCGCGACTCCGGCGAAGGGCACGCAGCTGCGGGTGCGCTCCTATGCAACAGGGGGCGGCCGTCGCGGCAACGTGGCCAGGGGCACCATCACGACCCTGAAATCGTCGATCCCGTTCGTCGCCACCGTGGAAAACAGACGAGCCGCCGCGGGCGGCGTCGACGGCGAGGACATCGAAAACGCCAAGCTCCGAGGCCCGATCCTTCTCCGGACACTCGGGCGCGCGGTCACGAAGGAGGACTACGAGTTCCTCGCCCGTGAGGCCGCGCCGGAGATTGCCCGCGTCCACTGCGTGGCGGCGGGCGAGGGAGCCGAAGCCGGCTCGATTCGGGTGCTCGTCGTGCCCGCGGCTGCGGCCGGTGCCGGCAGGCTTCGATTCGAGCAGCTCAAGCCGGCGGACGAGACACTTGCCAAGATCGGGCGCCGGCTGGACGAATGTCGCGTGATCGGCGTCCGGGTCGTGGTCGAGCCACCGCGCTACAACGGTCTGACGATCGTGGCGAGGATCCGGGCACAGTCCAAGGTCAGCCCGGTGCGCTTGCAGGAGGCGGTTCTCGACGCGCTGTACGCGTACTTCCACCCGATCAGCGGAGGCAACCAGGGCACCGGCTGGCCGTTCGGCAGGCCGGTCAATCTCGGCGAGGTCTACGCCGTGGTTCAAGCAGTCAAAGGTGTCGAGCTGATCCAGGACCTGCGCCTGTTCGGCGCCGATCCGATCACCGGCCAGCGCGGACAGCCTGTGCAGGCCATGCCGTTGGATGCACACTCGCTCCTCTTCTCGTACGACCACCAGGTCCTGGTCGAGGGCGCATGATCCAGGTCGCGAGCAACGGCCACGGCGCACTGAACGGCAACGGCCACGGCCGCGCGGCCGTGAAGTCGCTGGTCAGTCCCCACCCGCTGGGCGGATACCTGCCGGCGCTGTACCAGGAGGACCAGCTGGCCCTTGCCTGGCTTTCCGGCCTGGACGATGTGCTGGCGCCAATCTTCAGCTCGATCGACAACTTCGACGCCTATCTCGATCCCGGACTCGCACCGGCCGACTTTCTCGACTGGCTCGCCACGTGGATGGGTCTCGTCGCCGACGAGACCTGGCCGGTCGAGCGCAGGCGAGCGTTCGTGGCGAGCGCGAGTGAGCTCTACCGGATGCGTGGGACCTCGAAGGGGTTGGCCGCGCACGTGCAGATCTTCAGCGGAGGCAAGGTGGTGGTCCTCGAGCACGGGGCCACGGTCTGGTCGGCGACCAGCGGCGCTCCACTCCCGGGGTCGAGCGGCTTTGACATGGTCGTGAGGGTGGCGGTGTCTGATCCGTCAACTGTCGACGCCGCCAAGCTGGACGCGCTTGTCGCGGTCGCCAAGCCCGCGCACCTGGCACATCGGGTTGAGGTGGTGTCATCGGCGCCGGCGCCGGCGCCACGCAGGCGCCCTGTTGTGCCGGCGGCACCCGAGGCGGAGCCACCCGCGGAAGAACCGCCTCCGGCTGACGGCGACTCGCCGGCGGCTCCGGAGCCCGGCTAGCGCCTGGGCTGCGCGGCATGGGCGACTTCGTCATCAAGACCGGCGACCAGATCCAGATCACCGTGCCTCCGCCCGCGGTCGTGCCCCAGCTCGCTGCACCCGTGCCTCTGACCGGCTCCAGCACCGACGTGCTCATCGCCGGCTCGGCGGCTTGCCTTCAGGGCGACGAGCTGCCACCGTCCATCCAGGGCCCGCTGATGTACACCTCGCCGCCGTACGTGACCCCTGGCACGGGAGCCATTCAGATCGTCCTGGCGCCGTCGAACCTGACCGCGACGACTCCGAACGGCAAGCCCGTCTTGCTGAAGGGCCAGACCTTCCAGGCGATGTTCAACGTGCAGTCGCCGGCCATGATGCCAACCCCTGGAGGGCCACAGCCGGACCCGCTGATGGTGAAGACGTGCACCGCGCAGTTCATCACCACGAACACAACCGTGACCGCCTCTTAAACCGCTGACGTCGACGGCATTTTCCGGAAAATTCGGCCGGTGGGTGGGGCTGAGGCGGGGTTTTTCCGGAAAATTCGAGTGTGGCGCTCGGTTGCGTCGCGGTTGCCCGTGCGCGCCCCGGGCACGCGATGTTCAGCTAACCTCCCTGCTCAGTGCCAGCCAAGCTGTTGACCGAGTTCGGCGGGACCTTCGTCTTCCTTAGCGTGATCGCCCTGTCCGGCCCGACGGGCCCACTCGCTCCCCTGGTCATCGGCCTGGCGTTGGCGGCGATGGTGTACATGGGTGGCCACGTATCAGGCGCCCACTACAACCCGGCCGTCTCTTTCGGGCTGTTGCTGCGAGGCGTGATCACACCCGCCATTTTCGGGCTGTACTGCGTGACGCAGCTCATTGCGGGCAGCCTCGCCTTCGCGGTCGCCTTCTTGATCAGCGGGGCCAACGGCGGAATCCACCCCGGCCCTGGTGTCTATTGGTATTCGGCTCTGACGGCCGAGGTGCTGTTCACGACCGCGCTGGCGCTCGTGGTCATGAATGTCGCGGCGACCAGGGAGACGGCCGGCAATTCGTATTACGGCCTTGCGATCGGCTTCACCGTTGCCTGCGGCGCCTTCGTGGCAGGGCCGATCTCAGGCGGTGCGTTCAATCCGGCGGTGGCTTTCGGCGCCACGTTGCGAGAGGCCCTCTTCGGGCACGGAACATGGTCGGACCTGTGGATCTACCTCGTGGGCCCGCTGATCGGCGCGACGCTCGCCGCGGCGATCCATCGGATCCAGGCCCGGCCAGGGCCGGTCCCGCCAGAGCTGGCTGAGCGCGAAGTCTGATCGCACGCGGGCAGTTGCCTGGACGAATTCCCAGCCTCCAGGAATCCGCTCTAGAAAGCGACCGAGACCTCCTGGGGTACAGCTACTCGCCGGTCTGAGCCCGCCACCGCCGGTGGCCGCCACGCGATCCCTCGCGGATGAGCTCCAGGCGAGGCCGAGGCCCGTCGGTCCGGCCCGACGGTGGCTTGCGGCTCCCGCGCTGAAACTGCACCGGCCAGGGCATCGCCACGTCCTGCTCGGCCGCCGCGTGCAGCGTCCAGAATGGGTCGTAGAGGTGCGCCCGCCCGAGTGCGCACATGTCGGCGCGGCCGGCCAGGATGATGGTGTTCACGTCGTCGTAGCTGCTGATCGCGCCCACGGCGATGGTCTTCACTCCTGCCTGGTTTCGGATGCGGTCCGAGAAGGGCGTCTGGTAGCTCCGACCGAAGCTCGGCTGCTCCTCCGCGACCGTCTGGCCGGTCGACACGTCGAGCGCGTCGACGCCGTGGGCTGCGAATTCGCGCGCGACCTCGACCGAGTCTTCGGCGCTGAGCCCGCCCTCGTACCAGTCGGTCGCCGACAGGCGCACGGTCATCGGTCTGCCCGCGGGCCACTCGGCGCGGATTGCGTCGAACACTTCGAGGGGATATCGAAGGCGGTTCTCCAGGCTGCCGCCGTAGTCGTCCTTGCGGCGGTTGGTCAGCGGCGAGATGAAGCTCGCGAGCAGGTACCCGTGCGCGCAATGCAGCTCGAGGAGGTCGAAGCCGGCACGCGCCGCCATCCGCGTGGCCGTCACGAACTCCTCGCAAATGAGATCCATGTCCGCCCGCGTCATCTCCCGAGGCACCTGGCTCACAGATAGATAAGGAAGAGCGGAGGGGGCGACCAGGTCCCAATTGCCTGACTCGAGCGGCTCGTCCATGCCCTCCCACATGAGCCTGGTCGAGCCTTTGCGCCCGGAATGGCCGAGCTGCAGGCCGATCTTCGCTGGAGTGTGATCGTGGACGAAGTCGACGAGTCGCTTGAAGGCCGTCTCGTGCTCCGGCCTGTACATCCCGGCGCATCCGGGCGAGATGCGACCTTCACGCGACACGCAAACCATCTCGGTCATCACCAGCGCCGCGCCACCCAGTGCCTTGCTCCCGAGGTGCACCACATGGAAATCGCCGATCTGCCCGTCCTCGGCGCTGTACATGTCCATCGCCGAAACGATCACGCGGTTGGACAGCTCGAGGTCGCGCAGGCGGATGGGCACGAACATCGGCGGCACCGAGGGCGAGTGGGGGTTGAACCACCTCTCCACGCGCTCCACGAACTCTGCGTCCCGGACCTTGAGGTTGGAGTAGGTGACGCGCCGGCTTCGCGTCAGCAGGTTGAAGGCAAACTGAAGCGGCTCCTGGTGTGTGTACTGCCCGATGTTCTCGAACCATTCGAGGCTGGCCTGCGCAGCGCGTTGGGCGCTTTCGACCACCGGGCGTCGCTCGGTCTCGTACGCAGCCAGGGCGCTGTCCACGCTCGGGTTCTCATGCAGGCACGCCGCCAGCGCGAGCGCATCCTCCATCGCCAGCTTGGTGCCGGACCCGATCGAAAAGTGCGCCGTGTGCGCCGCGTCGCCAATGAGGAGGACGTTGCCGTCACGCCAGCACCGCGTCCGTACCGTTGGAAAGCGGATCCAGCGGCTGTTGTTGCCGACGAGCGGCGCATCCTGAAGGTCGTCCTTGAACACCCTGGCGCAGAGCTCGATCCCAGCCGCGTCGCTTTCGCCCGGCTTCCACGAGCGCTCGGCCGAATCCACCTGGCCGCTGCGCTTCCAGGTGTCCTCAGCGAGCTCGACGATGAACGTGCTCATCGAGTCGCTGTATGGATACGCGTGGGCCTGGACGGTCCCGATGTCAGTCTCGGCGATGAAGAACTTGAAGGCGTCGAATACCAGCGGAGTGCCCAGCCAGATGTAGCGCGCGTGCCGGAGGTCGACCTGGGGCTGGAATACATCGGGTCGTCCGTTGCGGGTCAGGCTGTTCACGCCGTCCGCCGCCACGACGAGGTCGTGCGAGCTCCGCAGCTCCTCGAGCTCCGGCGCCGGCTCGCGGTAACGAATGTCCACGCCGAACTCCTCGCATCTCTCGCGCAGGATCGCGAGCAGGCGCTGCCGGCTGATGGCCGCGAAACCGTGGCCGCCGGACGTGAGCACCTGCTGCTTGAAGTGGACGTCGATGTCGTCCCAAACGGCAAAGCTCCTGGTGAGTCGCTCGTAGAAGGCGGAGTCGGCGTTCTCGATTCCGCTCAGCGTCTCGTCGGAGAAGACGACGCCGAACCCGAACGTGTCGTCAGCCGCATTGCGCTCCCACACCTCGATCCTGTGTTTCGAGTTCAGGAGCTTGGCCAGCGTCGCCAGGTACAGACCCGCAGGTCCGCCTCCGATGATTGCGATGTTCAGCCGGCATTCTCCCGCAGGCGGAAGCGCTGCACCTTTCCGGTCGCGGTACGGGGCAACGCATTCGCAAACTCGATCACGCGCGGGTATTTGTAGGGAGCGATCTGGCCCTTGACGAAATCCTGCAGCGTTTTCGCGGGCTCCGGCCCCAGGTCCGCGCCATCCTGGAGCACGACCACCGCCTTCACGAGCATGCCGCGCTGCTCGTCGGGCACGCCGACGACGGCCGCCTCCGCGACTGCGGGATGGCGCAGCAGCGCCTCCTCGACCTCCGGGCCGGCGATGTTGTAGCCGGCGCTGATGATCATGTCGTCCGCGCGCGCCTGGTAGCGGTAATAGCCGCCGGCGTCGCGCACGTAGACGTCGCCGGTGATGTTCCAGCCGTCCTGGACGTAGGTAGCCTGGCGGTCGCCTCGGAGATACCGGCACCCTGTCGGGCCCTTGACAGCGAGCCTGCCCAGCTCGCCGTCCGGAACGGGCCCACCTTCCGCGTCCTGGACCTCGGCGACGTAGCCCGGGATCGCGCGCCCCGTGCTGCCCGGGCGTATGTCATCGCCGGCCGCGGAGATGAAGATGTGCAGCATCTCGGTCGAGCCGATGCCGTCGATGATGCGGATGCCGCTGGCGTCGTGCACCGCCTCCCACGTCGCCTTCGGCAGGGTTTCGCCGGCGGACACGCAGGCTCGCAGCGACTTGATGTTTGCCGCGCGGAGGTCGGGCAGCATCGCGCGATAGGCGGTGGGGGCGGTGGCGAGGACCGAGATCATGTGCCGCTCGACGGCCTCGAGCACGGCCTTAGGCGTCGGCTGCTCCAGGAGGTACACGGCAGCTCCCGCGCGCAGTGGAAAGACAACGTTCTGGCCCAGCCCGAAAGTGAAGGCGAGGGGAGGGCTGGCGGCGAAGAGATCGTCAGGGGTCGGCCTCAGCACATGGCGCGAGAACGTGTCGGCGATGGCGAGGACGTCGCGGTGGAAATGCATCGTCGCCTTCGGTTTGCCGGTTGTCCCGGACGTGAAGGCGAGCATGCACACGTCGTCCGCCGCGGTCGCGACGTTCTTGAACTGCGGCCTTTTCCCCGCCGCCACCATCGTGAGGTCGTCCTGGTCCGAGCCGCCGTAGGTGAAGGTCTGAAACCCGTCTGGCGCCGCCGCGTCCAGGTCGGCGACGAATCGGTGGTCGCAGATGGCCATGGTGACGCCGGCGATGTCGATCATCGTCTCGAGCTCCCGCTGCCGGAGGAGGGGCATTGTCGTCACCGCGACGCCGCCGGCTTTGATGACTCCGAACCAGCTCGCCACGAGCCACGGGTTGTTCGGACCGCGGAGGAGGACCCGGTTGCCAGGGACCAGGCCCATCTCGCCGACGAGCGCATGGGCAATCTGGTTGGATCGTGCCAGCAGGTCGGCGTAAGACCACTCGTCAGCGTCGGTCAGGATGCAGCGCCTGGCCCCGTTGCCGGCTTCGACGGGGCGGTCGAGGAGCTCAGCGGCGCAGTTCAGGGTCGGTGGATAGTCGAGCTCGGGGAGCGTGAACAGGAACTCGGGCCACTGGTCACGCGGAGGGAGGTTGTCCCGCGTGAAGGTGTCGACATGCGCCGATCGTGCGGCTTGCGTCAACTGTCTTCTCGACATACTACCCTCATGCAGCGAGGGGACCGGTTGCGCAACGTCAATCCTCCTGAGCTCGCGCCCGCCCGAGGTTTCTCCCACGCGACCGTCGCCGGGGACACGGTCTGGATCGGTGGGCAGATCGGCAGCGACCCCACCGGAAAGGTGGTCGAAAGAGGCGACGTGGTCGCGCAGTTCGCGAGGGCCGTGCGCAATGTGGCCACCGCCCTGCGGGCGGCCGGGTGTGAGCCCGAGGACACGGTCAAGCTCACCTACTACGTGACGGACCTCGCCACCTACCAGCAGAAGCTGTCCGCGATCGCAGCCGCCTACCGAGAGGTGTTCGGCCGTCATTACCCGGCGTCGACGCTGGTCGAGGTCAAGTCCCTCTTCGACCGGGACGCGCTGGTCGAGATCGACGCGGTGGCGGTCCGCCGCGCGTGAATCGACCACTGCACTTCGACTACGAGGAGCGCGATGGCGTCGCCACCGTGACGTTCTCTCGCCCCGAGCGGCTCAACTCGCTGACGTTCGAGGTCTACGCGGAGATCCGGGACCTGACGCGCGAGTTGAAGACGAGGGAGGACGAGATCAAGGTCATGGTGATCCGTGGCCAGGGTCGCGGCTTCTGCTCCGGCGGCGACGTGGACGAGATCATCGGCGAGCTGCTCAAGCGCGACACCCGCGACGTGTACGAGTTCGCACACATGACCGGCGAGTGCGTGCGCAACCTGCGCGAGATGCCTCAGCCGGTGGTGGCGGCGGTCAACGGCGTCGCGGCGGGTGCGGGCGCGGTTCTGGCGGCAGCCGCAGACATCCGCGTCCTGGCGGAGTCGGCCAGCTTTCGTTTTCTGTTCACCAGCGTCGGTCTCTCAGGCGGGGACATGGGCATCTGCTGGCTGCTGCCGCGGATCGTGGGCCTCGGCCGCGCCACGGAAGCGCTCTTCCTCGGAGGCAAGATCACCAGCCGGCAGGCACTGGACTGGGGCCTTGCCTCGAAGGTGGTCGACGACGGCCAGCTGGATTCCGCGGTGATCGAGTACGTCGACCAGCTGAAGTCTCTGGCTCCATGGGGCGTCGCGATGACCAAGCAGATGCTCAACTGGTCGGGATCGTCCGACTACTCGACCGCGATCGAGATGGAGGCCTTCACGCAGTCGCTGTTGATGAGCGCGAACGACTTCAGGGAGTTCCATGCTGGATTCGTAGGCAAGCGCAAACCACGTTTCCGCGGCCGTTGATTCGACCCAGAATGTGGTATGTTAGCAACGGTTGCCAACCATGAGCCGAACAGCAGTGAGTCGAAGTTTCTCCCTCCGCCCAGACGAGGCGCCCCGATTTGACCGTATGGTCGAGCGTCTCGCGAACGGGAGTCCCACCGAGTTCGTCCGGAAAGCAATGGACCGGATGGAGGCTGTTGAGAACTGGGAGCTTTTCGAACGGGTCCGTGAGGTCGGGCTAAAGCGGGCCGCCGCCGCCGGGGTTACAAGCGCACATCAGCGGCGGGACGCGGTCCGGTCGAGTCTTAACCGGAAGACGACAAAACAACATTCCTGAACGTGGTGACGCCACGTCGTGTCCCAATCGTGGTGGACATCAACGTGCTAGTGGACGCTGTGGTAGCCGAACCCGATCCGGAGCGCTGGGAGACTCCGCCGCCGGTCCGCGGCGAGGCTTCGGCCATGACTCTGGCGATTCTGAACGAAGGTTTGGAATTCGAGCTCTGGCTCAGCAAGCACCTGGTCGAAGGCACGGCGCGCGTCCTCCGTCGCGCTTTCAGCTTCACCGGCCGGGAGGCAGCCGCCTACAGCGCGTTTCTGCGCGGTGTAACCAGCAGGGCGGGTGGTGTGGTCGAGCCTGATGTGCGCATAAGTGAATGCGAGGACTGGGAGGACAACCGCGTCCTTGAGCTCGCGGAGACAGTGGGTGCGTTCGTGATCATCAGCTCCGACGAGCATCTCCTTTCAATGTCGCCGTGGCGTGGGATTCCAATCCAAACGCCGGAAGCTTTCGTGTCACGCGTCGACGCCATGCGGCGTCGCTCTAGGAAAGGCTCTTAGCGACCAGACATTGTCGAGCTGCACTGAACGTTGAGTTCCGACCACGCTACCTTACGACCCAACTGAGGAGAACCGCCCATGCGCAAGATCATTGTCTTCAACGTCATCTCGCTCGATGGGTATCACACCGGGCCAGGCAACGATGTCTCGGTCATGTTTCCGATGATGGGCAAAGTCTTCGACACCTATAACGCCGGTCTGCTGCGTGCGACCGACGTGCATCTCGTCGGCCGTGTTTCCTACGAGCTGTTCCAGAGCTTTTGGCCGAAGGTCACCGAGAATCCCGACTCGGGGGAGTACACGGCCGAACAGAAGGAGATCTCGAAGGCGGGCCAGGCCGTCAGCACCATCGTCGTCTCAGACACGCTGACAGGAAACCCGCCCGGAATCCGCATCATCAGGCGTGCAGACGC
The DNA here is from genome assembly GCA_005889495.1 of Chloroflexota bacterium. Lineage (GTDB taxonomy): Bacteria > Chloroflexota > Dormibacteria > Dormibacterales > Dormibacteraceae > 40CM-4-65-16. The sequence continues at coordinate 14,281 of VBHA01000081.1, forward strand.
CTACGAGCAGATCGCCGAGCTCAAACGCCAGACCGGCAAGGACATCCTCATCACGGGCAGCAGGACCCTCTGGAACGATCTGCTGGCGCATGGCCTGATTGACGAGATCCACCTGATGATTGGCAACCTCCTCTTGGGTGAGGGGGTGCCTGCTTTCGTCGGCAAACCGGACGTGACACTTCGGCTGCACAAGATTCGCAGGTGGGATGACTCCGACAACGCTCTCCTCCATTACGAAGTTCTCCACGGAAGTGCTTAAGAGACGGATTTCGCGCCTGGCGTACCGATAAAGCGGCCCCGAACCATCGTCGAGACAATTGACAATTGCCCGACCGAAGGTATGATGCCGACACGTCGGTTCTGGGAAGGGGCACTCGTTATGGGTTGGTCGCCGCATGCGTCTTGACGCTGTGTGTCGTCCCCCCAGCAGTCAAGGACGCCAGTGCCGCCGGCGTGGCCGGCACTGGGTACGCGGTGTCCGACTTCGCAACGGGGTTCGACACATTTCTGCCTTTCGGACCCGGACCCGTCGGGCTCGCCTTCGATTCGCAAGGAAACCTGTATTCGACCGGCTACCTGTCTGGAAACGTCTACAAGTTTCCACCCACCGGCGGCACATTCGAGAGCTCCATGCTCAGCAATGTCGGGTTCCGGGTGACCGGCCTTGCCTTCGACAGGGGCGGCCGCCTCTTCGTTGCTCGACAGTCGCAGGGTGACGTAAAGCAGCTGGATCCACTCACGGGGAGCATCATCGGTACGGTCGCGACCGGGCTTTGCGGTCCCAATGCCGTCGCTGTCGATCCGCTGACGAATGACCTCTTCATCTCCTCCTGCGGGACCGTGCAGCGTCTCAGCGGCTATCAGGGCCAGCCGGTCACGCCGACGCTGTTCGCGTCGAACGTTGCGGTCGATGGCCTCACCTTCGCGCCCGACGGAACGCTTTTCGGCACGGGTGGAGGACCGATCTACCGCATTACCGGAACGTCCGACCCGACGCCCGGGACGCCAACTGTGATCGCCGACGTCACCCGAGGTGATGGCATCGCGCTCTTGGCCCCCGAGCAGGGCCGGCCAATCACTCAGCTCGTGGTGAACACCAACAATAGCAATGCTTTCACGACCGATGGAACCATCGACCTGGTCGACTTCTCGTCCAACCCGGTGACGATCACACCCATCGTCAGCGGCGGAAACCGCGGTGACTTTGTTGCGGTCGGGCCGGACAAGTGCCTTTACGCGACGCAGTCCGACGAAATTGAAAAGGTCACGTCGGCGGACGGCAGTTGTCCGTTCATACCGACGGGTGTGGCCGTCGCGCCGACCATCACCCTTGCGCCGGCCACCCAGATGGTCGACAGCGGTGTGACAGCCGCCGTCACAGCAACCCTGGCGGACTCAGGCGGAATTCCGGTCCCGGGAATCGCCGTGACCTTCTCTGTGGTTTCGGGCCCGCACGCTGGGCGTACCGGCGCGGGTACCACGGATGCTTCGGGACAGGCCGGTTTCGGCCTTTTGAACGATGTCACCAGTGGCGGAACGGACGTCGTCGCGGCAACCTATACAGACAGCTCGGGGACTCAGCATTCGAGCAGCCAGGTGCAGGTCGTGATGGGCCAGGCCCCAAATCCACTGCCTGGCCCGCCCGGACAGGCCATGAGCTTCACTTCGCCCGACTTCAAGATCGTCCGCTACATACACACCTTCGACAAGAGCGGCTGTCAGGCGGACCTGCAGTTCAACCTACCGACAGCTGAAACCAACGCGGGCCTGGCCTGCGACGGCCTGATCGGATCAGCCAACGTGGTGCCGCCGGATTCGTTTGACAACAGTGGCTGGACGCAGTTCGTGGCATCGAAGCAATATCGGGCAATCGTCCATGTTCCGGCACTCCACGTCACCTGCTCCAAGGATGGACACATAACCAGCTTTGACCAGGGTCAGCAGGTCGAAAAGGGTTTCGAAGTCAGTGAAGGTTTCACTCCGAGCGGAAACGGTCAATTCGACCCGGCGGAGCCCTATCTCGGAAGCCAGTCAGACCTTTTCGGAGACCTGGATTTGACGCTGAGCCCGGCCGGCGACGCCGTCGTCGTCTCGTATATAACCGGTTCGCGCCTTTCCACTGAGGCGAGGCTGGTGGCTTTCGGACTGCTTGGCTATGACGCGCCCTATGTGTGGACCGTGTTTCGGGAACGGGTCACGTGCAGTTCATTCAATGTCGTGATAGTGAACTCAGACTTCCCAACCACCAACATGTACGTCGACGACAGCCTCGCCATGTTCCAACCGCAGACGCCCAGGCTCGCGAACTTCATTCGCAGCGGCGGGACGCAGTTTCACGATGTCGGCCTCGGCAACCTCGACCCAATCTGCAGCATCAACGAGGCGAAGACGCGCGGCTCAGCGCTTGTCCCGCTCCCAAGCCTCAATCCAACCAGCTGCGCTCTAGCCATCATCACTGAGAACTGGCCCTACGTAACGTAGGCTTCAACCTCGAGTTGTCAAGTGACGGCCATCGACACACTTGACAGCCGCGGCGTCGAAGCCGATCATGGCAAAGCCACTCGGCGACTGTCGATTCGTTCTAGGCCACCGGTTGCCGGATCTTGCCCACGGGGGCGGGTATCCCGTCTGGATTTACGGGTGTGCCGACAGCGCGACATTCAGGGAGAACAAATCGGTGCACTTATCTGTGACGGGGCCGCGTTCCCTCGGGCGCGCCCGGGGTCTGGCGATACGAACAGGGGTCGCCGCGTCGATGTGCGTCACCGTGATGGTCACAATGGCCGCCTGCGATCTTGTCGACACCAACACCCCAACGCAGAGGGCGGCGGCTGCAATCGACGGCGCGATCGCGCAGATAACAAACCAATCCTCCCAATGGCAGGCCGTGCTTCAGAACACAGTCGCGCAGCTAACCGACCAGGCGCAATCGACGATTCGCAACGAGGTTCAGAACCTGTTGGACCGCACCGTGGCGGTGACGATCGCCAACTTCCAGTGCGGCATCGTCGATTTTCTGAGCACCCGGGTCATCGAGCACCTCCAGGCCATCAAGGCGCACGTCCTTGGCCAGCCCGTGCCGACTCGCCACCCGACGTTCTGCCAGCCGGTTCCATCCAGCGTGGACGTCAATCTCGTCAAAAGCAACCGACCTGACCACGTGGACTTCTTCGGCTACGACTTTGACACCACACCCGGGATCAAGGTCTACCTCGAGAGCACAAACGGCTCCCGCGTCGACGTCACCTCGAAGCTGATCATGAACACAGCCTTCCAGGTCACGGTGCCGTTCGGGGCCAATGGCGTGCAGCTGACATCCCAGAGCAAAGCCATCCGTCTGAACTGGAGTGGCACGGACTACGGCAGCATCGCGGTGCTCCAGCCAAGCATTCCGCTTTGCATCGAGTCGGCCGTCTCCAGCAACACATTCGGAAAGACGACGAGTTTCATCCCCGCTCTCATCGCCGGTGACTCCGACTTCTGGCAGGGCGGTAACGTGTTCAACGGACCGAGCCCGCTCCAGGTGGGCCTCACGGTGACGACCACTGTCACCCAACACGCCGTGACTGCTTCGATCGGCATGAGGGCCGCCGAGCTCACAGGGGACACCACCACGGTCTCCGGTGAGACCACGAATGTGCTGTACCAGGCGCCCCTGGGTGGCCGGATCGAGAGCGTGATCGCGGGCGGCGGCTCGTTCGCCTGGAGCACCCCGGCCACCGGAAAGGTCTTTGGCGACACCACGCAGCGGATGACCAACGGACCCGACAAAGTGGTCACGACCGTCGACATTGGTGGCTTCACGGGTGGCCCCATCACCTTTCCTGGCGGTCGAGGATCGGATCCGGGGCACGCCGCCGGGACGACCGCCGGCGTAGAGGTGACCTGGAACAGTTTGACGGTCAAGGTTTTCCAGCCGCCTCCGGGCTACAGCACCTGCACATGACCGCCGGCTTGCAACTGGTCCAGCCTCGGAGATGACCCCTATGGGCCCGGAGAGGGAAGAGCTGCTGCAATCAGGCCCTCGTTCTGTGACGTCAGCCCAGCTCCTGATCGAGGAGTACAGGCATCTCGCCGAGTCGCTGCTGAGAAACGAGGAGCGCGGAGAGAGGCGAGCGGAGTGGTTCCTGATCTACAGCGCCGCACTGGTGGTGGTCCTCGTCGCCGTGCGGCCCGACCTCCGAGTCGCCGCTTTCGCTGTCGGCACGATCCTGCTGCTCGGCCTGATCACGAGATCCAGGCTGATCCACCGGAACCTGACCGCTGACGAATACGAAGCGAAGATCCGCGGAATCGAGCAGTTCTTTGTCAACCAGGACGAAGGCCTTGCCGCGCACCTCCCATTTTCGGCACAACCAAGGCCAGGCAGGTGGACAACGGCGCACAAGTCCTTCGTGACCGGCGGAGCACTGCAGACCGTCGAATTCGTGAATGCCCTGGCCGCCGGGGTTCTCATTTCTCTGCTCCCGGCCGTGATCACCGATTCGAACAGCATCTCCCTGGTCGCGGTCGTGCTCGGGGCGCTCGCATTCTTTGCCGCCGAGTTCGGAGAGAGAAAGTTCCGGTCGCACCGGGATTCTTGACGGGACAGGTGCTGGTCGTCAGGGCCCTTACCAGCACCAGCAACGCGCGCGTCCTGATCGCGTGGGCCAGACGGGCGCCGTCACGAGGCCTGGGCCGACGACGCGCTGGCGCGCTCTAGGACGTGCGACCACCTGACAGCGTCGCATGGACGCGAAAGCACGACGACCGCCTCGATCCGGTGTTCATCCCCGCCGGCATAGGCCTGCGCTATTACCCCGAAAGCCTGCGGGACCTTGTGCAGATCGTCGCGGGCGCGGATCAGGCGGCCGGTGTCGCGATCCGCCCCTGCGGGAGCCACTGGGCGCTGTCGGACGCGGTGGCAGAGCCGGGGTTCCCAGGTGCGATCGTCGAAACCCACGGGCTCAATCGCACCCTCTACGACGTGATCCCGAGCTGCCTGCGAACCGCCGTCCGAGCCGACCTCGTCGGCCAATCGCCCGCCACCGACGGTCAGTGGGATGAAGGCGCTTACAACCTCTACCACGTGGAGGCCGGCACGCGGATCTACGAACTCTACTCGCGCCTCGACCGCCAGGATCCGGCATGGCCCTTTCCGACTGATTCGCTCGACATCCCGGCTCTGGGAGGCTCTTGGGCTCCACCGACACTGGGAGGCGCAGGCGGCCAGACCATCGTCGGCGCGGCCACGACGTCGACTCACGGTGGCGATCTCAACCATCCACCGATCGCCGACATGATCCAGGCGGTCCACCTCGTCGGCGCCGGTGGCCGCCAATTCTGGGTCGAACGCGCCAGGTTCTCCGCTCGCGTTCCTGCCCCAATGTCGGACGCCGGCAAGCTCGCGCAAGTGCTCGGGCCGCTCGAGATCATCCAGGACGACGATGCCCTCAACGCGTGCCTGGTTTCGGTCGGCCGCCTCGGGATCATCTACTCGGTCGTGCTCAAGGTCGTCAGGCAGTACGGCCGTCGCCAGACCAGGCATCGCCGGGAGTGGGACGAGGTGCAGCGCGAGCTGCTCGACCCGAACAGCCCCCTCTTCAGCAAGCGCTTCCTTCAGGTCGTCGTTAATCCGTTGCCTCGTTTCAAGGACCGCAGACACAGTTGCTGGGTCTCTCAGGCGGTTGCTATCCCGGCGCGCGACCCACTACCCGCCTCATGGCGAGGTCGTGCGCAGCGCGCCGGCGCCGGGGCGGGCGTCAACCCTTCGATCGACCACAAGCCTGGCGACCTGTACACCGTCATCTGCAGGTCGCACGCCGATTTTGCGGAGCCGTTCGCAGTATGCCTCGGCTTGCTTCGCGACCTCGCGCCGGCCGCGAGGTTGGTTCCATTCGTCGGCATTCGCGCCAACCGGGAAATCGACGAGATCATTGTCGAGCTGGTGAATTTGTCGCGGGCCGACCCTATGAGCGTGGGCGACTTTGTCGCCAACGTCTGCAACTTCCTGGTCGATGAGGGGCATGCTTGGCTGCTGCCCGCGATCATGGAGGCATTCCTGGAGTTCGGCCAAGGCGATATCCCGGACGAAAGGCCGGCCGAAGATATCAGCTACGCGATGCTCGACGGCTGGGATTACTCCGACCGGGATTGCATCACCAACGCCGACTCGATCGAGGTGGCCTTCGACGCAGGCACGGACCTTGGGGTCCGCTTCATCAACGAGAGCCTCATCCCTCGTACGAATCAGCTCGTCGACGGCAAGCTCACGGGCAAGCCAATGGCGTTTGGCGGCTACGCCTCGATGCGCTTCACCGGTCGGACCGAGGCCCTGATTGGGATCCAGAAGTGGGATCGGACTTGCGTCATCGAGGTCGCCGGTCTGCGCGAGCTGTCGGGCATCGGCCCGTTGCTCGACCAGCTCGAGTCAGACGCCAAGACGATGGGCGCGACGGTCCACTGGGGGCAGCGCAATCAGATGACTCGCGCCGACGTCGACGCGATGTACTCCGGCATCGAACGCTGGCGTGGGGTCCTGGCACGACTCAGCTCAGGTGGCGATCCGCAGACGTTCTCTAGTGCCTACACACGCGCCGCCGGCCTCGAGCCGCCGTAAGACATTCGTGTCCCGGCGCCGTGCGTGCCAGTGGGCGAATTACGAATCTCAATTGTTGGTCTGAGCAGCAACGCCCGTCGACTCGATCAGCTCGGCGTCGATCATCGTTCCGCGACACATCTTCGATCCACACTTGCACGCGTACGCGTCGGGGCTGTCGGCGGGCTCGCCCGGTCGAAGGTTGTAGTCATACGTCAATTCTTCCCCCGGCCGAATGCGTCGCCGCGCATGCACGAACACCTTGTCCCCCTCGACATATGTCTCGCAGTTGGGGTCGCACGAGTGATTCATGAAACGGATGCTGTTTCCCCTGACTCCAGCATCGATCGTGAGCTCATCATCGATGGCGAACAGGAGCGTGTACGCGGGATCGGCGTTCCAGGCGCTTGACGTTTCGCCCTCCGACGCCACGTCAATCACCCGACCTCGATATTCACCGACCAGCTCTCCGCGCATGTACGGTGTTCGCGCGAACAGTCCTCGGCCATGGATGCGCGACCGCCGGACGCTGTATGAGCTCATGCCTACGCTCGCCGCCGGCAGAGGAACAGGTCCCTGATGATCTCATCGCTCACCACCGACGCCGTGAACCCGACCTTCCGCAGCAGCCTCAGCCACACCGCCCGCGCGAAAAGGCCATGGGTCTGGCGTTCGTGCACGACCTGCACGGTCCCGTGCTCGTCGCGGAGCAGGATGCCGAAGTCGACCAGGATCGCCGTGTCAGCCGGGTCCGGATCTGTCGTCCACTGCACGTAACGCAGGCTCCGGTCCTCTCGATCGCTGCCGCCGTGGTCTGTGCTCGGAACAAAGGTTTCGCGGAGCTCGTCTGGCACGAATAGAGCCACGCCTCCAGGCCGGCAGTGAACAAACGCCGTCTCCATGACAGCCCGCAAATCCGATTCGGTGGTCATGTGGCAGACCGCATCGTGAACAAAGACCGCATCGAAGGTCCTGCCCAGCCGCAGGGTCCGTATGTCGCCCTGAATGTGCTCGCACTCGGGATTCACCGCCCGATTGACCGCCAGCATCTGAGGCGACCTGTCCACGAGGGTCATCGCGAAGTGGGCTTTGAGATGGAAGGCGTTGTTTCCGCTGCCAGACCCAAGGTCGAGCACGGTGCGCGGCCGAGGATTGGATGACTCCCTCAACAGGCGGTCAAAGAACACCGCTTCTTCTCGAAACTCGGCGGGACCCGCCATGATCGGCCACCATTCGGCGAGTTCGTCGTAGAGCTTCATCACCTGTTGATCGATAGGTTACAGAGGCAAGGACGCTTGCACTCGAGGGCGATCAAGCACCAGGTGTCCGGGAAGACTCCGGCTAGCTCTTTCCGATCAGCCCCTTCGACGTCGCGGCGATCTCTTCACTCGCCGCCGCAAGGAGCCTTGTGTCGGATTGCAGGCCGAGCATGACAAAGCCGGCCTTGTGCCACTGCGCAGCAACTTCGGGCGACCCGCACATGATCCCCGCGGCCACACCGTGGCCGAGCGCGGCTCTCGAGATCGCCTCGATCAACCGTCGATGCTCCGGGTCCTTACCCTCGTAGCTCGAGTCGAGTCCCGCCGATACCGCCAGGTCGTTGGGGCCGACGAACACGGCATCGATTCCAGGCACGGCGAGAATCTCATCGGCGCGCGCGACCGCCTCGACCGTCTCGATCATGACCACGCATACAGGAAGGCGCCAGCCGCCGTCGACCTCCCGAGCCCGGAGCGGTCCCATGCTCCTGAAACCGTCGGGCGGATAGCGGCAGGCGCCCACCGCGGCCCTGGCCTCCTCGACGGAATTGACCATGGGAACGATCACTCCGCCCGCACCCGCGTCCAGCGCCTTCATGATCGAGCCCGGCTCGTTCCAGGGCACGCGCACGAAGGATGGAACGCCACCCGCGGAGATGGCCTGCAGCATCGGGAGCATGACGTCGTAGCCGATCAGGCCGTGCTGGGTGTCGATGCAGACCCAGTCGTGGCCCGACCGCGCGGCCACCTCGGCGGTCCACGAGCTCGGGATCGTGCACCACGCGCCCACGGTCGCTTCGCCTCCCTTCCAGCGCTCGCGAAGAAGCGAGCTCAACGCACCCTCGCGGCGGCCACGCCGTTGACCACGTGCAGGGGCGGCTTGCCGTCGAGAACCCGCATGAGATTTGCTCCGACTACCTCGATCAATCGCGCGTCAGCCTCTACCGTCGCCCCGGCGCGATGCGGCGCGAGCACGACGTTGTCCAGCGACCGCAAAGGCGAATCGGCGGGCAGCGGCTCGACCTCGAACACGTCGAGCGCGGCGCCCGCGAGCTGCCCCGAACGCAGCGCGTCGACGAGCGCGGCCTCGCTCACGATCGAGCCCCGGGCCGCGTTGATCAGGAACGAGCCTCTTTTCATCCGCCCCAACGCTTGTTTGCCGAGGAGACCCCTCGTATCGATGTCAAGTGGTGCGTGGACGCACACGATGTCGCTTTCCCGCAGGAGCGTTTCGAGGTCGACCTGGAACGCGTCGGGGAAGGTACGGGGGACCGCGTCGGCGAACACGATCCGCGAGCCAAAGGCTGCAAGCCGGCTCGCGACCGCCGAGCCGATGTTGCCCATGCCGATGATGCCGACGGTCATCGCGCCCAGCTCGTGGCCCATGGTCTCGAGGCCACGAAGCGGATCCTCGGCGTGCCAGTGGCCGGAGCGGAGCTGGCGGTCCAACCAGAACGAGCGGCGGACCAGCGCGATCATCGCCATCACCGTCCAGTCGGCGACGGATTCCTTGTTGTAGCCGGCCGCGTTGGCGACCGGGATGCCGTACTCCGCTGCGGCGCGGTGGTCGATCGAATCGAATCCGACCGCGGCCTGCTGGATGAGCAGGCATCGCCTCATCTGCTTCAGGACTTCACGGTCGACCTGGTGCTTGTGCCGCCGGTCCGCGATCACGAGGTCGGCGCCGGAGCAGGCGGCCGCCACCTCGGGCTGAGCCGGCGGCGCTGGCACGAGCACGACCTCCACCCGGTGGCGGTTCGAGAACATGCCGCGCACCGTGCCTTCGTCATACGGGCTGAGGCACGCAACGCGGGCCTGCATCGAAGTCGAAGGCTAGCATTCTCTCGGTGACACGGGCGAAGCTCCGCATCGTGCAGGTGGGGATGGGAGCCTGGGGTCGCGACTGGGCGCGCCTGGTGATACCCGAGGTCGAGGAGGTCGAGCTTGTCGCGTGCGTCGATTCGGACGTACTCGCCCTGGACCTGCTCCAGAACGAGGTCGGGATTTCGAAACAGCGATGCTTCGGTTCGCTCGACGCCGCGCTCGAGATGTTCGCGGCGGATGCGGTCCTGAACACGACGACGCTGCCCGGCCACGCCCCCATCACGAAGCTCGCGCTCGAGGCCGGCCTCCACGTTCTGGTCGAGAAGCCGTTCACCGAGACGCTGGAGTGCGCGCACGAGCTGGTCGACCTTGCGGAGGCCAGGGGCCTGACCCTGATGGTCAGCCAGAACTACCGGTTCTTTCCCGCGGTGAGGACTGTTGCCCGCCTGGTCAAAGAGGGCGAGCTCGGCGAGCTGTTCGGGGTGAACATCGATTTTCGGCGCAACGACGCGGCGCCGCCGAACCCCAAACGCAGGCATCACACCGACACTCAGCCACTCCTCGTCGACATGTCGATCCACCATTTCGATCTCCTGCGCCTGATCGTCGGCACAGAGGCCATCGCGGTGTCGTGCCAGTCGTGGAACCCGGCCTGGAGCGGCTACGCCGGCCCGCCGGTCGCGATCGCGTCCCTGCGGTTCGAGGGCGAACTGATGGTCAGCTATCGGGGCAGCTGGATCAGCGCCGGACCGGAGACGGCTTGGGCGGGGGAGTGGAGCATGGAGTTCGAGCGCGGCCAGCTTTTCTGGACTAG